>JAJCZG010000062.1 GCA_029262475.1 Deltaproteobacteria bacterium
AAATCCCCCCGGCCTGTATGTAGATATATCCGCAAGGCAGCGGATACATTGAGTCTCCTGGTGCGCCAGGGAAGACTCGAACTCCCGACCCACTGCTTAGAAGGCAGTTGCTCTATCCTGCTGAGCTACTGGCGCAAATCAAGTAATATTATAACAAAAGAGGGCGCGCTAATAAAGCGTCAATTCACTACCCCCCCCCCCACAACACCCCGGTAAGAACGAAAAAATCACCCGGATATCTAAATCCGAAGGCCCATTTGAAAGCCCGGTTTCTATAAAGATGGCCGGAAGGTTAAATGGTCGGGGCGAGAGGATTCGAACCTCCGGCCCCCTGCTCCCAAAGCAGGTGCGCTACCAAGCTGCGCCACGCCCCGTATTGCCCATAAGGTAATAGGATCTTATACCATAGAGCGGATCTATAATCAATAAGAAACAGAGCTGGTAGAAACCGTCACTCCGCCTTGGCCCCTTCTTTTATGAGCGGAAAGCCGAGCTCCTCTCTCACCTCAAGGTATTTCTCGGCACACCCCCTGGCAATTCCCCTTACTCTTGCGATATAGCTAGTCCTCTCGGCTACACTTATCGCGCCGCGAGCGTCGAGGAGGTTAAAGGCATGGGAGCACTTGAGGCAAAAATCATAGGCCGGGAGCGCCAGATTCTTTTCAAGAAGTGTTTTTGCCTCGCCTTCGTACATATCGAAGAGCTTGGTCAGCATATCGGTGTCGGCCTCCTCGAAGTTATACCTGGAGTACTCGACCTCGCCCCTGTGATGGACGTCGCCGTAGGTCACACCCTCGGCCCACTTAAGATCGAATACCGACTCTACACCCTGGATATACATCGCGATACGCTCGAGACCGTATGTTATCTCCCCGGAGACCAGCGGCAGATCTATGCCGCCTGCCTGCTGAAAGTATGTAAACTGAGTTATCTCCATACCGTCTAGCCAGACCTCCCAGCCGAGCCCCCAGGCCCCGAGCGTAGGAGACTCCCAGTCGTCCTCCACAAAACGTATGTCGTGGGCTAGCGGGTCGATGCCGAGCTTTTCAAGGCTCTCAAGGTAAAGCTCCTGTATGTCGCCTGGAGACGGTTTAAGTATTACCTGAAACTGGTAGTAGTGCTGGAGCCTGTTGGGGTTCTCTCCGTAGCGGCCATCCGTCGGACGCCTCGACGGCTCTACGTAGGCCGCCTTCCACGGCTCCGGGCCGAGCGACCTCAAGAAAGTCGCCGGATGGAAGGTCCCCGCCCCCTTCTCCATATCGTAGGGCTGGTGAATAACGCAGCCCCTCTCCGCCCAGAACCTCTGAAGCTCCAATATCAATTCCTGAAAATACATATCTCCTCCGAAAAATATTAATATCTATAGAATTTACAATATACATCAAATAACGGCCCGTGCCAACCGGCTGGCGTCGTCTTAAATTAACAGCTGATCCTTGTGCGGCATGGAGCGAATCTTTATACGGCGCTGAAGTAAGCAAGCTCAGAATTATTAAGGCTCCTCAAAAATCTTTGAGAGTTAAACTCCCTGCCCGTAAGATAACCGATAAAGGCGTGAAGCGCCCTCTCCGACTCGCCCAGGATTAAGCTACCCGGGTTAAGACGCGTAAGTTTATTCATATCAAAGCTCGCCGCGTTACTAAGGAACCTGGCCGTACCCATGGATAACGGCACGAGCCCGCCTCCGGCGCCGTACCCTGAAGAGGCGGCGCACTCTCTACAGACTAGCCCTCCCCTCGAGGGGCTAAAGAATAGAGCGAGCGAGCCGAGTTCCTGAACCCCCGTGACGCAGCTCACGCAGCCCACAATATGAGGCATGAAGCCGAGCATCTCAAGTAACCTTATCTCAAAACACCTCGTAAGGGTCGATGAATCCGCCCCCCCGGCAAGGAGACCAAGAGAACCCGTCAAGAGCTTAAAGACCCTCCTGCCGACCTGACCTTCTTTTGTCGTCTCGTTTACCAGTTCTAAGAAGAAGCTCGCGTGCGCAAGCGTCGTAAGGTCGCTCTTTATCGACTGGAAGGAATCTACAAGGCTTGAATTCTCAAGGCGCACCAGCTCCGAGCGTCCGTTTGCAAAAAAATCGAGTTTGATGAAGGTCCCGTGGTCGAGCGTGCCTACAAAACGGCGCTTGCTCCTTCTCCCGCCCTTTGCAATCCCCTTTATCTTCCCGTAGTCGCGGGTATAGAGTGCGAGTATAGCGTCACTCTCTCCGTAGTCGTATGAGTTAAGTACTACTGCATCGGTCTTGTAGCTGCCGCGCCTCACAGCCAGCCCGCCTTAATAAAGACCGCTGCAAGACCAAGGAAGGTAAAAAACCCTCCTATATCTGTAAAGGCGGTAACGAAAATGCTCGAAGAAAGCGCCGGGTCTAAATTTAATCGTCTAAGTATCAGCGGCACCGTCGCCCCGCCTAACCCGGCAATAAACAGGTTAGCCGTCATGGCGAGGAATATCAGGACGCCGAGCATCACATCCGAACCGAGTATATAGGCGATAAGACCCGCGACCGCGCCGATGAGGAGACCGTTTGCGAGCCCTACCAAGGTCTCTTTAAAGATGATCTTTCTAGCGTTTCTGAGCCCTACGTCGCCGAGCGCTAGCCCCCTTATGACAACGGTAATAGTCTGCGTGGCTGCGTTTCCTCCGAGGCCGGCGACTATGGGCATAAGGACTGCAAGGACGACTAACGTCTCTATAGTGCCCTCGAATATTTTAACCACGCTCGCTGCACAGAAGGCGGTAACGAGATTAAGGAGCAACCACGGGGCGCGCATCTTAAAGGCACGGAAGGGAGGGTCGAGAGGCTTCTCTCCGACATTAAGGCTCGCCATCCTGTAGAAATCCTCAAAAATCTCCTCCTCGATAACGTCTACCACATCGTCTACGGTAATACGCCCAAGGAGCTTATTGTTGTGGTCCACGACCGGCATTGTAAAGAGCTCGTAACGCTGGAAGAGTTTAGCGACCTCCTCCTGATCGAGATCGGTAACTGCCATGATGGGCTCCGTGTCTGTTACGGTCATTATCTTCTCGGTCCAGCGTGCGAGTATGAGCTTATCGAGCGGGGCGACCCCCACAAGCTCTCCTGATGAATTAACGACGAATACATTTGAAATATTCTCTACATGGCTGGCATTTCGCCTTACCTCTTCGATGGCCTCGTCAACGGTGGCGTTCTCGTTGACGCTTATAAGCTCGGTCTGCATCTTTCCGCCGGCGGTATCCTCGGGGTAACTTAAGAGCTTCTGAAGCTCAATGGACTCTTCGTCGTCGAGGCTGTCTAGTACCTTCCGGGCATCATCAGCCGGGAGTTCGCTTATTATATCTGCGGCGTCGTCGGTCTCCATCTCGTCAACGACCTCGACGAGCTCGTTAGATGAGATAACGGCGATAAGTCGTTCACGAAGGTGCTCGTCTACTTCAAGGAATACCTCGCTCGCAACATCGGGCGTAAGGAGGCGGAAGAGGAAGAGCATATCTTCCTCACTTACGGCATTGAATATCGCAGCTATATCGGTTGGATGAAGCCCCTTAAAGAGGAGCTTTATCGCTCTGGAGTCGCGCCCCTCAAGAGGGGTTCTAATCAACTCAAGATAATTATTCTCTTTTTCACTTAACATGGTGCACCATGAACGTCGAACGCACTTTAAAAGCCATTGTAGCAGCCGTTACGGCCATCTAAACGAAAAATGCCTATCTTATTAAAATTAGCATAGAAGAAAAAGATAAGCCAATGATTTCAGGAAGGGTTAGGAAATTTTAGAAGCTCCGATCCCTACTCCTCCTGCTCTACCGTCGTTCCATAGGGGCTCCCTTAGCCGCCGTCTCCGCAGATTCAAGTTTAGCCCCGAGAGGCCGATATAATGGCTTGATCAATGACGCGGCGAAGGAGTATCACCTTACCTAGAGAGACAGTATATTCTACATGGATGCGGTTAACCGGAGCAAAAAAAGGATGAAGTCATGAAAAAGGTTTTTATAACTATCTTACTCTTCTTACTCGTATCCGTGACCCCGGGCTTCGGGGAAGACTCTCACTCGGAGGAAGAACCGATCAATGTACTCCTGACACTCGATGAATACAGATTCTTACCCGAAGAGCTTGAATTCGAGTCGGGCAAGCTCTACAGGTTGACTATATATAATGAGGGAAAGATGACGCATGAGCTTGACGCGCCGGATCTATCAGCCCATGTCTTTACAAAAAAGATAGTCGTCTTGGACGACTCCGGCAATATGATCGCTGAAATCAAGGGGAAGCCCAGAGAGGTTGAGCTTGCACCCGGCAAAAGCCTGGAGTGGTGGTTCGTACCCTTCGTCGGTGACACGGAGGAAGGGGAGATGGTCTGCGATATTCCCGGGCACAGGGCATTCGGCATGAAGGGGAGGGTTTTAATCAAACGGTAGGAAGCGGTATCCGGCCCGTAAAGTAATGAACGACCTTCACAACCTCCACCACACTACTCTAGCTAGCCCTTAAGTAGCGGCCTGCAACTCGCATCTTTAAAGTCAACAGGGGGGCATATCCAGCCCCCCATCCGAGCATTACCCTATTCTTATCTTTTCACCTTTCGATGAAGAACGGAATCTCCAAATTTCTCATTACATACTCCGTAGTGCTACCGAGCACCATGGAGACTACCTTGGAGTGACGCGAAGAGCCGATAAAGACCATGTCAAAACCGTTATCCTTCACGTACTCGACTATGTGGTCGTGCGGGTCGCCCTCGATAGAGGCGTATTCTATCTTGGCGTCGTAAGGCTCCATGTACTCGGCGGCGGCACTTAAGGCTTCCTCCCTCTCCCCACCTTTAGAGACAGCCAGGACCGTAATCGGCATCCCGAATGCCACGGCAAACTCTGCTGCCGAATGTAGCGCCTTGCTTGAGTTCTCACTCCCGTCGAAGGCCAGAAGTGGTTTCTTCGGAGGCACGGTAAACCCCTCCGGAATAACGAGGACAGGTCTCTGTGAACTCCTTATGACCGCCTCAGTTACCGAGCCCATAAGGCCGTAATCAAACTCTGCATTCATGCCACGCCTACCCATTACAACAATATCGGTGAGCTTCGCCTTCTCGCATATCTCACTTGAGACGACACCGCTTGCGATAACCCTGTGCGACTCTACTCCCTCCTCTTTAAGCCTCTCCTCGAATGCGTCGAGTATGGCGGCGCCCCTCTCCTCAAGAAAACTCCTTAACTTGGAGGAATAGTCCATGAAAGGCTCAAAGCCTAAAGCCCCGGAGAGGTCGTGAAAGAAAGACCCGTCAAGAGAAACGCTATCTATGACGTTAAGCCCTGTTACGGAAGCTCCAAGACGTTTTGCAATCCATATTGCGGCCTCACCGGCGCTTACGGAGTAATCTGAACCGTCGCACGGCACCAGAATATTTTTAATCAAATCTCTCTCCTTTCGATATATTGAAACATATGATTATAAGTAAACACGTAAAATCACTCAGGCGTCAATTCCTTTGACCCTCAGGATAAAAAAAGTCTTCTCCTCGACTATACCAGGGCCGGAGCAAACGAGACGCTTGTGATATGAATCTCACCACTAACGACCTCCACGGTGAAGTCGTCTCCATCTTTCCACTTAAGTGTCACGGGGATCTTCAAGAGGTCGTCTATCTTACGTTTGAGGAAACGAGCCCCGTACTTACTGCTAAAACCGTGTTCCACAAGCGTCTCCAGGGCCTCCGGGGTAACGGTAAGGGCTTTGCCGTGAGCCTCCATATCCGCCCTAATCCTCTCTATATACATAACGGCAATCTCAGCGACCTCCTCCCTCGTAAGGGGAGAAAATACTACGACATCGTCAATCCTGTTTATAAACTCCGGGCTAAAACTCCTCTCGACCTCTTTTATTACATTCGCCTTCAGGCCGCTTACGTCAGCGTCCTCACCCATGTAGCCCAGGGGTTTTAAGTAACGCTTGAACTCGTCCGCGCCGAGGTTGCTCGTCATGATTATGATCGCGTCGCTAAAATAGACCTTCTTCCCCCTGCCGTCCGTTAACCACCCCTCGTCGAATACCTGGAGGAAGAGGTTTAGGACGCTCGGGTGCGCCTTCTCCATCTCGTCTAAGAGAATCACGGAGTAGGGTTCGTCCTTTACCATGTTGGTGAGTATCCCGCCGCGCTCCGAGCCCACTATGCCGCGCGGCATGCCGATGAGCTTATCGATCGCGATGGTTGAGTCCTTGTACTCGCTCATATCAACTCGTATCATCTTCTTATCGTCGCCGAAGAGGAAACGGCTCGTGGCCTTCGCAAGCTCCGTCTTACCGACCCCTGTCGGGCCGAGAAAGAGAAGCACGCCGTCGGGGCGAGCAAAATTCTCCTTTAGCGGCCCCTTATTTAGACGAAGCCTCCTCGCTAGCGCCTCTATCGCCTCCATTTGTCCAACAACCTGAGTAGAGAGGACCTCCTCAATATTAGAGAAGCGTTCGACGGTATCTCTAAAGACCATGTCTCTGGGAATCTTTGTCTCCTGGCTTATCACTTCGATTACGTCGCCTGAGGAGACAGCCTCGTCTGACCCCCTGACCTCCACCTTTACCGATGCGGTATCGAGCCAGCCTATCGCCTTATCCGGGAGTTTCAGGCTCCTCATATATCTCTCGCTCATATCCATAGCCGTCTCTACTGCCTCGTCGCTGATAGAGACGGAGTAGTTCTTCTCAAGCCTCGGGCGTATGCCGTATATTATATGCCTCGTCTCCTCGATGGAGGGCTCCTTTATATGGACGCACCGAAAACGCCTGGCCAGGGCCTCGTCCTCGGCTATATACTCCTTGTATTCGGTAAGGGTGGTAGCACCAATTATCTGGAACTCGCCCCTCGTAAGAGTGGATTTAAGAATATTGGCCGCGTCGGAGGAGACCCCCATCGCACTCCCGGCACCTATTATGGTATGTGCCTCGTCGATGAAGAGTATAAAATTCTTCTTCTCCTTCACCTCTTTTATTATCTTCTCGACCCTGTCCTCGAACATCCCCCTAAAGATTGTTCCGGCTACGAGAGAGTTCATCTGGAGGTTAAGGATCTGCTTATCTCGAAGCCTCTCGGGGACCTTCTCCGGGTTCATTTCGATAAGGCGCGCCAGCCCCTCGGCCACGGCGGTCTTCCCGACACCCGGCTCGCCAACGAGCATCACCGAGTTGGAGCGGTCGATATGAAGGAGTATCTCCATCACCTGCCGAAGCTCCCCGTCGCGTCCTATAAGGTGCGGGAGCTTATCGAATCTCGCTAGCTTATTTAAGTTAACGGCGAAATGCTTGAGGTTAGGCGGAAGGTCGTACTTCTTCTTTATCTCTTCGTGGCGTTCGGCCTTACTGCGGATCTTTATGGCTATGCGCCTTGAAACGTGGTCGGGGTCGAGGCCGAAGCTCCTGAAGATCCTCGGCGGGAGGCTGTGGTTCTCCTGAAAGATAGCCATCAGGATATCGGTCGGCTCGATCTCTTCTCTCTCCCACCTCTGGGCCTCTTCCCACGCGAGACGGAAAATATTCTTCGTAGCCGGGGGGACCTTCAGGCCAACGCCTATGTACTGACGCGTAACATTTAGATGTTCGTTAAGGAAGTTAAGTACCTGGTAGGTGTCAAGGGTAAGGTCTTCCATTACTTCAAGGAAGAACTCCTCTTCAACCTTTGCGTAGGCAAGGAATATGTGTTCGACGCCAAGGTAGAAGTGTTGGCGTTTTCTACTCTCTTCAAGGGCCTCTTCAAGGATCTTAATAGACCCCGGAGAGAGCCTCTTTCTAAGCTCTTCAAGTTCCATCATGGGAGCACCTCAAAAAGCAAAACCTAAAATTACCGTATCCGATAAAAGAGCTCTACCGTAACAATACGATAAGAGATTATGCCAGATATCACGGTAAGTGGGGCACGGGTCTATCAACCCCGTACTGACTTATTCTACCATACCCACTACCATAATCCCAGCCTTGGATCACTTGGATTTATTTCATCGAACTCGCTGATGAGCTCCATGCTCTTATCGTCAAGCTCTCTTGGAAGGTTTATCTGTATATTTAGATACATTGCTCCACGGCCTGCGGCGGAGAGGTGTTTGACTCCCTTTCCCTTCAGCCTGAGCTTGCTGCCGCCCTGTGAGCCAGGAGGTACCTTGAAAGTCGTAAAGCCGTCTATCGTCGGCACCTTTATATTCGTCCCGAGTACCGCTTCCTTCAAGGTAATGGGGACGTCGAGGTGGATGTCGTCTTCAACCCTTTTGAAGTATGGATGCTTTTGCACCTTTGTGATGATATGGAGACTACCCGGGGGGCCACCGGCGACCCCTGCCCCGCCCTTTCCGGCGAGCTTTATCCTGGAACCGTTGGTAACGCCGGGCGGGACCTTGACCTTTATCTTCTCAGTCGATCCGCCGCCGCGCCTTACGGAGACATTCACATCAGCGCCGTTTACGGCATGCATGAAGTCGAGGCTAAGCGTATACTCCATATCAGAGCCGCGCTGGGGCATCTGTGTCCCGCGTCCCTGGTCGAAGAAACCGGAGAAGAGGTCGTCGAGCCCCCCGCCGCCGCCGCCAAAAGGCCCTCTCTGACCGCCGTGTCCGCCAAAAGGCCCTCCCTGACCGCCGTGTCCTCCGAATGGCCCGCCCGGACCGTCGCCGCCGAAGGGCATCCTCCCAGCCATATCGTACTGTCTGCGTTTATCCGGGTCGGAGAGGACGCTGTGGGCTTCGTTCATCTCCTTGAAGAGCGTTTCCTTCTCGTTGTCATCAGGGTGAAGGTCGGGATGGTATTTTCTCGCGAGCTTACGGAAAGCCTTCTTTATCTCCTCGGTAGTCGCATCCTTCGGCACACCGAGTATTTCATAATAATCTTTCTTTTTGCTCATCTTTAAAATAACCCCGGTTTATTCCAACCCCCTCTTACTCCGTTACACTAAAGAGAGAAGAGCGGGTCGGGTTTAAAGATAGATTCTACAATAAAAGAGGGGCCTCTTCAAAAGAATTGTCGGCAAGGACAAAAATATCAAAGAGGCCCCTTAGATGGCTGCGCACAGGGGGGTGTACGCCGGCTCATGGTTTTAAAGTAAATTACCTTTGTTATCAGGTAGTTTCTTCTTTCTTCTCGTCATCTTTCTCTTCCTCATCCACTACCTCTGCGTCGACTACTTCACCGTCGTCCGCGCCCTCTTCGCCCGCAGCGGAAGCACCGGCTTCACCGCCGGCGGCCTCCTCAGTGGAGGCTGTCTTATAGAGGATCTCCGCTATCTTATGCGAGGCTGTATTAATACGTTCGATAGCCGCCTTGATGAGCTCATTATCGTCTCCTTCAAGGGCTTTTTTACCCTCGTCAAGGGCCTCGTCTATCTCTTTCTTGTCTGCCTCTTCTATCTTCTCTTTATTCTCCTCAACGAGCTTCCTCGTAGAATATAGGAGGCTGTCGAGCTGATTCCTGCTCTCGATAAGGTCACGTCTCTTCTTGTCATCGTCGGAGTGGGTCTCAGCGTCCTTAACGAGGTCCTCGACTTCGTCCTTGGAGAGGCCGCTTGAAGCGGTTATCGTAATGTTCTGTTCCTTACTAGTGGCCATATCCTTTGCCGATACGTTTAGTATGCCGTTGGCGTCAATATCGAATGTCACCTCGACCTGCGGGATGCCTCTCGGGGCCGACGGTATACCGACGAGGTTAAAACGCCCGAGAGTACGGTTATCGGTTACCATCTGGCGCTCTCCCTGAAGCACATGTAT
Source organism: Deltaproteobacteria bacterium (assembly GCA_029262475.1). Taxonomy (GTDB): domain Bacteria; phylum Desulfobacterota; class GWC2-55-46; order GWC2-55-46; family JAJCZF01; genus JAJCZG01. Next base: position 9,727 of record JAJCZG010000062.1, read on the forward strand.
CTCGACCTGCGTCTGGCTATCGGCAGCGGTCGTAAAGGTCTCCTTCTTCTTCGTCGGTATAGTGGTATTCCTCTCTATGAGAGTAGTCATTACGCCGCCGAGAGTTTCAAGGCCGAGTGAGAGCGGGGTGACGTCTAAGAGTACGACGTCGCTCACTTCGCCGCTTAGCACTCCGCCCTGAATAGCTGCGCCAATGGCAACGACCTCGTCGGGGTTAACACCCTTATGCGGATCCTTACCGAATATCTCTTTCACAAAGGACTGTATCGCCGGCATACGCGTCATGCCTCCGACAAGTACAACCTCGCTTATCTCAGATGCCGAGAGGCCGGAGTCCTTCAGGGCCTGTAAACATGGCGTGCGGCTCCTCTCTACGAGGTCCATCGTAAGCTGCTCGAATTTAGCCCTTGAAAGCCTAAGGACGAGGTGTTTTGGCCCTGTGCTGTCGGCGGTTATGAAGGGAAGGTTAATCTCCGTCTCCATGGTGCTCGAAAGCTCTATCTTAGCCTTTTCGGCGGCCTCTTTTAGCCTCTGGAGGGCCATCTTGTCGGCTGAAAGGTCTATGCCCTGGTCCTTCTTGAACTCGCTTATGAGCCAGTCTATTATTTGAAAGTCGAAATTGTCTCCGCCGAGGTGGGTATCACCGTTTGTGGCCTTTACCTCGAAGACGCCATCACCTACCTCAAGTATCGATACGTCGAATGTACCGCCACCGAAGTCGTAGACTACGATAAGCTCTTCGGCTTTCTTATCGAGGCCGTAGGCGAGAGAAGATGCCGTCGGCTCGTTTATAATCCTCTTTACCTCGAGGCCGGCGATCTAACCTGCGTCCATGGTGGCCTGCCTCTGGCTGTCGTTAAAGTAAGCCGGCACTGTGATGACCGCCTCAGTGACCTGCTCGCCAAGGTAATCCTCAGCGGCCCTTTTGAGCTTCATAAGGGTGAAAGCAGAAACCTCCGGGGGGAGATAATCCTTGCCCATATTCTTACTCTCTACGACGGCGCGACCGCTTGCGTCCTTCTTAACGTGGTAGGGGACCATCTTCATCTCTTCGTTGACCTCGTCGTAGTTACGCCCCATAAACCTCTTTATAGAGAAGACGGTATCCTCGGGGTTTGTGACGGCCTGGCGCTTTGCAACCTGTCCGACGAGTATATCCTTCTCCTTGGTGAAGGCCACGACTGAAGGAGTAAGCCTGTTGCCCTCCTCGTTTACTATGATCTTAGGCTCGCCTGCCTCCATGACCGCAACGACCGAGTTTGTCGTACCAAGGTCTATCCCTATAATCTTACCCATCACTAACCTCCTGGATTTATTGATAAAAACTTCATGATTGCGTATTTTAAAATCTTTAACCGTTTATTAGTCCTACTTACATTAATAACTTAGGTATGGAGAACGAATATGTCAAGTACCTGAGAAGGAAAAAAGAGATTTCTTTAAGAAAAAATGACTATTACAGAGCATTAAGGAGGTTAGAGGATTAATATGAGAAGATAGGGTTTTAATGGAGAAGATTAAAGAAACGCCTTGAGGCCATCTTAGCAGGAAGAAGATAAAAAAACCCCCGAAGGAGATTCATTCGGGGGTTTTGAAAGTTTTATATTTACCGGCCTTAATTAGTGGCCTCCGGCGGTATCTGCCTTGGCGTCACCACCCTCAGTTCCGTGACCTGCTCCGGCGTCCTCAGGGTAATGGTGCTGCTCATGGTCGGTATTATACATACCTTTCGGGAGCTCCGGCGGATACTCAGGGTCAAGCTGCTTAAAGGGCGGCTGTACGTCGTGCGGGTTATGGCACTCCGTGCAGGTCCACCACCTGCGCTTCCCTGAATCCTCCCAGCTACCGATGCGCTTACCGTGGATGCCGTCGCGCCAGTCCCTGTAGATCTGGCCGTGACATTTGCCGCAGAGTACCTGGGGCTGGTTAAAACTCACCTCTTCGCCGAAATGGTTAATGAGTGTATCGCGGTTCTTTGCGTTATGACAGTCAAGACACCATAGAGCGCCCCTGCCGTGCTTGAGGTTCATGGAGTCGGCTACGATATCCTGATGCATAAATAACTGCCTCGGCTTCTTCGTAGTAGGGACGGGGACAGTCTCGCCGTTATGGCACGCGGTACACGGCATATAGTAGGCGAGCTGCGGTATTCTAGGCTTTACAACCGCCTCGGCAGTGTCGTAGTCGGCTCCGAGCTTCAGCATATCACCCATCGGGATCGTTCCCCCGGTAAAGGGGTCGCTCCACCAGAGGACTCCGCTCGTCCTGTCTGAGCACTTGATATTTCCCCAGTATGGGTCGCCGTCTCCCGGGCCTTCGGCGTCTTTTCCTATACTGGCGTAACCGAGGCTTCCGCTGGTATCTTTCGATATCTTGGTGTAGCCATCCTCCCTGCTCTCGAAGCAGTCGGTATTGTTCTTTAGCTCCGTATTGTCGGCGTAGGCAGTGCTAGCGACAAGGGCCGGAAGGACTATCATGGATAAAATTGCTGTAAAGAAAAATTTCACTTGTTATCTCTCAAATTAGATTATAATAAAACTATCTTATTCGGATCAGGAGTCCGGGTATTCCCTGAACTTGATCTCCCCGAGAAGCACACCAATAGCGCCCTTGGCGAGTATTGTATATATCAGAAGGCCCGTGGCCCATATTCCGATAGAGGCCATGATCTCAATGATACTAGGTGAATACTCCACAAACTCGCCTATAGGGCTCGGTGTGAAGCCGGGAAGAACGAGGCCCATTCCCTTCTCAAGCCAGATGCCGACAAAGGCGACGATACATACCATCGGGAGTATCGTATAGTTCTTTCTGATCTTAGGGTTAAGAAGCGCTATAAACGATCCTATCATGAAGATCATCGCAGCCCAGAAGAAGGGCACCAGCGAATTAAGTCCGTGCATACCGGTAATGAGATATTTTAGCGAGAAGGAGTGCTCGGTGCTGGGGTAGTATTCTGTTACGACTTCGCTTAGCGTCAGGAAGAGCGCAATGCCCAGGCACCAGACGACGATCTGCGAGAGAAGATCAAAGACCTTATCGCTTATCTCGAGGTCGGTATTATTCCGTATAATGGAGAATGCCACTATCATGAAGGCCGGTCCTGCCGCAAAGGCAGTGACAATAAACTTTATCGGAAGGACTGAGTGCGCCCACATCGGCCTCGTCGGCATGGTATTCATTAAGAAAGCCGTTACGGTATGAATGCTAAGGGCCCATACGATTGAGATAATTATGAGCGGCATGTAAAAATTAGTATTTACCGGCTCTCCCATGTATTTTTTATAGAGGTAGTAGAAGCCGCATACGACATTCAAGCCCAGGTAACCGTTTAGGGCAAGTATGTCCCAGGTGAGCATGGAGTTCGGCCAGTTAAAGATGCCTATTACAGGCATGACATGCCAGGCCCTGTCGGGGCGTCCCATGTGAAAGACGATAAAGATCATGCACATGCTTACCGCCGCTATGGCCAGCATCTCTCCGAGTACGACTATATGTTTGGTTTCTTTGTGTTTATAGATGTATGCCGGAAAGACCACCGTCACGGCGGCGGCAGCGAGCCCTACAAGGAAGACGAAGTTTGCGAGATAGATCCCCCAGGTCACCTGATCGTTTAGGCCGGTGACTATCATCCCGTAGTAACCCTGTATGGCTCCGGCGATGAAGACTAGGCCGGAGAGAGAAATGAGCACCAATAGCCATAAATAGAACTTGATGCCGCCCTTAATGATGTAGAAGAAGGACTCTATACCGAAACAGATGAAGTTTTGAATAAATCTCAGCATCTATTCTCCCTAGTCTATAAAGTAGAAAAATTTAGGATAGGTGTTAAACTCAGCCTTTACCCTGAAAACACGTTTCCTGTCGAGTATCTTACGAACTTCACTATTCGGGTCGAGCAGGTTGCCGAATTTTCTGGCGCCTACCGGGCATACCTCAACGCACGAGGTATACCGTCCGCGCCTCGACCTCTGGACGCAGAACATGCACTTTTCAACTACCCCCTTCATACGCGGGCGGTTACCCATGTAGTGCGTATCCGGGTTCATCTCCTTCTTCGGAAGCTTCGGTGCGCCCCAGTTGAAACGGCGCGCCCAGTAGGGGCATACGCCCATGCACATCCTGCAACCAATGCACCAGTTATAGTCAATAACAACTACGCCGTCCGGGTCGCGATATGTCGTCCTTACCGGACAGACCTTGACGCACGGAGGCTTTTCGCACTGCATGCACTGCATCGGGAAGTAGAAGGAGTCCTTCTCCGGGACCTTCGGGGGGTCGTAGTAGTGCTGACCCTCAAGGAGGTAACCCGCGTTACGGTAGGCGTTACCGCCAACCTGCACGCCGTAGTCGCCATCCGGGTAGCCGCCCTTTGTGAGGGCGGCCTCGGAGAATTTACCCTTCTCCATCTTTATGACCCGTATAAATTCTATCTCAGGGTCATGCCTAGACTGATTATTTTCTTTGACGCAGGCCTTGACGCAGCGCCTGCAACCAATGCATTTTTGAATATTTAGGGCATAGCCGAAGAGCACGCCCTCCTGGGCTGGCTCGACGCCGACCCTTGTCTTCTTTCCGTACTCCTCGGAGTAGCGCTTTTCCATGCGCGCCGCAGCCTCTTTCTTCTCTGCGTCGTCCATAAGGCGGTAGTTCTTCTGGAAGTACTCGGAGAAGGTCATCTTGGCTTCGGCTTCGTCGGAACCCGTTACGAGCGCCGCAGCTCCGGCGACCGCCCCTGCCCCGGCGAGACCAATCGTTTTAAAGAAGTCCCGTCTGCTCGACTCTTCTTCAGGGGTTTCGTTTTTCTTCTTTTCGTCTGACAAGGCTATCACTCCAGGCAGGCACGCCCACTCTCTATCTGTAACCTGTTATCTTTCGGAAAGTCCGTGTGCCGCTAGTTAGAATCAAAATAAAGTCGTTTAATGCTCCGCCGCCTCGGCCTGCCGGCGGCTTACCTGCCCTTTAGAAAAACTCAGGACTTATAGTATTTATAGGAGCTCTCGAACTGCTTTACTATATCCTTCTTTTCCTCATCGCTCATAACAACGTACTCACGCTCTACGAGAGCCTTGTCTCCGGCGAGTATGTCATCGGCGTACTTCTTCTGGAAATTTTCTTTTGGAATTATAGTTGAGATGGTTTTGGTAATGCCGGCTGCTGCAGCCACGACGGTAGTCGCAACGGCTGCGTTCTTTAAAAAGCCCCTCCGTGATACTCCTTCGGAGACGGCCTTTACCGCAGTCTTTAGTACTTCCGGTTTCTTATCCTTATCGGCCATTTCAGCGCTCACTTAAGATTCAAAACGGGGTTGATTGGGGCTGACTACAATAGTGTTGCTTTGTATACTGTATCCATTACATCAATTTATATCTTAAATAATATACCTTGTCAAGCACTTATTGGCAAGACTTAAATCGCCCGATATACTTCGTAGCTTTACAATTCTTATGGTACAATCCGGAGTTATGGGTCCACAACTTTTAAATAATATAGTTCAGGAAGCTAAAACTCTCCTCCTTGGCGCAGTAATCTCTAAGATCACTCAGCCCGACGCAAGGCGCGTCATCCTAAAGCTCTTCTCAAGGGGAAGGGATTTCTCTCTTCTGATATCCGTAAGGCCCGATATGCCGAGGATGCACCTTACCGGGAAGAAGTACAAGAACCCGCCCTCCCCGCTCCGGTTCTGCGCTCTTTTGAGGAGCCGCTTGACGAATGCTCGCGTCGAGGCAATAAGGGTAATTGAAGGTGAAGCCATCTCGGAGATCTCGCTTCGCAGTAAGACCGGCGACGCAGCAGAGTGTCATAAACTCGTCATAGAACTCACCGGCAAGAGCTCCAATATAATACTTACCGATGGGGCGGGCATTGTCGTTGACGCTTTAAAGCTCTTTGACGCCGAAGATTCGGTGAGAAGGGTTACGCCCGGCGAACTCCTCGCGCCGCTGCCCCCCGCATCTTCCGGCAGACCCTCCAGGGAGCTATTAACGGAGAAGGGGGGTAAGACATGGAACGAGGCCGCCGACGAGGCATTTAACTCTATCGAGGAAGCAAGCGACCTTAAACTTGAGAAGAGGCGCCTCGAACGGAGCGTCAGGGCTCGCGCGAAGAAGCTCCGCAAAAAGATAGAAAACCTCCACGGGGATATGGAACGCGCAAGTGCGGCCACCCGGCGCTCTCACCTTGCCGAGAATCTCGTCGCCAACTTCTCCAACCTTAAGCGCGGTATGAAAGAGGTTACGGTAACAGACTACTACAAAGACCCCCCGGAGGAGGTAACAGTACCGCTCGACCCCAAACTCTCTCCGCAAGAGAATATCGACACCCTATTTAAACGCGTTAAAAAAGGGAAAAAAACCCTCAAGTTCACAAAACAGCGCCTTCCGTCTATTGAAAAAGAAGTGGCGGAGACTGAAGAGTGGCTCGCTAAAACAGGGAAAGTCGAAACCCTTGATGAGCTTACGATATTAAGGGACGCACTTGAGCGGGCCGGATACATACCAAAAGATAAAAGAGCGCAGCAGGGGCGAGGCACGAAAGCCGCGCCACAGCCAAAGCCGGGTGAGCCGGTAAAGACAATCGCCGGACCGGAGGGCTTTACGATCCTCTACGGCAAGAGCAGCGCCGGGAACGACCTTCTGGTAAAAAAATATGGGCGAAAGCGCGATCTCTGGTTCCATGCGAGGGACTCGCCGGGCGCACACGTCCTCCTCAAGGTGGAAGGCACGGGCAAGGAGCCATCCAGGGCGACGATAGAAGAGGCGGCGCGCATCGCAGCGAAATTAAGCAGGGAAAAGCAAGCCGGCAAGGTCGAGGTCATCTGCGCCGAGATGCGCTTCGTAAGAAAACCCAAGGGCTCAAAACCAGGTCAAGTTACCGTAGAGAGATTCAAATCCATCCTCATAGACCCACACCGGGCAGACGGGCCAGCCCGGTTCTGAATCGCGCAACAGGAGAGATTTGGCGCACCTATGCCGCGTGACGCACACAGATCAGTTTTATCGGCTTTGTTTTTTTCTTAATGGATTCTTGTTGAGTCTAAGGGAATGAGTGCATCAATTATTTATTGTGGCATGTCCTGCAAACGCCGCTAACGCTGTTGCCGCCTACCCTCCTCAGGAAGAGGCCCGTAACTTCAGTCGGGCCGCCCCAGGTCGAATCCACCTCGTCCCAACTCGTATTCTTGAAGTGGGGGTCGTGACAGGATGAACACTCGACCTTGCCGTCGCGTAAGATGTCATCTATAGTAGCATCTGATGAAATAAACCCTTTTACAGACCAGCGATTGGAGGTAGCCGTTGTGGAGCTTGCATCGCTGCCAAGAGAGGCCGTCAGGGTACCTGCCGTCATCTCAATCGTCGATATTACGGTATTCCTTGCCCTGAGCGAGGCGACCTTCTCCTTGTACGGTATGGAGACCGGGTGATCGTTTCTGAGGTCGGTCCCTATGACAGCCGTAACGGAGGTAAGCACATCGCTTACCGTGTTGCCGTCAATGGTAAAGGTCCATCCCATGTCAACCGGTGTGCCTCCACCCTTGCCGGGGGCATTCACGAGTGTGTCGAAGCTAGTAACTCCGTCATGGCAACTGAGGCATGCGAGAGAGGCTGCTCCTACACCATTGTCGGCGACGTAAGTACCAGCGAGTGTGGTGCCGTAGGCCTTAAAGGAAGCGGCGGTGCTCTGCCTGTTCCACAGCGGCATCCCCGACCCCCCGTGATGGGGAGTATGGCAGAAGATGCAGACGTCGGTTTCGTCGTTACTTATGGTACCCCCGGTTGATCCAAGGTTATGCGGTGTATCGACGATACCGGAGGCAGCATCCCCGTAAGTGAAGTCGCTTGGAATCCCGCAATAAGCCGCCTCCTCTGCAAACAAACCGACAGCCAGCCCCAAAAGAAGAGCTAAAATTTTAAGGGGAAATTTATTCAAAACGTAATTCAGTAAACCTCTTTAATGGTATAAAGTCCGTGCCGGTATATATTACTATGCCTGCACCCAAGCCAGTAGCCGTTAGAGCGTTCGGGCTGCAAAAAACAGTCTATACAGTGTGAGAAGGAGCCCTAAGAAGCTCCCGTACCGTTAAGAGGGGATTTTTATAATAAGTAGCCGTAAAAAGACCCGGCATTACTTCACCATCTCCGTAAACGTCGTCCAACCTTCACCATGAACCATAAAGCCCCACGAGAATTACTCCAATAGTATATATCGGCAGAAGTAGACCCGGACTTTAATAATTTCTTTTCAGTGTAGTTCCGTTTATCGGTTTTTAAGATTATTAATAGAGAGGCTGGAGCTGATATGAAAAAACTTGTAGCAACGCGCTAAGGGACTTGGCCCGGGGGGTGGGGGGGGCAGGGCTGGTGGGGGCATACGGAAAGACACATGGGCGTGCAAGCCCGCTCTTTTCGCTAAGCGAGACCTCGGAGAAAAAGAGCGCACTTAAGCCGCGCGCACGGTAACGCAAAATGGGAGTGTAGAGAAGGCTACGCTATGAACGTATTGGACAGAGAGTTCTTTATAAGGGTGATCTTTTGTGAAATCTTAAGAGAACGAGGCGGATAGACGATCCGGTTACTTGGCGTGACAGGTCCTGCAGACGCCGCTTAAGCTGTTACCGCCAACCCTTCTAAGGAAGAGGCCGGTTACAGTGGGGGCGCTGCTCCATGTGGACTCCACTTCGTCCCAGCTTGTATTCTGGAAGTGTGGGTCATGGCATGAAGCGCATTCAACCTTACCGTTACTAAGCAGGTCTCCAATCGTTGCCGATGAAGAGATGAACCCTTTAACCGCCCAGCGGTTGGAGGTCGCTGTCGTGGAGCTGGCATCACTGCCTGCAGCAACTGACAACCCTTCCGAGGTCATTACCAGTGAGGAAATCAATGTACTGGTAGGGCGAAGTGACGCTATCTTCTCCTTATAGGTAACCGATATAGGGTGGTCGTTGGTAAGGTCGGTCCCTAGTACCGCAGATGGCGAGGTAAGCACGTCGCTTACGGTATTTCCGTCTACGGTAAAGACCCAGTCGAAGTTGATAGGCTGGTTCGTATTCACGCCGCCGTTACCCTTACCCGGGGCGTTTACCAGGGTATCAAAGCTAGTGACTCCGTCATGGCAGCTCAGACACGCGAGCGAGTTGGAGCTTATATCGTTATCGGCAATGAAGCTGCCGCCAATCGTCGTGCCGTAGGCAGTAAAAGATGAGAGGGTCTGCCTGTTCCACAGGGGGCCGCCTGCGACACCGATATGCGGAGTATGACAGAAGATACACATATTAGTAGTGCCGTTGGTTATAAAAACGCTGGTGGCACCCAGGTTATGCGGGGTATTTGCTATATTACCGGTTGCGAGGCCGTACGGAAAATCGCTCGGCACACCGGCACCAGCCGTCTGAGGCGCCAGAAAGGAGATGGCGATGGCTAGTAGAGGAATCGAAAGTTTGGCGAAAAAAAATTTCATGAGTTCGGTTTCAGAGCCTTGTAATTGCATTAAGAGACTAATAGGCCAAAACGACGAAAAAGCGCTGTCAACGTCGCCAAAATAAAATTTTAGCGGCACTGCGGCGCCTTCACCACAAGCTCCCTGAATCCACCATGAATTCCGGAAATGATCTACGAAAGTAATATTAAGTCAGGATGATTCTTTGCGTCATATTCCGTCATGAAAGATGACTCATCAACAGTGCCTCTAACTCTGTCCGGCACTAGTATGTGGTATATTCTAATATAATAGAAAATTTTGTCAAGCATTTTTTTCTACTCAATCATAATGGCACTTGTTTGGCGCCTTTATCCTACCAGCTCTCCTATTTGCTTCTATGAAGTCAAATAACTATAAAGCCGTATAGCATAAGTTAAATTGCCGCCTTTTAGTCAAGGTCTATAGATGGCCGGTATTACTTATTACGACAGCTTGCGCAACACTTGATACGCTCTTGGCGCGTCTCTGTTAAGCGCACGGCTTTCTGTTATGGCTACAATTGCCAACTATTGACTCCGACAATTTAGATTACCCTGCTCCCCCCTGCCTAATCGACTTTATATTCTCTTACTTAAATACCTATACTTAGTCTTCGGTTGCGATGCCGGTTGCGATGGGCGGTGGGCGCGGTGTCAAGTTGTCGCACCTGGTCTTCACCTCTGATACGTAAAGCTTCTCACTTAATTAATAAGCTACATAAAAAAGGGCGGGCTGAGTATTCAGCCCGCCCTTTCTTATTGTAGAGGTAAGTCAATTAAATCAACTCACACTTAGGAGTTCGCATTACTTGTTGTGGCAAGTCCTGCAAACACCGGATACGCTGTTACCGCCGACTCTTCTAAGGAACATGCCGTCGCCGTCAATCTCGGTGCCCCAAGTGGACTCAACTTCGTCCCAGGTGTTGTTCTTGAAGTGCGGGTCATGACAGGAAGAACATTCAACCCTGTTGGCGGTGGTCCTGAGGAGATCGCCAATCGTAGCGCCAGTGTTGATGAAACCCTTTACAGCCCACCTGTTAGCAGTGGTTGTAGTGGAGTTGTTCTCATTGTTCTGTCCGGCTGTGAAGCCTGCCGAAGTCATGATAACGTCACTGATGAGCGTGTTGGTGGCCCTGAGTGAAGCCTTGTTTAACTGGTAGGCTACGGATACCGGATGGTCATTTGTGAGGTCCGTACCGATGTTGAGCCTGGTGGAGCCGATGATATCGGATACAGTGTTGGTATCCTCGGTGAAGGTCCAGTTAAAGTCAGTCCTGTTGGTGTTGTTGGACCCGTCGTTACCCTTACCTGGTGCGTTTACGAGGGTGTCAATGGTGTTGACACCATCGTGACAGCTTAGACAGGCGAGTGTGGCTGCGCCTATGTCGCTATCAGCAATGAAGGTACCGGCTACGGTTGTGCCGTATGCGGTGTAGGTCGTTGTCTGAGCGCCCTTTGCCCATAACGGGGCGTGGCTTGCGCCATGGTGAGGCGTATGACAGAATACACAAATTTCAGTCGTTCCGCCGTTACCGTCACTGTTGTCTGCCCTGAAATGGACACCGTATGCGCCAAGGTTATGACGTGAACCCGCGATACCACCGGCGGCTACGTCAGCCGGGAAGTCAGACGGGGATAATGCGTTGGATGTGGCTGCAACGCCGAATACGAGGCCAAGACCGAGGGCCAAAGTTAAAAATCTTTTCATATGTCCTGCTCCTTTCAAAAGTTGAAAAAACATTTACCACTGCTATTTAGCTTCAGACCATCGTCGGTCTTAATTTGGCGGGGAGGCAAAAAAAAACACCTCCACCATCATCGTCCCCAATGATAATGCGGCGTCGTCACCACAGTGAAAGTTCGTTGACCCTCCTTGAACCAGCGAACGGATAAAATCTGACGTACATATAAGTATTCCCTCTAAACCCCTTCATGAGAATAGCCTACTTATAAACACATGACTATTCTAAAGGTTAAAGGACTCTTAGTCAAGGGGAAAATTAATAAAAATTAATTATTTTTTTTGAGTATTGTAAGTGGTTGGATTTGTTTGTGAATTTATTGGCATTAGCCACGGAAGATAATCGATTATGCCTTGAAATCTTCCGTGGCTAACGCCATTTTAATCTTTGATGCGTTAAAATTTACGCGTTCTCGTACTATTCTGCCGCGTCCTACTTTACAAGTGTCACGCCCTCTTCAGTGCGTTTCTTGTGCTTTTCTCCAAGGAATTCATAGACGTTTACCCTCTCATTCCACGAATCCGCGATGTATATGTAATCATCCTTGTCTATGTACATACCGGCCGGGAGGATGATTGCTCCACGGTTTTTGCCGTAGCCGCTGAAGGCGAGGAGTACTTCTCCGTCCTCATTGAATATCTGTATGTTATTAAATGCTGCGTCCGCGACGTATATATGTCCTTCCGAGTCGACAGCGATGCCTTTGGGTCTGGCGAACATGCCGGCGCCGTCACCGAACTTGCCGAAGGTGATAACAAAAATGCCATTCTTGTCGAAGACTTGAACCCTTGCGTTCATGGTGTCGGATACGACGAGGTCGCCGTTCGGCCCTACGGCTATGTGCGCCGGGTAGTTGAACTGACCTTCGAGCGTGCCGCGTCCGTCGCCGACTTCGCGCAGGTGCTCGTGCGTAATGAGGTCGAAGACATGGATCGTGTGCGCGGCGGTATCCGATACGTAAAGTAAGTTGTTCTTCGTGTCCGCGGCCAGGCCGGTCGGCCTGTCGATATTGGAGTCCTCGCCGATGCTCTTAAGGAAGTTACCCCTATTGTTGAACATCATTATCTCTTTAGACTGAGCATCGGTGGCATAGACGTTACCGGCGCCGTCTGTAGTTACGCCGATGGGTTTTTGAAACGGGCTCTTGCCGTAGCGAAGCAGCGACCACGCGTCCTCATTCACAGGGTCCAGCGCAAAGACGACGGTGAGAGCGGTATCGGTAATATAGATTACTCCGGCTTCGCTTACATGAACTCCCATCGGCTTTATAAGTGTCTTTACCGGTCTGCCGCCAAGGAGTACATCTGCTATAAGGCTTGCTTTATTGAAGTCTCCGGGGCCTACGTACTGAGTGGTGTATTTTATCCTCGGCTGATCCGGCGCGCCCGGCCAATAGACATCGGGGAGCACTACCGGCCCGCAACCGTATGTAAGTATCATGGCGAAGAAAACAATAAGTCCTAGTCTAAGTTTTTTGCTCTGTAGCATCGGCCCTCTTCCTATCTTTTGTGGTTTGTTTTTTACTGTAAATATTCTACTGTACTTTCGTATGACAAGTAATATTACTAAAAGGTAGTGTGGTATGTCAAGATTTTCATACTGAAAGCACGTCTCCGGCTTGGAGGCAAAGGGGGTTTTAGGGTTATTATTAAAGGCCCCTGCGGTATTTAATTATTCCAAGTCTCCTCTTCGCCTCAACTATGCTCCCACTGTATTCGTCTTCGTAGTTTGATGCGACCTTGATGAATCTTTCGTAATTTGAGGTGGCTTCATCGTAGTTGCCGAGCCTTTCGAATATGAGGGCTATATTATAGAGTGGTTCCGGGTCGCTTGGATTGTTATCGGCAGATAGTCTGTAAAACTCAAGCGCTTTTTTAAGGTTGCCCTGAAGGTAGTAGGTGTTGCCGAGGCCTGTCATTGCAGAGCCGTTCGCGCCGTCTATCTCCAGTACTCTTTTGAAATCCGCTTCCGCCTCCCGAAGCTTGCCGGACTTTCCGTAGGCGGTGGCCGCCTGGAGCATCACCCTCGTGTCGTCAGGCCACCTCGCTCTGGCTCCGGAAAGAAGCTCCAGGGCTTTGGCGTCTCCACCGAGATCGGCGTAGATGCCGGCGAGTGCCAGGTACGGCTCTATAAGGTCAGGTCTTTCCCTGATTACGTATTCGAACTCGGCTTTGGCTTGAGGGAACTTCTTTACTTCCCTCAAGTAGACGCCCATGTTGTAGCGAGCCTCCACGTCGGTCGGGTTTAGCGAGACGGCGGTACTCAGGCTCAGGTACGCGCTTTTGAGGTTTTTGGCCCGGGCGTGCGCCAGACCGAGGTAGGTATGTCCCCTGCTCTTCATGGGGCTCTTCCCTGTTACGTCTTCCCAGAGTGTGAACTCGTCTGCCCAGACGCTATTTCTCACGTAAGTGGCAACGGCGTAGACGGTGCATATTATGATGAGGGTTAAGATAGCGGCCTTGAAGGACGCCGGTGTTTTGGAGTTTATTTCGTTCATCTTCCCTTTTTGAATTCACCGGCGAGAGTGTCTTTTGAGCTCCCTGGTCCAAAGCGGTAATTCAGGTCAACGCCAGCGTTCCGTTGATTTATCTTGCGAATCGCCTTTCATTACCACATGGCATCTCCTGCAATTCGCGATGGGGAAGAAGTTGAAGGCGACTTTTCCATGGCACCTGCCGCACCATTCCCCCTTAAAGATGTCGTTCATGCTCATCTCGGGGTTTCCGCCCGCCTTCGGTACGAATATCTTGGGGTGGCAGTTGTCGCAACTGAGCCAGTATGTGTGTATTGAGTGGGGGAAGAGCACGTTTGACATGAGCGGCACCTTGGCCTCAATGAATATATTGAGGTTAAGCGGCGGCATCTCTTCCACTCCGGGCTCGATAGAGCCCCGTGGAGATATCAGCCCCTCCATGACCGCAGTCGTCCAGTTGACCTCTCCGCCCTGTCCCTTGGGCAGCCCGTCGAGAGCGACGGTCTTGGAGGTGCCTTCCATAACGCCACCTCTGTCGGAGAGTTCCCTGAAAAATTTCTCGTAGTAATCGCTCCGTTCGCTGTACGAGGTTGCTTGCTTGGAGGGCGTGAGCCCGCCGCTGTCGTCTATAGGCCCCTCGTTTAGGAGCTCGTTCATATCTACGCTACATCCGAGGAGGATTATAGATAGGATAATGACGGCGGAGACCACAAGGTACGGCCTGATTGTAAGAGAGCCCGGATTCAAGAGTTTCAACCTCCGGCGACCCTGGGAAATAAGCAGGACGCCCGTTCCTTCAAAATAGTCGTATTCATGGTGTATAGCTGTGTGGAGTCCTTAAAAACCGATTGACACCACAAGAATCGACTGCTCTTTAAATATTATGATAATGGAGCGGACTGTGTCAAGCCCGAAGGCGTTACCCCGTCATGATATATCATTTTTTTACGTTTTTCAGGAGCTTCTTCGCTATACTCAGGTTCTTTCTGAATCGAGGGCTATCAGGGTTCAGTGCGGATGCTTTCTCAAAGCTTTCGACCGCCTCCTGGTATCTTTTTTCTTCAAGATAGGCGGAGCCGAGGTTATTTAGGGCGTCCGCGTAATCAGGTTTTATTTCCAGGGCTTTCCGATAATTCGAGACCGCCTCGGCGGTCCTGCCCATATCCGCAAGCGTAACACCAAGGTTATAGTAAGCTTCGGCGTATCCGGGGTCGATCTTCAGGGCTTTACGGTAATAGGATGTCGATTCGTCGAATTTTTTTTGTTGGGAAAAGATAATCCCCAGGTTGTTGTAAGCATAGATGTTGTAGGGTTTGTAGCGTATCGCATGTTTGTAGTGCGTGGCGGCCTCAGGAAGCCTTCCGAGGGAGAGTAAGATGTTTCCGAGGTTATTATGGGCGTCGGCAAATGTGGGTTTGCTCCGTATGGCGCTCGCGTATGACTCGGACGCTGCCTCGGGCAGCCCGAGCTTCGTGTAGGCGATAGCAGAGTTGTAGTGGGCATATGGATGGCCCGGTTTGTAGGTGAGCGCTTTTCTGTAGTAGCCTAACGCCTCGGAGTATTCGCCACGGTCCGAGAATGTGATTCCTATATTATAATAGGTCTCCGCGTCGAAGGGTTTTAGGCGTATCGATTCGTTGTACTCGGCCATAGCCTCGTCGAACCTTCCGAGGCGCGAGAGGGCGTTACCGAGGTTGCTTCTCGCTTTGGCGTGGTCGGGCTTAAGCCTGATTGCATTTCGGTACGACTCCACGCTCTCTTCGAGCCTGTCCCTTGAGGCGAGCACTGTGCCTAAATTATTATGTGCGATCCACGCCGAAGGGTTCTTCCTTATTGTGTCGCGCCAGAGCGTTTCGAGGCCGGTGTAGACATACCCCTGCTTCCAGGTAAGGACGCCGAGCGTTATAATTGCCGCCACAGAGAGGGCGTAGAAGAGGGTTTTTGTGGGAATGGAGCCGCCACCCCTTACCGTAAACGCCCACGCAGGGATCGCTACGGCTATTGTGATTACGCCGAGGCTTGCGAGGTACTGGAAATGGTCGGCGACGAACGAATACCTAAACGGGTAGACGTCGAAGAAGCCAAGCGCCGGAAAGAGCGTCACGATAAAGAATGCGAGCGCGGCGACTGGGCCCCGGCCTATCTTCTTTAAGGATAGTAGAAGTATCAGCCCGAGTAAAAGCACCCCGGCGGTGAAGACCCACTCACTTGCGTCTGTTGCGTCGATACTCCACCTTGGGTATATAAATGTTAGCTCGACCGGGTAAAAGAGTTTCATGGCGTAAAAACTTGCGATCTTACCCGAGAGCACTACCCTCTCTACAAATGTCATGGACCACTCAAGCCCCATAGCGCCCACGCGCGAGACTTCCAGGCGTGCCGTGTTTAGCCCCATAAGGCCGCCTCCTATAAAGAACGGAACCATGAGGGCTATATAGCCGGGCGTTGGCATTCCGACCCGGTACCATCTTATAATGAGGATGGCTACGGGGAGGGTACAGGCGACGGTCTTACTGAAGAGCGCCATTATAAAGAAGAGGATGGAGAGGAGATACCAGCGTCTTCCCTCTCCGTCGTCGAATTTCAGGAAGGTAAATAACGCCGACAGGTAAAAGAGGCCGGATAAAACGTTCTTCCTCTCTGTAATCCATGCGACACTCTCCACATGCACCGGGTGTACGGCGAATATCAGGCCAACGATAAAGGCCCCTGGAATTTTAAGGCGTCTCAAGATGAACCATACCAGCATGGCGTTCATGGAGTGTATAGCGACGTTTACGATATGATAGCCTATGGGCTTAAGCCCCCAGAGGTAATGCTCTATCCAGAAGGTTGTGAATACGAGCGGATAGTACTGCGGGCTTTCGTTAGTGAACCAGATACGTTTTAGGCCGTCGATGCTTTGGAGGAGCGTGTTGTTTAGGACATATGCGTCGTCGTCCCATATAAACCCCCCTCCGATAGACGGAATGTAGAAGGCGAGCGTGACTGCGGCCAATATGATTGCGCCGGCCAGAGGCATTAGATATATTTTCATATCTGTTTCGCCCAGGGTATCAGCATAGTTTTCTAATTCATTATTCATAGCCTTACTATTTAGCATAAAAAGAGTATTTCTTCAATAAAGGTTACCGGGTTATCAATCGGTAAATGTCACGAATCTTAATCCGTTGTCGGTGGGGCGGTTAATATATTTGTTGAATTGCCTGCTATAGTTATGGTACAAATTGAATGTTAGCCCGCTGGAAAAGGTTTGCTTACCGGTACTCTCCGGCTCGTTTTTTTCAAGTGTTTCCCTGTAGGCCTCCTGCAAATGCCGGTACGCCGAAGGCCTCCGCGATGAAGGAATCTCTAAGGGAAAACCCTTCCGTCGGGCGGATGCGTGGTAGGGTGAAATAGCGTGAAGACGGCGTTACTTAAGTGTGCAGACAGCGTTATAGATAGGGTTTTGGCGCTGTAATCCGGGCTTTATGGATTAAACTTACTCAAGGATATGATCATGGTAAAGTTTTTTTTACGGTTTGCTGATAAGCGAGTTAATAGTCAAAAAGAGCAGATGCGTCTTCCGGGCGGTCTGGCGCTTATATTTACCCTTGCTGCGCTACTGGCCCTCTCTCCCTCACTTTCGGCGGCGGGGTCGTGGCCGATGTTCCTGGGAGGTCCAGCTCATAAGTCAATATCAAATGAGCCCCTTTCTGTTCCGCTTGATATGAAATGGCGTTTTAAGACCGGCGGGGAGATTAACTCTTCACCGGTAATAGACGGCGGGAAGGTTTTTATAGCTTCGTACGACGGCCACCTTTACGCCCTTGACGCCTCAAGCGGCGATGAGCTCTGGCGTTTTAAAACCGGCGGCGAGATCCTCTCAACACCGGCTATCTCCGGCGGTGTAGCCTACTTCGGGTCGAAGGACGGCAATGTTTACGCAGTTAACGCAAGCGACGGTTCTCTTAAATGGAAGTTCGAGACGAAGAGGGAGGTGCTTACCTCTCCGGTCGTCGCGCAAGGCTCTGTCTTTATAGGGTCTTCCGACTCGTTTCTCTATTCCATCAAAGCATCTGACGGCAAGCGTAACTGGAAGAGGAAGCTCGCCGACACCGAGAAGTACAGCGGCATATACTCTTCACCGGTCTATAATGACGGCAGCGTCTATATCTCCGGCAAGAACGGAATAGTCTACTCCTACGACGCCGAGAGCGGCGGGAGGAACTGGTTCATGCTCACCTCCTCGGCCATCTACTCATCCCCTTCCTTGAGCGGCACCACACTATTTGTCGCTTCATACGAGAGGATTCTTTACGCAATCGACACCGCAAAAGGTACACGGCTATGGAGAAAGAGGCTTCAGGATTGGCCGTACTCTTCTACTTCAATAGATGGAACTACCGGTTATATAGGGCTTAAAAACGGTGATCTCCTAGAGGTCGGGCTCTTTAAAAGAGGGAAGGCCAGGGTCCTGAACACCTTCCCCGCCGCTATAAATGCCACACCCGTCAAGACCGAAGGCGGCCTCATCTTCGTTGGCTCCGAGGACTCCAATATCTACGCACTTGATCCATCCGGCGGAGAAATCGTGTGGAGCTATAAGACCGGCGGCGGTATACATGCGAGCCCCGCCGTGGTCGACGGCGCTCTATACGTCGGAAGCAAAGACGGTTACCTGTACGCATTCGGTTCCTGACGCTTCGCCGGTCGCCGGTGGATGCATTGCCTGAGGGTTGAAAGACCCTCTGGCTCTCCAGACTTGGAGATTAATATATTTTAACTCTCCGGTAATGCTTATTTAAAGTATTATTGGTATAAAATAGCCGTCGGAGAACCGGATCAAAGAACCGCAGGCTTTTTTGAAATTGTCGGCTTGCCCTATAAGGCAAAGCCAGGCAGACTTCGCCGCAGACCAGCGGCAACGACCTGTACCGTAACTTCAGATCTCCGGAGTATTTATGAGCAGATTTCTTTCAAGTTTACTTTTAGTGATCCCTGTCGTCCTAGTCTACTCCACCTCATTTGCCGTGGAGCATGATGATTACCAGACGGTGCTTAAATCCCTGATAAACCCCCATGAACAGATAAATGACGAAGGTGATGTGCTCTGGGGCACATGTATCATTTGCCACCCGACCACGCCCGATGTCGATAAGGATAAGTCCATTGAGGACGTAAAACTCCGCTTCGAAGATAATCTGAGGGACCTCTGTTACAAGTGTCACCCGCAGCCGATGCATCCGGGAGGAGCGTGGATGGGACTGGCTATGGGAGATGATACCAAGGGCTCTCCAAACCACTTGATTGAGCCGCCGCTAGCTATTGCTAACAATATGAACCTCTCGCTTAAGGAGTCTAAGATAGCGCTTCCCCTTACGCCCGGCACCGGCAGGATATTCTGCGCTACATGTCATAATCCCCATGAGAGGGGACTGCTGCGGGGCAGGGCCGACGCCGGAGCTGATATCAGCCAGAGGTTAAGAACGAGCGGCGGGACCATCTGCCAGTTCTGTCACAGGAAGTAACCGGGATATTTTAAGTAGTAAAGAGGTCTTTTTCTCCGGCCCATAGCGTAATTTTTTCTCTCCACGCGGGTTTCCCTTCAAACGGGTGGACGGCTCGTTCATAATGAAAGTCTAAATGCTATGAGATGTATATCGCATACGTTTAATTCACTGATGGAACGCTTTGAAAGGCGCCTTGACGCGGCGGCGAAGAGGATTTTTTTCTTAACCGTCCCCGCCCTCTTAATCGTCGCTCTGATCTCGCTTACCGGATGCACTACGGGTGGCGGTATAGCCCTTGACGAGGAGAGGTTAGCCCCGCCGGGCTCTATGGTATGGCCGCCTCCTCCGGCCGACCCTCGCGTCGGTTATGTGAAGACGCTTAAGCGCCCCGCAGACCTCGGAGGAAAAAGGGGCATACTAAAGTCTGTGATAGACCTGATCGTCGGCCCTAACGAGGACAGGGTGATTAAGCCCTTCGGCATCTCGGTCGACTCCAAGGGGAGGGTTTTAATTGCAGATTCGGCTTTTAAAAGCATTCATATCTTCGATATCGCGGCCAAGAAATACAAGCGTATCAACAGGGTAGGCGGCGAGCTCTTTACCACACCCGTGGGGGTGACAGTAGACCTTCTTGATAATATCTATGTCTCGGATTCCACCGCAGGCAAGGTATACGTTTTAAATAAGCGAGGGCGTCTCATCTTCACCATAGACGGTCTAAAGAGGCCCACCGGCGTTGCAATAGATCATAACGAGGGCTACCTCTATGTAGTCGATACCCTGGCTCACGATATTAAGGTTTTCGACCTGAAGGGCGATTATATAAAGACTATCGGCCTAAGGGGAGGGGAGGACGGCGAGTTTAACTATCCGGTGGATATCTTCGTTGACAATAACGGTGATATCTTCGTTAGCGACTCCATGAATTTCAGGATTCAGGTCCTTAATAAAGATGGCCGCCTCCTCGATACATTCGGCGAGCACGGCGACAGCACCGGGAAGCTCGGCAGGCCCAAGGGGCTCGCGGTGGACAGGGACGGGAACGTCTATGTGGTTGACGCCATATTCGACACCGTTCAGATATTTAACAGGGACGGGGATTTTCTCTTAAACTTCGGGTCCAGGGGAACCGGACCGGGTGAGTTCTGGCTTCCTTCCGGCATCTATATAGATAGTAATTCGTATATATATGTCGCAGACTCCTATAACGGCAGGGTACAGGTCTTTGAATATCTCGGGGGTAATTAAAAGTGTCTGATAGAATTATAGTATCACACGGCAGGTGGCGCGCAGGTGCCCTGATAAAGCGTTCTTTTGCGGCTGGACTTATCATTTCGTTCTTATCGGCGGTCTTCTATCCGGCCCTGGCGGGTGCAATCGTCGCCGATACCAAACACAACCTTGGCTTCTACTCACCGGGTATGGTTAAGAGCCCGGATACTACCGAGATATGTATATTTTGCCATACGCCCCACAGCGCCAACCCCGAAGGTCCCCTCTGGAACAGGACGAATTCAGGGGCCACTTATGTAGTTTACGCAACCGATACGATGGTATCCAATACGGGACAGCCGACCGGCTCGTCGAAGCTTTGTCTTTCCTGCCACGACGGAACGATAGCCCTGGGGTCGCTCTTAAACCTTCCGGGCGCAAGCACAAGCGGTCTTTTAAATGTCGAGGGGGCTGACGCGGGTAAGATAGGCTCCGCATCGGCTTCGCATATCGGCACCGA
The DNA here is from genome assembly GCA_029262475.1 of Deltaproteobacteria bacterium. Taxonomy (GTDB): domain Bacteria; phylum Desulfobacterota; class GWC2-55-46; order GWC2-55-46; family JAJCZF01; genus JAJCZG01. The sequence continues at coordinate 30,621 of JAJCZG010000062.1, forward strand.
CCTCTCCGACGATCACCCCGTATCATTTTCTTACTCAAACGCATTTCCCGCCAACGCGGAGATCCACGACAGCTCGACGCTACCCCCTACGGTAAAGCTCGATAGCGGCGTTCTCCAGTGCACGGCCTGCCACGACCCGCACGGAACCGACTTTGATAAGTTCCTCGTGGCTTCTCTAGACTCCGCCGGGTTATGTACGACATGCCACAAAAAACTTTACTGGTACGCCGACACGCCGGTCCACAGCACATCCACCGCCGTATGGAATAATACCGGGACAAACCCGTGGCACGAAGATTTAGGCGCTACAGGATACGCCGACGACACACCGGCTCTCCAGGGGTGCCTATCGTGCCACCGCTCCCACGGAGGGGCTGCCGGCATGGCCCTCACAAAAGGGGTGAACCCGGGGCTGGCTACAGAGGTTGGCGAGGAGTGGACATGCCTCTCGTGTCATAACGGTACTGTCGCGACAACGGATATGACACCCTACTTCAACGGAATGAAGTTCTACCAACATCCGGTCATGGACTCTATGAAGTACGACACTCACCAGCCGACAAGGCCCGTAGCCGGTGACCCGGTAAGGGAGGACACGACAACCCTTGATCTGGCGAACAGGCACGTCGAGTGCGCCGACTGCCATAACCCGCACGGCGCAAAGACCGGTAACCATACCGTCGGCGGCCCCAACGGTAATGTCGCAGCGCCGAACCTCTACGGTGGATGGGGAGTAAAGCCGCTTACATGGCCCGCTAACCTTCCGGGCGCGATTATCGATAACACCGCCTTGAACTATACGATAGTCGACTTCGATACCACTACGCCGGTAAGTGACAAGCTCGAAGGCTATATGTGCATGAAATGTCATTCTGCATACGCCTACGGCACGACCATCGCAAGCACTCCGGAGGTGCCCTCAGGCAACGCTGACGACAGCCTGGGTGTCATCCAGTCGGATATCAGCGGAGATTTTAACCCGAATAACGCAAGCTTCCACCCCGTATTCGCCGTAGGGCTTAATCAGCCGATAGCAGGCGCAAACCCTAACTGGGGAGTGGGCGGCACGCTTACACAGACATTCCGTTACGTTGAATTTACCGGGCTGGAAGTGGACAGGAGCGGATTTTACAACATGACGCATACGAGCAAAGTAACATGCTCGGATTGTCACGGGTCGAATCTCCCTACAGACGTCAAAGGCCCGCACGGCTCTGACAATAAATGGATACTGCGGGGCAACGAGACCGGTGTCGGGACTTCGGTGAACTTCTGCTATAACTGCCATCGCAGGGACGTCTACGGCGATAACGGTTACATAGACGCCATAGGCGCATTTGCAAACCCGAAGAAGAGCAGGGTTAACCACCCGCCCGGGCTAAGCGTTACTTCACCTTTCTACGATTCGCTCGGCGTCTATACTGGTAATAACTCGAATAAGTTCGGCAACCTTTGCCTTACCTGCCACGGCGGAGCCTGGGGCGGAGACGATAACGGCGCAACACCCGATACCAGCATCTACTTAAAGAGATTGCAGCTACCGGGAGAGGAATATAAAGATAGGATACTTGGCGTTCACGGCTCAAACATAGGCGACGACCCGGACCTCATAGGTGATGAGAACCTGAGTCACAGGATGATGAATGGCGCGTGCGTCCAGTCGTATACCAAGCCAACGACGACGTCGGCCGGTTCGATAGTCTTCAGGGCCGCCGTCCCGGGGACCGACAAGATGTGTAACTTTAACTTCGGCACGGTCCCCATACCGACTACTGAAGTAAACTATGACTATTAAGATGACCAAAAGGGTTTTTCACAGGAGTTTAATAATGGACGCAGGCAGGGTGTTTTTAATATCTGCCGCCGTACTAATAATCCTCCTTTGCGCTCTAACCCGGGAGAGTAAGGCTCAGTCCAGTTATGTGAACCCGCATATCAAGGGAGCCACAGGGCTTTGCGGCGAGTGTCATTCTAACCCGCCGGATTTGCTAGCCGATGATGTGGCCGTCTGCTTGCGTTGTCATGATGGCAGCACCGCAGACCATCCCGTTACCAGGCACCCGATAGACAGGGTTGTGAGGATCACGACGCCGTCTCCGCTTCCGCTAACAAGGGATAATAAAATTGTCTGCTCTACTTGCCACGACCCGCACGCCGGTTCCGGCTTTAGAGCTTTTTTAAGGGTGAAGTACAACACCCTCTGCATACAGTGTCATGTGGATTATTAGTCCGGCCCGTGTCCGGTACGTATCATTTTACGGAGGTCTATAAGTGGACAAGAAGAGTTCTACTGCCTTTCTGGCGCTAATGCTAATAACCGTTCTCACAGCCATTGCGTTTTTTGCCGGCGTCTCCACTGCCGGGGAGCCAACCATCGTGGACAGGGTGGACAGGACTAAGGAGATAGACCCGGGTAAGTACGGCAATATTATGATTAATAATAAGACCGGTGAGGGGAAGGCGATGCCTGAGGTAGAGTTCCCGCATTGGTTACATAGAAGTAAGTTCACATGCAAGGTCTGTCATACCGAGATCGGGTTTAAGATGAAGGCCGGGGCCAATGACTTTGTTATGGCTAATATATTTGCCGGTAAGGACTGCGGAGCCTGCCATAACGGCAAGGCCGCCTTCGCTGTTACGGACTGTAATCGCTGCCATACCGGCGGATTGCCCAATGAGAAGAACCGCATTATAGAAGAAGCCCTCCATGAGCTTCCGGTGGACGACTTCGGAAATAAGATCAACTGGGTTAAGGCATTAAGGGACGGCGATATAAAGCCTAAAGCATCGCTTGACGGCACCGGAGAAATGACCGTCGTTGATATGGATATCCTGATAGACGTAAAGAAGTTCGCACCGGCTCCGCCAAAAGTCCTTTACCCTCATAAGGCACATACCGAGTGGCTCGACTGCTCAAGCTGCCACCCCGAGCCATTTAAGATGGAAAAGGGCGGTAACCCGGAGATGAGCATGAGGAAGATACTCTCCGGACAGTACTGCGGTACTTGCCACGGCAAAGTAGCCTTCCCTCTTACCAATTGCTTCAGGTGTCACAGCGCCGAGCCGGAGCCGCTCGAGCTGTGGCCGGACCCTTACGCGGAAGATGCTGCCGCCGATAAAGATAAGAAGTCCGATACCACCGCCGACCCGGACCCGATGGATGAGTAACTAAATATTCTTTTGTATTTATTAACAAAGGCCGCTCCAAAGAATGGAGCGGCCTTTGTTCTTTCACCGCCGTGATTTCCGTCCATATGAGTCCTCAATCGCGCCACTATAGGTTAGAGCTATCATATTACAGTTATTTGCTGTGACGTTGCACTTATTTGTGCTAAACTTTTCGTATGGAGGTTATAACTTCCCATACGAACGCTGACTTCGACACCATCGCGTCAATGGTAGCTGCTAAGAAGCTCTACCCTGACGCCCATATCGTATTTCCAGGTTCCCTTGAGAAGGCTTTGAGGGAAGCTCTCTCAAGCCTTTCCCTGCCTTTTGAAATAGAAAAACTTAAATCCATAGACCTCGAAAAGGTCACTCGGCTGATACTCGTCGATGTCCGTAGTGATGCGCGTATCGGCCCCTTCTCTGAGGTAGCCGCGAGGGACGGGGTGGATATCCATATCTACGATCACCACCCTGAGACGAAGGACTCCATCCGCGGCTCGGTCGAGGTCATAGGCGAGTACGGTTCGACCTCCACGATACTTACCCTTATTATAAAGGAGCGCGCATTACCCCTCTCGCCGAGTGAGGCGACGATACTCATGGCGGGCATCTATGAGGATACGGGTTCTCTTAGCTACCGCTGCACTACTACGAGCGACTATTCGGCCGCAGCTTTTCTCCTTGAGAGCGGCGCGGACCTTGTGCGTGTCTCCGATCTCCTCTCTAACGAAATGACCCCCGAAGAGATCGATATCTTAAACCACTTTTTAAAGAGCGAGACCAAATACTCGGTTGGCGGGGTCGATGTCGTCATTGCCGTTGGTTCTGTTGAAAAACATAAGGACGACGTCTCTATAATAGCCCACAGGCTTACGGAGATTGATTCCCCCGGAGCGCTCTTCATGCTCGCCGACGCCGGCGACCGTATACATCTGGTCGCGAGGAGCGCAATAGACGAAGTTAACGCCGGGCTCGTAGCAACGGAGCTTGGTGGGGGAGGGCACCCGAGTGCGGCGAGCGCCACGCTTAAGGGGCTCTCGCTTATAGAGGCGAAGGAGCGCCTCCTGGGGGCTATTAAGAAATGCGTCGTGCCTAAGATTATTGCCGCAGATATGATGAGCTCTCCGCCGATAAGTATTCCTCCTAACGCCACTATAGAGGAGGCCGAACAAAAGATACTGCGCTTTAACATAAATGCGGTCCCGGTCTGTGAAGGCGGCGTAATGTTTGGGATACTGACGAGGCAGACCGCCTCCAAGGCGGTCTATCACAAGCTTTCAAAGTGCAGTGTAAGCGAGTATATGACGACCGAGTACGAGACGGTCTCACCTGATACCTCTATAGATGATATCCGGATAAAGGTATTTAGCCACGGGCAGAGGCTTTTGCCGGTAATAGACGCGCTCGGCACGCTAAAGGGCGTCATTACGAGGACGGATCTCCTAAAACTCCTTCAGGACGAACTCGTCGAGCATCCCGGGCGTGACGGCACCGGCAGGCGCACGCGTTCGCTTAAGAGCCTTATGGGTGAACGGCTCCCGGAGTGGGTGATGAAGCTCCTCGTTGATGCCGGCGAGACGGCTTCGGAGCTCGGCTTCAGGGCATACGCCGTTGGCGGGTTTGTAAGGGACCTGATACTACGGCGCGATAACCTCGATATTGATATCGTTATAGAGGGGGACGGCATCGTATTCGCCACAGAGTTCGCCCGGCGGCAGGGGTTTCATATAAAGAGCCACGAGCGTTTCAGGACGGCGGTCCTTAAAACGCCGGACGGTTTTCAGGTGGACGTGGCTACGGCAAGACTTGAGTATTACGAGGAGCCTGGGGCTCTCCCTACGGTCGAGCTATCTTCCCTGAAGCTCGACCTCTACAGGAGGGATTTTACCATTAACACCCTTGCCCTCGACATAACCCCGCCGAAGTTCGCTACCCTTATAGATTTCTTCGGTGCTCAGAGCGATATAAAAGAGAAGACCATAAGGGCGATACATAATCTGAGCTTCGTAGAAGACCCGACGAGGATACTCCGGGCGGTCCGCTTCTCCGAGAGGTTCGGCTTCGGTATAGCAAAGCAGACGCTAAATCTCATAAAGAGCACCCTTAAGCTCGACTGCTACCGTCAGCTCTCGGGAGCGAGGCTCCGTGACGAGCTCAAAAATATTTTAAAGGAGGATATCGCCGCCTCTGCCCTTACGAGGCTTAACGAACTCGGAGTGCTCAACCTGATAGATTCGAGTATTAAGTGGGACAGGCGTATGGAGGCGCTATTCGAGCGCGCAAGGGATACGCTCGCATGGTACAGACTCCTCTACAGAAAAGAGCCGGTAAAGGTCTGGCTTGTTCTCTTTCTCGCGCTTACCGACCAGGTGGAAGATGCCTCTCTTATGGCGCTCGCCGGGAGGCTTACTATTGAAGGGAGACGGACGAGGGAGATACTCGGTGCAAGGCGCCACGGCATCGACGCTCTTAACCGCTTGCGACATGATGCGTCGCTAAGCGCCAGTGAGAGTTACCGCCTCCTTAATCCGCTGCCGTTAGAGGTGACGCTTTACCTGATGGAGAAGAGCGAGGACGAGTCGGTCAAGATGGTCTTCTCAGACTATATAAGCAGAGAGAGGGGCATCCAGAAGACCCTTTTAAATGGTGCAGACCTGATGGAGATGGGGGTAACGGAAGGGCCAATGGTCGGTCTGCTCCTAGAGCGTCTCCTCGGTAAACGGTTAGACGGAGAGATAGAGACAAAAGAGGAAGAGGAAGAGTTTATAAGAGCGGCCCTTAAGGCCCGTTAATGGTGCAGACCTGATGGAGATGGGGGTAACGGAAGGGCCAATGGTCGGTCTGCTCCTAGAGCGCCTCCTCGGTAAACGGTTAGATAGAGACAAAAGAGGAAGAGGAAGAGTTTATAAGAGCGGCCATTAAGGCCCGTTAAGTGTAGTTATATAAGGGAGTAAGAGCCGGAGTGTGGTCGGAGAATTTTGCTAGCGGCTTCGTCCCTGCCTGAGGGCTGAGAAAAATATTATGGCCCCGGCCCCGATAAGAATAAGGTTCAGCCAGCTAGTCCCGGTAAGCCCCGCCTTCGCCTTAAAGAGGGAATTTAATACTCCGAGCGCCACGAGGGCAAAGCCGATTACGCGTCTGTTTACGCCCTTTACGGCGGAGGTTTTGTCTTTATCCGCCTCTAACCCGGACGGCTCCTCAACGCCGTCCCCGTCAGGGTTGTCGGCGTGTTTTCCCTCCGGGCCTTCAGGGGAGGCCGCATCACGGGGCGTCACGACTTACTATCCCCGCGTCCGGTCCTGTCCTTAAGTTCTTTCATTATCTCAGGGGTGATCTCCGTAATGTTACGCGAGCGGGCAAACTGTTCGACACCCTCCCTGACCATTGGTTTAAGGAAATCAGGCACCCTGTTGAGCCTCCTTACAGCCTCAAGGCTCCATACAGGGATCCATCTCTTGCCGTCTTTGGCGGCTTTTGCCTCCCGGCTCTTTTTGGCGCCCTTTGGAGGGTCGTACTCGCACCACGGGTCCGTGCCCATAAGCCCCTCGCCGGAAGCGAGCGCCCTGGCCCTGCACCCACCGCAGAGCGTATCGTAGTCGCACTCTCCGCATTTGCCCTGAAGCTCAGGCTCCCTTAGTGAACGGAAT
>JAJCZG010000063.1 GCA_029262475.1 Deltaproteobacteria bacterium
AGACCTCCTTAAAGATGGCAGGGGTAATCCCGGTTTCGCTGCCTATGACGTCTCGTGCGCGCTCGCTCCTCATCTGAGTTATCTCCGCCGCAGTCTCCCTGGCCTTTTCCTTCTTCTCATCAAGCGTTTCTCCGCCAGCAATCGCCAACGAAGAGGTCACCATGATCATGGATAAAATTAAAAATATCTTCATACCCACCCTCCTTAAGTCTAAGCGAAAAACATAGATAAAGACTGCCGTATTGAAATGTACCGGAGCTGTTTATTAAATATCTGCGATCCTAAGTATTCGTGACGCTTACCGGTAATTATAACACCTCCGGCGCGTCACGAAAAGCTTTCCATACGACACAAACCTTACATGGCTGGGCGGCCTGGGAACCTACTACTTGACATAGTTTCGAAGTTATGCAATTATATAGTTAAGATACTTATGCTAATAATAGCCGCTGCCTACGAGGAGGGAAGATGAAAGAAATATTCAAGCTTCAGGCCGATGTATGTAAAACCATGGCAAACCCGGTAAGGATGGAGATAATCTACGCCCTTAAGGAAGGCGAGAAGACCGTAACGGAGCTCGTCGAAGAAGCCGGGCTAACGAAGAGCAATATCAGCCAGCATCTTTCGGTCCTTAAGGGGAGCGAGATGGTTCGCTCCAGAAGAGAAGGGCAAAATATCTACTACTCCATAGCCAACCCGAAGATAATCGAGGCATGCCGCCTTATGAGGGAAGTACTTACGGAACAGCTCTCAGAGAGGCAAAAGATAATGGCGAAGATAGAAGACTAGAGGGCCCGGCGAAGTGCCGCTCACGAAACCAAAATGAGAAGGAGAAACCAAGATGCGTATAGAAAGATATTTACGACTTATAGCCGGAGTATTCATAATCATTAGCCTCGTGCTCGCAAGAGTCCACTCCGAGTACTGGCTCCTCTTTACCGCTTTTGTAGGGCTTAACCTCTTACAGTCGGGATTTACCAACTGGTGCCTTATGAAGAGTATACTTAAGTGCCTCCTCGGCGAGGAGAAGTGCAGTACCGGGGAAGGCACTCAGAAGTGCTGAATTACTTCTATGGCGTTCCGGGCGAGCTTTTCACCCGCCCGGAATATGTGAAAAGCTAAAGAAAGGTTTTACTAGATGAAGATCCTTCACAGTATCGTAGAAAAATCGCTAAACCACCCGAAGGTAGTGATAATCATCTACGCCCTGATAACGGTTATTTTCCTTACGCAGTTCCCGAAGATAACGATAGATACCGACCCGGAGAATATGCTCTACAATGACGAACCGGCGAGGGTAGCGCACAGGGAATTCAAGGCTGAGTTCGCCCTCCACGACTCGATAGTCGTCGGCGTAGTGGACGACTCGGCGCCGGAGGGGGTATTTACCCCGGATACGCTAAACCGTATCGCTGCCGTAACAGACGAGATATCACAGATTGACGGTGTCATCTCATACGACTTGATTAGCCCGACGACGACAGACGATATCGAAGGTAGGGGCGGGACGCTTACTATAGAGCCGCTCATGAAAGCAGGCTTATCGGATAAGGCGGAGGCGCTCGCCGTCCGCGACCGGGCCTTATCAAACCCGATACTTAAGGATATGCTCGTCTCAGGCGACGGCAAGGCCGTAGCCATTGCCGTTCCTATTGAAGAAAAGGACCAGAGTTACCGCATCTCCAAAGAGATAGAAGAGATAATCGAACGCCACCGTGGCACCGAAGAGTACCACATAACCGGCCTACCCGTGGCTGAGGATACATTCGGTGTGGAGATGTTCAAGCAGATGGCGATGAGCGCCCCGCTTGCCGGGCTATTTATCTTCGCCTTGATGCTCTTCTTCTTCAGGAGAGTTTCGCTCATCGTGTCGCCCATGATAGTGGCGATGGTGAGCATAATCTGGACGATGGGGTTACTTATCGGCACCGGCAATACGGTCCATATCATGATCTCCATGATACCGATATTCCTTATGCCCATAGCGGTAGTCGATAGCATTCATATCTTAAGCGAATTCTTCGACGAATACCGCGCAGGCGGGACGAAGAAGGAGACCTTCATAAATGTCTTCGATAAGCTCATGACTCCGATGCTCTATACCTCCATTACGTCGTCGGTGGGATTTGCTTCGCTCGCGCTAACGCCGATACCTCCGGTAAGGGTCTTCGGCTTATTCGTGGCATTCGGCATCATGACGGCATGGTTCCTGACACTTACGCTAATACCGGCTGTTACGATGCTCATGCCTGAGAGGTACTTAAAAGGACTTGTTAAGGCTGAGCACGGGCCCGATAAGCTTGCCGCCATCCAGCGCGCCATCGGGCACCTGAGCACTAAACGGAGTCGTATGGTCCTAGTCGCTACACTCCTCGTACTCGGGTTTTCCGCATACGGGATAAGCCATATTGTCGTTAACGACAACCCGGTATATTGGTTCAGTAAAGACCACAAGATTCGCGTAGCCGACAGGGTCTTAAACGAGCATTTCGGCGGAACCTACATGGCCTACCTCGTACTAAACGGTGACGAGTCCGGCATGGTGAAGACACCCGAATTGATGGCCTATATAGAAAGGCTCCAACGTCACTTGACGACCCTCGACGTAGTCGGTAAGACCACGACGATAGCCGACGTCGTAAAAAAGATTGGTTACGAGTTAAAAGACCGTGAGGCTGGTTCCGGCGTAATACCCGAAAGTAGCGCGGCAATAGGCCAGTACCTCTTCCTCTACGAGATGAGCGGAGACCCGGAGGACCTTTATCACCTGGTCGACCCCGACTATAAGAAGGCCGCCATATGGATACACCTTAAGCGAGGCGATAATCTTGACATGCGGGGCGTCATAGAGAGCGCCGAAGAGTTCATGGCAATGAACCCGCCTCCGGGGGGAATGAGCTCCGAGTGGGCAGGGCTCACATACATAAACGTAGTCTGGCAGGACCACATGGTCTCGGGCATGCTAAGCGCGCTCCTCGGTAGCTTCGTCGTAGTGCTGCTGATAATGACCCTGCTCTTCAGGTCAATCCTCTGGGGGCTCGTATCCATGGTGCCTCTGGTGGTAACTATTTCCTTTATATACGGCCTCGTCGGAGTAGTCGGTAAGAACTACGACATGCCGATTGCCGTACTCTCGGCCCTGACACTCGGGCTCTCTGTAGACTTCGCCATACACCTGGTCCAGCGTACAAGGCAGCTCTATAGAGACAGTAAGGACTGGGGCATAACAATAGACGCGCTCTTCGAGGAGCCGGTGCGAGCGATAATACGAAACGCCGTGGTCATCGCCATAGGCTTTACCCCGCTGCTTTTCGCACCTCTCATGCCGTATAAGACCGTCGGCTTCTTTATGGCGGCTATCATGGCGATTAGCGGGGGCGTAACACTACTGGTGCTGCCTTCCATTATGGTGGTGCTTAAAGGAAGGCTAAGGCCGTAAAGAATTGGAGGTATTTTCCATGAAGTTTTTTTTAATCCTAATAATCGCAATAGTACTAATGAACCCGGCACTAGCCGATGCTCTAACGGCCGATGAGATTGTGGATAGATCGAACCTCGCCTACTACTACGCAGGCGACGACGGCAGGGCTAGCCTCAAGATGACGATCACCGACAGACGCGGCCGCGACCGCGTTCGTGAGATGACGCTCCTTCGTAAGGATATAGAAGACGGCGGCAGGCAAAAATTCTACGTCTACTTCCACAAACCAACCGACGTTAGCCGCATGGTCTTTATGGTATGGAAAAAGACCAGTGGCGACGACGACCGCTGGCTCTACCTCCCGGCGATAGACCTCGTAAAGAGAATCGCGAGCTCGGATAAGAGATCGAGCTTCGCAGGCGGGGTATTTACCTACGAGGACGTCTCGGGCAGGAGGAGTACAGACGATACGCACGAACTCGCAGGCGACGGCATGTTAAACGGCAGAGCGGTATACCTCATAAAGAACGTACCAGTTGACGGAAGTGATGTCGACTTCTCCCATTATATAGCGCATATAGATAAGGAGACCTTTCTACCCATGCGGGGCGAGTATTTTAACAAGAAAGGTGAACACTACCGGACGATAGAGGTTCTCGAAACGACCGTTATAGACGGCATCCCGACTGTCCTTAAGGCAAAGGCCGAAGACAGGGAAAAGGGGCTTAAGACGACGGTGGAGTTTAGTAACATAAAGTACAACATAGGCTTAGAGGAAGGTCTCTTTAAGGAACGTTACCTTAGAAAACCACCTAAAGAGGTGAGGAGATAGATGAAGATTTTCTCATATTCTATAGCAGTCATTGCTCTAGTTTTCGCCACCACTCTACCGGCCTATGCTCTTAGTATTAACGGCTTTGCGGAGAGCGCATACGGGTCTCGCATCAGTGACGACACAACAAGGGAAGACTCCTATAACCTCCTCGAAGGAAGACTTCAGCTTAAAGGAGCCCACTCACCGCGCATCATGGAAGAGTGGGCCCCTGAGCTGAGCTTTAAGGTTGAACTCTTAGCCGACGGCTACGATGAGCGCCTTGAGTTTATCGTTCGTGAGGCGGCCTTATCCTTTACCCCGACCGATACCGTAGACGTTAGGCTCGGCAGGCAGGTACTAACCTGGGGCACCGGCGACCTCCTCTTCATAAACGACCTCTTCCCCAAAGACTATATATCCTTCTTCACCGGGAGAGACGACGAGTACCTTAAGCTCCCGAGCGACGCCCTTAAGGGCTCGGTATTTACAGACCTTGCCTCCTTCAATATCGTACTCATGCCGGTTATGGAGGCTAATAACAGCGTCACCGGCACTAGGGTCTCTTTCTACGACGGCCTCAAAAGGTCTATCACAGGAGAGGCCGCCGACAGGGATTTCATAAGGCCCGAAGAGACGACAGAAAATATCGAAATAGCCATTAGAGGCTATAAGACAGTAGGTAGCTTTGAGGCTGCACTCTACTACTTCCGGGGGTTTTATAAAGAGCCGAGGGGTATTGTTAACGCTACTGCGGAGGACTTCTTCTACCCGAAGCTCAGCGTCTACGGCGCAAGCCTGCGGGGCCCGGCGCTTGGCGGCATAGCAAACATGGAGGCCGGGTACTATCACTCGCGTGAGGACAAAGGCGGAGATAATCCCTTGATCGAGAATTCGTCGGTAAAGCTCATAGCCGGTTATTCCCGCGACCTCGGAGGCGACCTGAGCGTCGGAGTACAGTACATGGTTGAGGAGATATTAGACTACTCTTCTTATAAACGTGGGCTAAGTGCCGGAGAACCGGCGAGGGACGAGCTACGACAGCTCGCTACGTTAAGACTAATGAAGCTCATGAAAAACCAGACCGTCACAGCCGGTCTCTTCGTCTTCTTTAGCCCGACGGAAAGAGACGCGTACTTAAGACCCTCGCTAGGTTATACATTTACCGACGCATTTAAGGTTACGGCCGGAGCCAATATATTTACAGGTAAAGACGACCATACCGAATTCGGACAGTTCGACCGTAACGACAATATCTACATAAGGGCTAGGTACAACTTCTAAACCTTAACTAAGACCGCTAGAATAAAAGATAAAGGAGAGATGAAATGAAGATAATATGTAAAGTTTTTCTAAACGCCTTTCTCCTCTTATTGATCTTCGTCGCCCCGGCCATCGCGGGTAGTGCCCCGGCGGGCATCGACTCCGTAAATGCCTATAATATGGTCACGGCAAGCCCTGAAAACACTTTTATCGTAGACGTAAGGACAAGGGCCGAGTACCACTTCGTCGGCCACCCGGAGCTCCCGAACGGAGTGCCGAATATACCCTTAAAGTTCTATCCTTCCTGGGAGATGAACAAAGACTTCGTCGGGAAAGTTTCCGAGCGCTATAAGAAGGAAGATACGATAATCACCATATGCAGGAGCGGCAAGAGGGCTAAGGTGGCGGCAAAGCTGCTTATCGATGCCGGGTTTGAGAGTGTCTATTATATGACAGACAGCTTTGAAGGGTCTAAAGATGAAAAAGGGCACAGGACCGTAGACGGGTGGAAGGTGAACGGGTTGCCCTATACCTATGAGTTGAAGGAAGGACTCGTATACAAATAAGCTAAAATAAAAGCCTTCCCCACGGAGGAGAAGACGCTTGATTTAAAGGCTTTTAACACTCGACATTAAGTACTATCTTACCCCTGGCCTGCCCCATCTCGACGAGTTCGTGGGCCTCTTCTACCATTTCGAGAGGAAAGACGCTAAAGACGAAGGGCACTATGATTCCCTTATCAACACACCTTCTGATCTCTTCAAGGGCGCCTGCATCGGGCCTTACAAATACCCGCGCCGAGCTTACGCCGTACTCCATAGCCCTGCATTCCAACGGCTCCTCCATTATTGTGACCAGCCTGCCGCCCTTTTTAAGGACCTGCCAGGAACGCTCCTGCGTTTCTCCACCGACGCAGTCAAGCACCACGTCCATATCGTGAATCACCTCTTCGAACCTTTGCGACCTGAAATCGATAAACTCGTCAACGCCGATGAAGGTAAGATAATCCTCGTCTCTAGGCGCTCCAGTGGCGCTTATAAGGGCCGCGCCCTTCCACCGGGCAAGCTGAACGGCTATGTGCCCAACGCCGCCCGCAGCCGCGTGGATAAGTATACGCTCACCTTTCTTTAACTCGGCAGCTTCAAATAGTGCCTGCCAGGCCGTAAGCGACACCAGCGGTAACGATGCGGACTGAATATGGTCAAGCAATGCGGGTTTTCTGGCAAGTTGACAGGCGGGGGCTTTTACATACTCCGCGTAAGCTCCTCCGCCGTACGGAAAGTTCACCAGACCGTAAACAGCGTCTCCAGGCTTGAACCCGCCTCCGTCGCCCCCGGTCTCGACGACCACTCCGGATACATCCCAACCGAGCGTATACGGGAACGGATCGGTAATCATTCCCGCGAAGGCCTTGCCTTCTCTAATCTTCGCGTCAGAGGGGTTTACGCCTGCGGCATGAACTTTTATAAGAACTTCGCCCTGTCCAGGCTCAGGCCTTGGAATATCCTCGCACTTGAGCACATCCAAGCCTCCGTATTCGTAAATAAGAACCGCTTTCATATCGCCGTAAACTTCCTCCTCTCCAGTAATCATCTAACCTTAAGCAGACGGCCGGAAAAGAGCCATCTCATTTACCTCTAGTAGTATACAAAAATCATACCACATAAAGTATTAAGTAGGAATTAGAAGAGATCCAGGGAAGTACCGCTTCGTGAACGTCAAGCGGAGGGTAAGGAGAGTTAAAGAATAAGGAAATTATTATTGGGCGGTGGGAATCGAACCCACGCTTGGATCTCTCAACATATTGATTTAACAATGGTATTTACCCAAGAACCTTATATTGGGGACGGTCTGGGGACGTATACATTTTATCAAGCTGGCGAAATTGTTGTTTTGCGAACTTCACCTACAAGGCCTCAAAACTCCTAAGACTGAAAAATAACGATTACGGAAAGAAAGTAACGATAGTCTAAATCAGTGAAACTTTTGCAGCAATCTAATGAAGTGATTTTGTAATCTGGGCCACGGGATGCTGAGGTGGGAGAACATTCGAGGCATAGCCCAGAAGCTTATCGGTGCGGTCCCTCTGAGCGCCCACCACGTCAAGAAGCCAAGCGTGGTAGAATCCCCGGGTAAGAATGGTAGCCACCTGCGACGCAGATTAATCAACTCCTCTGCAGTCACCAAATTGGTGTAACCGTAGTTCCGCCGCACTTCCACACGAAAGGAACCCGCTCCATCGATGAGTTGACGGTACAGGTTTACACTTCGGTAGACGGCCTGATATTCTCCCTGTGACAGGGAGACACCCTGCTGCAAAGTCGACTCGCGGAGGATAATCGACCCCCCTTCAGTAAGGCGACTTTTCAAAGCGTTGAGTAGCACCATAATGTCATCGTCATTGAGATACATGCACAGACCACCCAAAAAAATCATATCGAAGGGGCCTTCCGGAAGGTCATGACGACCGTCGCCTTCGAGTATCTTAACGTTGGGCAGATGGGCCACCCTTTCCCTGGCAGCCTTCAACATCAGGCTACTTTGCTCGATTCCTATGACAGTCTTATAGCGCCCGGCGAAGATCTCCGACCACGTCCCTGCGCCACAGCCAACATCAAGCACTCTTCCCGATTCATGCACCGCGCCGAGCCAATCACTGATCGTTCGTGTCTCTTTGTGTAGTCGATATCTGGCCGCACTGGCCGGGAGATTGTACTCATGGGTCATCATGCTGACAGTGGCTGCTGTGGCACCCGTTGCATTATCAAAATATTTCTTGACGGCTGCATAGTCGATCTGTGGTTCGGTGGAGTCGTTATGATTCATCGCTTGATAAATCCTGTAATTTTATTGATATCTTCACCACAGCATCCAGCCATAGATAGCTGTTAATCCAAGGACATACGCCGTGAGAACATAAACCCACCTTCCCGTAAGCTTTGGTGTTTTAATTGGCGCTACATTCAAGGCCGCTATACTGATAACAATTATGTATATAATGACTGAAAAAATCGTCTGGCTGACAAGACCGTCAAAGAGAAAGGCAAAGGCCAGGATGATAATATTATTGTCGAGCGCCAATCCCATGTAGGTTGACTTATCTACCAGACCAAATACATTGAAATAACTCAGACGGATAACACCGGTTCCAACTATGATAAAGGCCCCGGGCAGGAACCAAGGACTGAATTCTCCGTAGCTTAACAGGAGAACGGCAGGACAAATACTGAAACTCACAATGTCTATCAAGGAGTCCAGTTGTGTTCCAAATAATTTCTGTTCCTTGGTCCGCCCCTTCATGCGCCGGGCAATGATGCCGTCGCTCCAGTCAAAAAAGACCGCCCATAGCATGCCGATCATTGCAGCAGGGAAGATTCCTAGAAACGCAAAATATATGGCGAGAATCGAGCAGAAAAGTCCGATAAGCGAACAGATATTCGGAAGGTCTTTTGTAAATGAAATTATACTTGGAGGCTGAGGGGACGACACATTCATCATCCTGAGCCTCCAATAATATCACGTAATGCTTCGATCAGTCGATGGTTCTCAGCCTGTGTGCGGCTTGCGATACGGAGGTAACGGTCAGATTCCGGAAGTGTCTTCCCCTGACAGTGTTTAATGTAAATGTTATGCTCGACAAAAAGCCTTTTGGTAACTTCCGGGCCGGAGGCTGAGTGCTCAGGAAGGCGACAGAAAATAAAGTTAGCATCCGGTTGAAAGACAGTCAAACCCTGAATCGACTGAAGTCCCTCATAAAACTTATCCCTATCGGCCATGACCTGCTTGCAACTGTCTGAGAAATCCTTACGGTACTGAGGGGCAAGCTCCAGGAATGTTTCGGCAAAGCCATTAATATTCCATATATGGATTCCCTCTCGAACCCTGGCGGCAAATTCCGAATTTGCCGTGAGCATATAACCGATACGCAGACCACAGATACCATAAGCCTTGCTCATGCTCTTAAATATCGTCAGGTTCGGATGCCGGGCTATCTCTCTCTCAAGGGTTGCGTGATCGCGGTCCTTGGCAAAATCAATGAAAGATTCATCGACGATGAGCATACAGTTGTGGCCTGACAGGTTCTTTAGCAGGCAGAGAAGATCGATTTTTGGCACCAGCAGTGAGGTTGGATTATTAGGGGTAACCACCACCGCAATATCTGCTTTGGAGCGGATAGCCTCAGCAGCGAATTTATCCACATCCAGCTGAAAAGAGGGTGGCTCAAGAGGAAATTCAATTACGTTGCCAGCAGGTGCCGCATTGACGTATTCATTAAATGACGGAACAGGTATAATCAATTTTCGGGCAATATGCCCTGAGACGATCTTGATTAGTTCCGCCGCGCCATTGCCTACTACAATTCGCTCCGATGGCTGGTCGATCAGATCTCCCACCAGAGCTGCAAGTGCATCCTGAGCGATAGGATAATTTAATACCAACTCATGAATTTGATCTTTAAGTTTTTCAAAAAAAGACTCAGGCGGAAAATAGAGATTGTAGAGATAGGCGTGGTCTATGAAGCCGTGACGCCAATAACCGCCATGCTGGCTGGAGAGGTATTCGTATTTCCGCTCTTGGGCGGCATATTCCTTATTGGTCATTTCTTACCATTACGACATTAAACTGAGTGGTTTAACTTTAGAGTTAACTTTACTTTGGCTGCGTACTTTCCTTGCCGGTGTCATAGGGGGAAGAGCATGTTTGGGGAATAATTGCTCTGCCTCATGCAGATCGGCAAGAGTATCAATCTCATACCACTGATCGGTGCTAAATAATACCGAAGTGAAGTGAAGGCTGCCCTCTGCGACCAATTCCGAAAAAACAGCCTCGTAGTAGTCATTTACCTTATTGTTTGAGATATACTGCTCCAATCGCTCTTTGATTAATCTCCAGTATATTGTTGAAAGGCTGTAAATATTAACGGTCTTGTATTGCTTCATCTCAAGGGAATCATAATCACTACCGGATGCCCAAAAGGCATGAACCTCTTGGTGGTGGTCGATTGTAACCGTGGTGCCATTCATCCACGGCTGTAGTTTGGCAACGGCTATCCGGTCAGGCCAGAGCATCTCTTTCAGCAAGCTCTTTTTAAAAACAATATCGCTCTCAAGCAATAGAAAGGGTTCATCTATTATATTTCTGGCAAGCCATAATGAATAAATATTGTTAGTTGTCTTATATACTGGGTTTACGAGATAGGTGATCTCCATTTCTCCGGCCCGTGTGTCGAGAAAGTCGCGAATGCATTCCTCTTGGTACCCCACGACCACAACAAGACGCTTAAATCCGTATGACTTAAGGGAATCGACCAACCTTTCAAGAATGGATATTCCATTAAGCGGGACAAGACATTTAGGCATCTTATCAGTTAATGGAGAAAGACGGCTACCTGTGCCTGCCGCCAACAATAAGGCAGTGCTCACTCGTTCATTTCCAGGGCTGATAGGAATACTCTTGTTCAATTCTCTTCTCCATATTCTTCAGACTCCACACAATCTATAAATTCATGTTCTGGCAGAAAGAGGGTTTCCCCTTCTGCGCTTAAAAATCAAGCAGCTGGAAGCTTTACATCCATTCCATAGATTCCATGGATTATGGCCTTTTTGGAAGAATCACAAAAATCCCTACTTGTAGTTATTCCATATGAATATTTTTGCTAAACGCCGTGAGAACGATCTTGAGCGTCATTTTTTCTGAATAAGCTGTTCCCCGCAATTCATACAATATTTATAACGGTTGCGCCGACTTTTTGCATGTTCTTCTTCTCGACACTTCGTAGTAAGGATATTCCCATTCACCACGTCTCCACACATCGCACAGAAGCGCACAGGCGCGTCTGTACGTCTGTGGTTCATGTTCGGGCAGCGTTCTTGCATTTTAAACTTTTGCTCCTTTTTCCGGCTCGATGAAGATAT
>JAJCZG010000064.1 GCA_029262475.1 Deltaproteobacteria bacterium
GCCGCACCAGTGCAGTTTTGATACGCGCAGCGTAAAGTATATGGTTATCGGCCAGCCTTACCACGCGGCGAGGGGTTTACACAAAATTAATAGCGGACTAGTAATTTTCATATAAGGCCGCTCTGACGAGCGGAAGCAGGCTATGCTGAATTGAAACGAACCTTGCGCTTGTGGCGCTTTCGGGTGCGAAGTGCAGCTCCCTTCTCCCCAAAAACCTCAATTTAGTCGCGGGGTAAGACGCCGCTCCGTAAATTGACCCCATCTTATGGTCGCTGACCCCGCACCCTGTGGGTTTTAAAAACAAAAACTATCAATAGGTAGTTGTAGGCTCTATTTTACATGTATAGAAAGCTCTCTTCTTATTGGCTATGGGCCTTTTTGCTGTAGTCCGCAGTTGTTAATAATAAAAGAATGTCGTATATTTATCTTAATAATAATTATCAACAAGAGGTTAGGGGGTGATTGCCTTGTTCGATCATGAAATGTTCGATAAATATAACTTTGAAGATATTCCTTTAGACCGAGATCTGTTTCTAATGGACGAGATGTTTCTCAAAGAATACGAAAACTCGATGTTGAGATTCTTCCGTGGATCAGATGATGAAAAGGTCGGATATATAAGCTATGTGGCTGCAAGGAAGGTTAATAATAATTCAATAGAGCTTTCCTGGTTTCCAAACCCTTTCGATCGTTACCATGAAGTGTCCATGAAATTGCCAAGAGATCAATTTATTGCTTGTGTAGGCTGTTGGCAATGTGACGAGAAGCCACATATCTTTGTTAAGAGCGCATGGCTAGAAAACCTTTATCTGCGGTCATATTCTGTATTCGCATTAATCGATGCAATAGATGTAATGAAAGCGCTAGAAAGCGGTAAAATTACAAGAGAGAAGCTCATCAAGTTGAGGTCTAGAATTGATTCCATATCCGAGAAATATCCGAATGTAGCCTTCATTTCCTTTGCGGACAGTATTTTGCTTAAAAGCAATTGGTTCCCTGGATATTTTAAGCACAATGTTAAATATAGCTATGAACCGGAGTTATTTATTCGCCTTGCAAGTGAGATTAACAACATATATCAAGAATCGTTAGAACTTAACACCTATGCAATTATCTCTCAAGGAGTCAACGAATATTACGATGATTCGTTACTGCATATATCAGAATTCAAAAACCACATTTCGCTAAATAGCCTTGGCATTCCTTTTGCTCAGCTTTTGGATATTGACAATACAGTAAGAGAGTCTATTAAAGGTTGTGTGCATCCAGCAGCCGAGCTGTATTTGGCTGAACAATATTATCGTTCTCTCAAGTACAAACATATTTTTGACAAAAAAGGTTTACCTAGCAACACATATAAAACAAAGATGATTGGGACGCCTTGTAAGTATTACTACTCAACGATAGAAAACATACTTAATAATTTGGAAGCGTAACAGCATATGCAGGAGAGGGTTACGGAGCAAAGGGTTGGTCTTTGTCCTTCATAAACAAGGGTGCGGGGTCAGCGACCATAAGATGGGGTCAATTTACGGAGCGACTCGTTAGAGGCCGCGACTAAATTGAGGTATTTGGGGAGAAGGGAGCTGCACTTCGCACCCAAAAACGCCACAAGCGCAAGGTTCGCTTCGACATAGAAATGCAATTCTTCCGCTCGTCAGAGCGGCCTGAAGATTCACGTAATGAGAGATTGCCGCGTCGCTATGCTCCTCGCAAAGACCGAGGCTTCCGGACGTAAGAATGGCCCGTATCAACTCACCCTTCCACCCCTTCAAACTTGTAATACCCCCTCATATCTGTTATCAATACCTAAATGAAGATGGATAAAGAACTTATAATATTCGACCTTGACGGGACGCTCATTGATTCGAGCGGTGATATCGCATGGGTAACGAACAGGCTCCTCGCGGAGACTGGCCGAGAAGTGATGGCAGAAGACGATATTAAGGCGTGCATCGGATGGGGCGTAAAGATGCTCCTTGAACAGGTCATGCCGGGCGAGGGGCCGGAAGCACTGGAGAAGGCGAGGATACGCTTCCTTCAAATCTACGATCACCATCTGGTAGTAGACACCACCCTCTACGAAGGAGTCCTCGACGCGCTCCGAATCTTTAAGGAAAAAGGAAAGAAGCTCGCCGTCGTATCGAATAAGCCCGTCGGCCTTACCGCGGGTATACTTGAGGAGTTCGGCATAAGGAAATACTTCGGCAGCGTCCTGGGTGGAGACTCGCTTAAGGTCAGGAAGCCCTCGCCCGAGCCCTTAATACACGTCATGAACGAATTAAATTGCGCGCCGGAGCAGAGCGTTATGGTAGGAGACAGCCCGGTTGACTGCGAGGCGGGCAAGGCCGCAGGCATGGCTACGATAGGCGCACTCTACGGCTTCAGGCCTGAGGAGGAGTTAAGACGCGCCGCGCCGGATATCCTCGTAAAAGACTTTAAAGAGCTTACCAGCATACTCGCCTAAAACACTCTAAAGGCTATACCAGAACCTTCTCTTCCGCATAAAGAATCTCGCACTCAGGGACCGACTTAAGGAATATCTTACCGTAGGATTTTGTGACGATCCTTTTATCTAAGACCACGACTATGCCGCTATCGGTCTTTTTCCTGATAAGCCTCCCAAAACCCTGACGGAACTTTATGACGGCCTTCGGTAGGGCATATTCTCTAAATGCGTTGCCGCCGTTTTCTTCGATATCAATCCTTCTCGCCTCGGCTACCGGATCGTCGGGCACCTCGAAGGGAAGCCTTGTAATGACGACGGTCTTTAGAGCGTCTCCGGGGACGTCGACACCCTCCCAGAAACTATCCGTCCCGAAGAGTACCGACGTATAATCATCCCTGAACCTCCGAAGGAGCTCGTGGCGTGGGGCAGAACCCTGCTTAAGGGTATTAAAACCCATAGCTTCTATTTCGCCGCTTATCTTTCCGTAGAGAAAGTTAAGGAGCGCGTACGAGGTAAAGAGTATAAGGGTCGCTCCACTTCGCTCTTTTACAAGGGCCGGGATCCTGGCGGCAAGTGAAACGTTAAAGGCCGATGACGTTGGCTCCAGGAGCGTAGAGTCGAGGACGAGCTGCACTTTATTTTTATAGTCGAATGGTGATTTAAGGAGTTTTTCAGCCTTCTTTTCCGCCGGGATAAGGCCGATACCGGTGCGTCCTTCGAGGAATTTAAAAGCTCCCCCGACGCTAAGTGTAGCCGAGGTAAGCACTGTCGTAGATAGCTTTGAGTAGAGGTTTGAAAAAAGCTTACCTCCTACATTCAAGGGAGAAAGCCTCAAATTTATACGGAAGCCGCCGCCCCTTACGGCGGGCTCTATGTGCACCCACCTTACGCTATCCTCGCCTTTGCCAAAGAGGATAGAATCCACCGCTGCCGCCATGTGCGTTAACCTGCCGGTGACGGCGCTCACCTCAAGCACCTTTGCGAGGAGCGCTTTTTCAGCCTCGTCGTCATCGGCCATCACCTTGCCTAGCCCCTTTGTGAGTGATTTAAGCTTCGTGCAAAGACGCCTTAGCTTTTCGGTAAAGCCCCTCACCTCACGCTCCACGTCCGGCCAGTTCTCGTCGCCGGTCACAACCGAAGTCAGCCTTAATTTAACCGGCCCATCGGAGGGTAAAGCAACGGACTGAAAGAAGTGAAAGAGCATGGAAAATATCTCAGTCGACGTAGAGTGAACACCCATCATATCGGTTAAAATATCGCCGTTTATATCGTCAACAGTACCCTCTAGCCTGAGCTTGGACTTTAAGATTATTGTGGAGAGGAATGGCAGCAAACCCCGCCTTCTGTCTCTCGCGCTCCAGAGGCGTGAGAGCTGCTTCGTAACCCCCCTGCTCGAAACTATCTCTCCAAAATACTCTGTAGCGATATCCTCAATGCTATGTGCCTC
>JAJCZG010000065.1 GCA_029262475.1 Deltaproteobacteria bacterium
TAAAAGAGATATTCGAGCAGCCGCAGGCCTTAACGGACACATTCCGCGGTCTGGTGATGGAGGGGACCGGCGACGTGTTCCTGGACGGCTTCAATATCCCAGTCCATGATATCGAGAGGATTTATATAGTCGCCTGCGGCACCTCGTGGCACGCAGGGCTCGTTGGAAAGTTCTATTTAGAGGAGTTCTTCGGAGTTCCTACGGAGGTAGACCTCGCAAGCGAGTTCCGTTACCGTAACCCTCTGGCCGGGCCCAGTACGCTCGTAGTGGCCATCTCGCAGTCCGGGGAGACGGCCGACACGCTCTCCGCAGTCTCGGAGGCCAAGGGCAAGGGCGCACGCGTGCTAGCGATATGTAACGTCGTGGAGTCGAGCCTCACGCGCGAGGCCGACTATACTCTGATGACGCACGCAGGTCCTGAGATAGGAGTCGCTTCGACCAAGGCCTTCACCACTCAGCTTGCGGCACTTTACGTGCTGGCCCTGTTCCTCGGCAGACGCAGCGGCAGGATAAATCAGGAGGACGGCGTCAAGCTCATCAAGGAACTCCTTTCGCTTCCTCATAAGGTGGAATCGGCCCTTGAAGAGGAGAAAGTAATAAAGGAGCTTGCGAAAAAATATTTCCAGAGCAGGGATTTCCTGTATCTTGGCCGCTCGCTAAACTACCCGATAGCCCTCGAAGGGGCCTTGAAGCTAAAGGAGATAAGTTATATCCACGCCGAGGGGTACCCGGCGGGCGAGATGAAGCACGGCCCGATAGCGCTTATCGACGAGGATATGCCGACTGTGATGCTCATGCCAAAGGACCGGAGCTACCCTAAAATGCTCTCCAACATGGAGGAGGTTCGCGCTAGGGGGGGGCGCGTCATAGCCATCGTAAACCATGGGGACAAAGAGGCGAGCAACCAGGCCGACGATACAATGCAGGTCGGCGTCACATCCAAGTACCTGACGCCAATACTTATGACCATACCCCTCCAACTCCTCTCCTACCACATAGCGGTCCTCAAGGGCACGGACGTGGACCAGCCGCGTAACCTTGCAAAGAGCGTCACCGTGGAGTAGACTTACAAAGTGGATACCACCTCTATCATAATTATAGCCGCCTCGTACTTTCTCGGCTCCATCCCGGTAGGTCTGGTCGTAGCCAAACTAGCCGGCGGCGCTGACCCGAGAACCGGCGGTAGCGGCAACATAGGGGCCACCAACGTCAGCCGCACGCTCGGGAAGGGCGCAGGCATAGCCACCCTTATAGGCGACGCCCTTAAGGGTGCGCTCCCGGTATACGTTGCCCTCTATATAATCGACCCGGCATCACCGCTCACCGTAGGCCTTACGGCATTCGCCGCCTTCATCGGTCACCTCTTCCCCGTATTCCTCGCCTTCAGGGGCGGAAAGGGGGTCGCCACTGCCCTTGGCGTCATGGTCGTAATATCCCCGCTCTCAACCCTTATCTGCGCTCTTATCTTCGTAGTGGTCGCCTATGTTTCAAAGTACGTCTCTCTAGGCTCTATGTACGCCGCCGTATCCATGCCGCTCTTTCTCGGCCTGCTAACGCACACAATCGAATACGTAGTGCTCGCCCTTGCGATAGCCGCCTTCATAGTCTTCAAGCACCGAGCTAACATAAAGCGTATTAAGGCCGGTACGGAGAATACTATCCGCTAGAAAACCCCTTATTTAGCTTCAATCCTGATACACTTTTGCTCAAGAGACGAGCTACCTCTACGCACGAAGTTTTACCTCCATTATCGAGTCCATCCCGCAAACTCGTCTATTTGGCACAGCCACCGCTCACCTTACCCTCTCTCTAAATAAAAAAAAGACTTACAAAACCGTCTATTCAGGACACAGAGGTACTGAAAATCAGTGAAATTTATAATAAAATAGTCTCTTTTTTCCCTTGACAAAGGATGCCCCATATTTTAGCATGCTAATGCTATAGGACTAATAAGGTCTTGTATGTCTTCTAGCTTTGCGTCTGGCCGCTCTAACGATATCTCTCGCATAACGCCGGACGCCACTCGTTACTTATAAGCAAATATCTCATTACAAAAGGAGGTGACCTCAGAATATAAAACAAGATATAAAACCTGGAGCAAGTAGAGAAAGTCTTTCTTTATCTATACTTTTGAGGAGGGTCAGATAAATGAAAAAGATGTTAATTGTATTTTTACTAGCAGTAACTTGTTTATTCTTCGGTGTTCAGAGGTCAGAGGCAGGCATACCTCTTCTGAATATCGAAGGCTTAGGCGGCGGCGCCATCGTGCCGTGGGCATATATTGCAAACCCGCCGAAGGACGGCCAGCAGATCGGCATGCCGTCGGCCGGAGCATGGTTCTGGACGAGCAGCGACTATGATTTCTACTTCTTGAACGCTGCCATCAGCCCGCACAAGAGGGTCGAGCTGGGCATAGCTTACGCAAACCTTGATATCTCAGAATTAAGGTCGGACCTTAAGGCCGATAGCCTTGCCGCCCTAGGTGCAGGGCTTGACGGGAACGAAGACGACCTCGGTATGATCGTAGCCCATGTAAAGCTCCTCCTTGTGGAAGAGACCGATACCCTGCCGGCGATCGCCGTATCAGCGGAGTACAAAAAGTCGCTGAATATCGAGGATATGGCGGACGACCTCACCGCAGGCGTCAGAAGCATAGGAGGCCTCTCTGCAGCACCGGGGCTTCTTGAATGGATGGGTTATGACGACGACAGCGGAGTGGACTTTAACGTCATGGCCACGAAGCTCTGGAAGAACACGCCTCTTCCGATCCTTACCTCCCTGAGTATCAGGGCAACGAAGGCTAACCAGACGGGCTTCCTGGGCTTCTCCGACGACTGGAAGATCCAGCCTGAAGCCACGGTAGCCGTAGTAGCCAGGGGCGATCTGATTATAGGCGCAGAGTACAGGAGCAAGCCTGACGAACTAAACTCAGTTAACGAATATCTCTTCACAAACGCCGGCGGCATAAGGCCGACTCAGCTTAATAAGTACAGCTTCGAGGAAGACGCCTTCGTGGACTTCTTCGTAGTCTACCTGCCGCCGTCGATACCGGGCCTAACGCTCGCAGCCGGTGTAGCCAACATCGGAAATATCGTCCACACGGACGTAAATTCGATCTGGGCGTTTAACGCAAAGTACGACTTCTAAAAGGAGGTAAAATGGCAAAATCAGTAACAGCTATAAAAGACATCCTGCGCAGGGAAGAGCTCTTGCTCGTAAAGCTCACCGATACGGTGCCGATCATAGTCCATAAGGAGACGAAAGCGGCTCTACGCGAGATGGCCAAGACCAAGAGGGCGGACATAAGGGCCTATAAGAAGATACTCAAGCAGGCCGCGAAGTGTCCCGCCATAAAAAAACCCACAGCAGCTAAAAAGGCCGCCACGGGCAAAGGCGGCGGCTCTAAGAAGAAGTAGCCCTTTAGTTCTTGAGTCTTTTATATTGTAATTAAAGAACCCCCTTCGCTTGAAGCGAAGGGGGTTCTTTTTGGCGTATCCAATTATAAAATAGGATCATCCGCAGAGCCCGGCCATGACGGCTGAGCGGAGGTTATCGCACGCTCCAAGCTCGCATGCCCTCTTCCAGTCCGCACAGCCCATTTCCTTATCATGGAGCTTCACCATATATAGATAGCCGCGCATCGAATAGGCCGACGGGCTCCTCGGGTATAGCTCTATGGCCCTGTTAAAATCACTTATGGCCTCTTCCGTACGGTCGGCCTCAGTATGGAGGGAGCCGCGCGCGGTAAAAGCTGCGGCGTTTTCCGGGTCGATCATTAAGGAGTGATCTAAGTCCTTTAAAGCCCCTTCCATCTCACCGAGGGCCGCGAGGGCAGAGCCCCTGGCAACATACGGGGCCGCATAATCAGCTTCCAGTGCCACGCCCCTCTCAAAGCTCTTAAGCGCCTCAGTGTATGAACCCTCGTTATAAAGAATCTGCCCGATGGCCATATGAGCCTCTATAAAGCCGGGGTCGCTTTTTACGGCCTTTCCGTACTCCTCTTTGGCCTCCGCCAGGAGCCCCTTCTCCCATAACCCTTCGCCCTTTAAACTATGGATAAGCGCAATACGCTTTACACTGCCGCTCTTCACTCCCCTTAGCGCCTTTAACCACCTTACGGCAGGCGAGAAGCCCGGGTCTATCAATACGGCCTCTCTAAAGGCCACTTCCGCATTACCGAGCTCTCCGGCCAGTCCCGCTTCAATACCCTTTAGATAACTATCCCTTGCGCTACCGTCCTCGGCAAGAGAGGCGTCAACTGAAATCATTAGAAACAATACGGCGATAACGCTTCCGATAACAAACTTCAATTACTCTCCCCTTATTCCTTCACTCTACGGCGAAGCCGCTCACCAAACAAACCGCTCATGGAGGATTATCAGAAGAGAGAAGATCGAATCTTCAGATCCCGAGCTCCCGGTCCTCAAGCACTTTTATTTTATCCCGTAAGTCTGCGGCAAGCTCAAAATCCAGATCCTTTGCCGCAGCGTTCATCTCTTTTCTTAAACCCTTAACGGTCTTTGGGATATCCTTTACGCTGACGTAGTCCGCCATCTCCTCTGCGGCAATCAATAGCCCTGTATCGTTATCGTCCTCGTAGATGGAGGTCATTAAATTCTTTATCTTGCTGGTGATCGTCTCCGGCGTTATACTGTGCTCGATATTATACTCGCTCTGGATGGCGCGCCTCCTCTCCGTCTCGTCCATAGCGGCCTTCATCGAGCGGGTGATCTTGTCGGCATAGAGTATCACCCTGCCGTTTACATTCCTCGCCGCGCGGCCGAATGTCTGGATGAGCGATCTCTCGGAGCGAAGGAAACCCTCCTTATCGGCGTCGAGTATTGCGACGAGCGAGACCTCCGGCAAATCCAACCCCTCGCGTAGAAGGTTTATGCCGATAAGGACGTCGAAGCTTCCGAGGCGAAGCTCTTTTAATATCTCCACCCTCTCTAACGTTGCTATATCCGAGTGGAGGTATTTAACCTTTACACCGAGGTCGAGGTAGTACTGGGTCATATCCTCGGCCATTCTCTTCGTTAAGGTAGTTACAAGAACCCTCTCCCCTGCTGCGGCGCGTTTTTTGAGTTCTCCCAGCAGATTATCCACCTGCGTCCCGGCCCGGCGAATCTCCAGAACCGGGTCTATGAGGCCGGTCGGGCGGATAATCTGTTCGACTATTTTGCCCGCGCACTTCTCCGCCTCATAGGGGCCGGGTGTCGCCGATACGTAAACACCCTGAGATATCCTCCGGTCGAATTCGTCGAATTGTAGAGGGCGGTTATCGAGCGCCGACGGGAGGCGAAAGCCGTACTCCACGAGTGTAGTTTTTCTGGAACGGTCGCCGTGGTACATTCCGCCTATCTGCGGCACTGTAATATGGCTCTCGTCCAGGACGATGAGGAAATCCTTGGGAAAATAATCTATTAGCGTATAGGGGGCTTCGCCGGTAAGCCTTCCGGCTAAATGCCTTGAGTAGTTCTCGATACCCGGACAGTAGCCCATCTCCTCCATGAGTTCGAGGTCAAAGAGGGTGCGCTGTTCGAGTTTTTGTGCCTCGACGAGCTTAAACTGCCCCCTCAGTTCCGAAAGGCGCTCACGGAGCTCCTCTCTTATGTCGATCATCGCGCGCTTTAAATTATCTCTCGTTGTAACAAAATGGCTCGCCGGGTGAATAAGGGCTTTTTCAAGCCCCCTCAGGCGCTTTCCCCTCAAAGGGTCTATCTCGCTTATCCTCTCCACCGTATCGCCGAAGAACTCCACCCTGAGTGCCGTCTCCGCCTCGTAGGCCGGGAATATCTCTACGACGTCGCCCCTCACCCGAAATGTCCCCCTGTGGAAGTCGTAGTCGTTTCTCTGATACTGCATCTCCACGAGGCGTTTTAAGAGGAGGTCGCGCTCCGTCTCCATATCCTTTTCTATGTAGAGATGTATCGCCCCGTAGTCTTCCGGCGAGCCGATGCCGTAGATGCAGGAAACCGATGCGACGATTATCACGTCGCGCCGTGTAAGGAGCGCGTGCGTCGCCGAGTGGCGGAGCTTATCTATCTCGTCGTTTATGGAGGCGTCTTTTTCTATATAGGTATCCGACGTCGGCATGTAGGCCTCGGGCTGATAGTAGTCGTAATATGATACGAAGTACTCCACGGCGTTTTCGGGGAAGAGGTCGCGGAACTCCGAGTAGAGCTGTGCGGCGAGCGTTTTATTCGGGGCCATAATGAGCGTCGGCCTGCCAATCTTTTCTATGACGTGCGCCATTGTAAAGGTCTTACCCGAGCCGGTTACACCCATTAAGACCTGCTCGCGCGCGCCCTTTTTTATGGCTGACGTAAGGGCCTTAATCGCCGCAGGCTGGTCGCCACTCGGCTCGAAGTCGGAGTGTATTTTAAAGGGTTTTTCCGAGAGACCGTAGCCGGTATATATTTCTGAAGACATCCTTTTATGATATAACATGAGCACCGGCAAAGTCAATTCGCGCGCACCGCTCTTCGCTTCCTCAACAGAAGCGAAGTAAAGCTTCGCGAGACACCTGCTTCCGACCGCCCCGGGTACAGATACGCCTAGATTCTCCTTTAAATAAATCCTTCCATGTGGTATGAATACAAGATTATAAACCCTGTTATATTTCCCTGATTTTCATAGTTATTTTCGATTGGAGAGTAGACCAAGATGGATTACAAAGATACCCTGAACCTTCCGAATACCGACTTCCCGATGAAGGCCTCGCTCCCGAATAAAGAGCCGGTGATGCTCGAAAAATGGGCAGAAGAGGATTTATACGGAAAGATAACCGAGGCTGGCAAGGGCAGGGAAAAATATATACTCCACGACGGCCCCCCATACGCCAACGGTCACATACATCTGGGGCACGCTCTAAATAAGGTTTTAAAGGATATCATCATCAAGAGCCGCTTCATGTCGGGCTACGCCACGGACTACGTGCCGGGGTGGGACTGCCACGGACTCCCGATAGAGCTCCAGGTCGAGAAGCTGCTCGGTAAAGAGAAGGAGACTGCAACAAAGGTCGGTATCAGGAAACGCTGCCGCGAGTACGCTAGTGAGTTCGTCGATATCCAGCGCGAGGAGTTCAAGAGGCTTGGCGTCTTCGGCGAGTGGGACGACCCATACCTCACAATGAACTATCAGTACCAGGCGCAGATACTGCGCGAGTTCGGACATTTCGTCGATGCCGGGCTCGTCTACAAAGGCAAGAAACCCGTCCACTGGTGCTCGTCGTGCGTTACCGCGCTCGCTGAGGCCGAGGTAGAGCACGCCGATAAGACTTCCCCGTCTGTATACGTAAGCTTCCCCCTGGACTTAAACGAAGTTAGCGCAAAGCTTCCGGGCATCTCCGGCATTACCGGGGTTTCGGTCGTTATATGGACCACTACGCCGTGGACGCTCCCGGCAAACCTCGCCATAGCGCTCCACCCGGAGCTTGAATATTCGCTCGTGAAACTAGGAGAAGAGGGTTTTATCGTCGCAAGCGGCCTTGTGGATTCACTTACCGACAAGTTCGGCTGGGAAGGCACGGAGGTAATCAAAACCTTCTTCTTTGATGAGATAAGCGGCCTTAAAGCCCGCCACCCGTTTATAGATAGGGACTCTGTCATCCTCCCTGCGGAGTACGTTACGCTCGAAGCTGGTACGGGGTGCGTACATATCGCACCCGGTCACGGCCAGGACGACTACGAGCTCGGGCTAAAGTACGGCCTTGATATATATACACCCGTTGACGACCACGGTAAATTCACAGGTGACGTCCCGGAGCTCGAGGGGCTCTTCGTCTTCAAGGCCAATAAGACTGTAATAGAGATTCTCGAAACCAACGGCAAGCTCGTAATGAGCGAAGACATCCGTCACTCATACCCGCACTGCTGGAGGTGTAAGAAGCCTATAATATTTCGCGCTACCGAGCAGTGGTTCGTCTCGATGGATAACGACGCTAAGCTCCGCGAAAGGGCATTAAAGGCGATAATGGAGAGTGTTCACTGGATACCTTCGTGGGGCAGGGAACGCATATTTAAGATGATCGAGAACCGCCCGGACTGGTGCGTATCCAGACAGCGCGCCTGGGGCGTGCCCATACCGGCGTTAAGCTGTAACGCGTGCGGCCACTCGCACATTGACACGCACTTAATCGATTCGCTCGCCGCAAGGTTTGAAGACGGTGGCGCAGACGTCTGGTTCGAGTCGGCCCTTTCGGAGCTCCTCTCGGGCAGCGAAAAGTGCCCCGAATGCGGCGAAAAAGATTTCACGAAAGAAGAAGACATCCTCGACGTCTGGTTCGACTCGGGCGTTAGTTTCGCGGCGGTCTTAGAGGCAAGAGATAACCTCTCCGCCCCGGCAGAGCTTTACCTCGAAGGTAGCGACCAGCACCGGGGCTGGTTCCACTCCTCGCTCCTCGCCTCCATAGGGTGCAGGGGGATAGCCCCCTACAAGGCCGTCCTCACGCACGGCTTCGTCGTAGACGGCAAGGGGAAAAAGATGAGCAAGAGCTTTGGTAACGTCATCGCCCCGGATAAAATCATAGACCAGTACGGCGCGGAGGTTCTGCGCCTCTGGGTAGCGAGCGAGGACTACCGAGACGACATACGCATCTCAGGCGAGATAACCAAAAGGCTCTCCGAGGCATACAGAAGGATAAGAAATACCTTCCGGTATATACTCGGAAATCTTAGCGACTTCGACCCTGAAACAGACTTGGTGGAGTACGCAGAGCTTACCGAAATCGACAGGTACACCCTCGATAGGCTAACGAAGCTCACCGCAAAGGTGACGGCGGCTTACGGGAGCTTCGAATTCCATACCATCTATCACTCGGTCCATAACTTCTGTACCGTTGACCTGAGTAATTTTTATCTCGATATCCTTAAAGACCGCCTCTACACCTCAAAGGCGGATTCCCCGAAGAGACGAGCAGCACAGACGACTATCTACCATATCCTCGACCACCTCGTCAGGCTCGTTGCCCCGGTCCTCGTCTTTACCTCGGAAGAGGCGTGGTCTTATATGCCCGGCAGGACTGAAGATAGCGTTCACCTCTCAACACTCCCGGAGGTGAATAACGACTGGATAGACGAGGGTCTCGTCGAAAGATGGCAGACTATCATCAAGGTCAAGAACGAGGCATCGAAGGCGCTTGAGATGGCGAGAAAAGAGAAGGTCATAGGCCATCCCCTGGACGCAAAGGTCACAGTAATCCCGGGTAAGGGGTGCGAGTTCCTCCAGTGGGCAGATGAGGCCGCCGCCTTAAAAGAAATACTTATTGTCTCTGAGCTGGAGGTCTCGGAAAAGTTCTCGGAAGAAGGTTCCGTGGACGTACTCTATGTCTCCGAAGAGGTGCCGGAGCTGAAGATCATTGTAGGCGTAGCGGACGGCGGGAAGTGCGAGAGATGCTGGAACTACTCCGCGAGCGTCGGTGCCGACGAGAAGATGCCGGAAGTCTGCGACAGATGTCTTGAGGCCCTGAGATGAAGAAGAGACCATTAATCCTTCTTATATTTCTGGTTATAGTAATAGCCGACCAGGCCACCAAGGCTGCGACGGACGCTTATATTATCCCTTTTCATAGTATCGATATAATCGTCGGCTTCTTCAGCCTCGTAAACGTCCGTAACCCCGGCGCGGCATTCGGCATACTAAACGACGCAGGGAGCATCAGGATATACCTCCTATCGGGCGTATCCATACTGGCCTTAATAATAATCGGCGTCGTATTATCGAAGGCGAGGGAGCGCTCAGAGGTGATCGCGCTCTCACTCATCGGTGGAGGCGCGGCCGGGAACCTAATAGACAGGCTCCGCTTCGGAGAGGTCGTGGACTTTCTTGATTTCTACGTTGGGGGATCTCATTGGCCGGCCTTTAACATCGCGGACTCGGCCATATCCGTTGGCGTGGTTATCTATCTCTACTGCGCCTACTTCAAAGCACCTTCGACAGAAAAGACCGGGTAGGTTAATCTTTACCGCCGCCACGGCACCGGGGCTACCTCTATTCGGAGTCCTTCTTCGGGAGCTTCCAGGTGGCGTAGTCGCACTTCGGGTACTTCGCACAACTGAAAAAGACCCTTCCCTTCTTTGTGCGCCGCTCGACCAATTCACCGTCGCAACCGTCGTTTTCGCACTTAAAGCCCGTGGTAAAGGGTTTTGTTGTCTTACAATTCGGGTAGTCCGAGCAGGCGATAAAACGCCCGAAGCGGCCACTCTTCAGGAACATATCCTTTCCGCAGTTGGGGCACGCGCCCATTGGCTCTTCGGTCTTCTCGACGACGACGACTGAGCCGTCCTCTGCGGTCTTGAAGTCTTTCGTATTCTTACACTCTGGGTAGCCCGGACAGGCGAGGAATTTGCCGTTACGTCCCCACTTGATGACCATCTTCGAGCCGCACTTATCACAGTCGATCTCTGTTGGGGTCTCTTCCCTCTTTACGTCCTTCATCCCCTCTTTGGCCTTATCCAGGGTCTTGCTGAAGGGGCCGTAAAAATCCTTAAGAGTACCTAGCCAGTCGGTCTTTCCGTCCTCTATCTCGTCAAGCTCCGCCTCCATGCGAGCCGTGAACTCAACATTAAAAATATCAGGGAAGTTCTCGACCAGGAGGTCGGATACCATAAAGCCTAACTCGGTCGGGGAGAACTGTTTATTTACCTTCTCGACGTACTCTCTGTCCTGAATAGTAGACAGGGTAGCGGCGTATGTCGATGGCCTTCCGATACCGTTTTCTTCTAGCTCCTTAACGAGAGTGGCCTCGGTGAAGCGCGGCGGGGGCTGCGTGAAATGCTGCTTCGGGAGTACGGCGGGCGCGTCGAGCTTTGTATCCTTTTCAAGGTGCGGCAGGAGGCCTTCCTTCTCCTCGACCGTATCTTTATCCTCAACGTATACGATGGTAAACCCCGGGAACTTCACTATGGTGCCGTTCGCCTGAAGCGTATACGGCCCGGCCGATATGACGACCTTCGTCCTGTCCAGGAGCGCCGGTGTCATCTGCGAGGCGATAAGCCTGTTCCAGATGAGCTGGTAGAGGCGAAACTGGTCCTTGGTGAGAGAGGATTTAACCGACTCCGGGTCGTATTGAAAGTAAGTAGGCCTTATTGCTTCGTGAGCATCTTGTGCGCCCTTCTTGCTGGCGTAGACATTGGGCTTACCTGGCAGATACTCCTTACCGTATTTCTCAAGTATAAGCGCTCTGGACTCTTCAAGGGCCTCGCTCGATATACGCGTCGAGTCGGTTCTCATGTAGGTAATAAGCCCGACAGGGCCCTCACCGCCGAGCTCTATTCCTTCGTA
This sequence comes from Deltaproteobacteria bacterium, assembly GCA_029262475.1. GTDB lineage: Bacteria > Desulfobacterota > GWC2-55-46 > GWC2-55-46 > JAJCZF01 > JAJCZG01. The sequence continues at coordinate 11,284 of JAJCZG010000065.1, forward strand.
TAACTGCTGGGCGACCATCATCGTCTTCTTGGCGGTAAATCCTAGCTTTCTTGAAGCCTCCTGCTGAAGTTTACTCGTGATAAACGGCGGAAGAGGGCGGCGTTTACGCTCCTTCTTCTCGATATCCGTTACGTTAAATGCGCATTCCTTCAGTTCGCTTACAATTTCGGCGGCATCGTCACCGTTATCTACCTCAATCTTCTTACCGTTCTTCTTAACGAGCTTGGCGCTAAACTCCGGGTCCTTGAACTCGGCGGTAACCGACCAGTACTCCCTCGGCACGAATGCCTTAACATCACGCTCCCTCTCGCATACGAGACGAACTGCGACGGACTGCACTCTTCCGGCGCTAAGCCCCCTCCTGACCTTATCCCAGAGTATTGGGCTTACCTGATATCCGACGAGGCGGTCAAGGATGCGTCTGGTCTGTTGTGCGTCGTACTTGCTCCTATCGAGCTCGACAGGGTTTGCTATCGCCTCTTTTATCGCCCTCGCCGTGATCTCGTTAAAGAGCACGCGCTTTGTCTTCTTCCCTGTGGCGTCTATCTCGTCGGCTATGTGCCAGGCAATGGCCTCACCCTCCCTATCGGGGTCAGATGCGAGATATATCCGGTCAGCAGCCTTCCCGGCTTTTTTGAGCTCGTTTATCGTCTTGGCCTTACCGCGTATAACGACGTATTCCGGCTTGAACCCGGCCTCTACGTCCACGCCGAGCTTGCTCTTCGGGAGGTCTTTAACATGACCTACAGAGGCCAGAACCGTGAAATCCTTGCCGAGAAGCTTATTTATCGTGCGCGCCTTGGCTGGAGACTCTACTACTACAAGTGACTTGCCCATATATCTTTCTTCTTCCTTTCGGTAATAAATGCTCGGGTCCGCTCGTTTAACGGATGCTTAGTTCTTTTCAAAGAGGTTTCCGGGGCCCTTTACAACATACCCCTTGAGTTCCATATCGAGTAGCAGGGTAGAGAGAGAGCGTAACGGAAGAGCGAGTTCAGTTAAGATGCCGTCGGTATTTACCGGCCCGTCGTCGAGGAGGTGAAGTATTTTTTCGACCTCACCGGCCGTCTCGCCGAAGTCCGAAGATAGTCTAATGGAAATATCCCCGTCGTCAGCAGAGCTTCTGTTACCGGCGCGGCCCGTCTTCTTTCTTTTAACCGGCACCCCCAGAAAGGTGAGGGCCTCGAGTATATCGTCTGCCCCTTCCACTAGGAGCGCACCGTCCTTAATAAGTTTATTCGTACCGGCGCTCTCCTTGGAGTCCACCCTTCCGGGGAGCGCGAAAATCTCTTTTCCATCCTCAAGCGCCAACCGGGCCGTCATCATGGCCCCGCTCCTTATGGGGGCCTCGGACACGAGAACGCCCATTGAAAGGCCGCTAATTATTCTGTTACGGCGCGGGAAATTCTGCGGGTGAGGCGGAGCGCCCATCGGAAACTCCGATACGAGAAGACCGCTCTCGGCTATCTCCTCGTAAAGGCCCCTATTCTCACCGGGGTAGATCCTGTCGATACCCGTTCCGAGCACTGCTATCGTCTTGCCCCCAGCTCCGAGCGAGCCCCTGTGGGCTGCGGAATCGCACCCCCTGGCCATGCCGCTTACAATAACCACCCCGGCCTCAGTTAGTCCGGCGGCGATAGAGGCCGAAAGTCTCTCGCCGTATCTCGTAGGCCGCCTTGTGCCGACTATCGCTACGGTAATCATGGACTGAAGGTCTAACGCGCCAAGATCACCTTTCACATAAAGAAGGAGGGGCGGATCATAGGACGAATGAAGTATGCCGGGATAACGCGGGTCGTCCATGGTAAGGAGCTCGGCACCGGACTTGTCGACCAGGTCCATCTCAGCCGCTACACGGCCCCAGAGAGAAGGCTCTCTAATGAGCTCCGAAAGTACCGTTGAGAAGGCTGAGACTTGAGATTGCGGGGCCTCAAAAATCTCCCTAGCCCCGCCAAAGCGTCGCACAGCTTCTCTTAGCACGGTACCTTCGACATCTCTCAAACCGGCGAGAGCAAGCCAGTATCTGACCCTTTCCCTCTCCATCAATCCCTCAGTCCAAAGAGCGCTCCGGATGCGGCGCCGTAAGCTTCGAATAATTTACATTCTTGCCGACTGACCGTAGCGCAGGTTCATTACATTTCCGGCGGTATACTTTGGGCATATCACGGACAGGGACTCTGTGGAAAAAAACCCTTACTTAAGCGGCCCCATCGTCCTTACCAGATCACCCGTTGCTATATCTTTGTTACTTCTTATTATTACACCAAGCGACAGATTCTCCTTCACATCGGTAATTAGTAAAACCCCGAGATCCTCAACCGGGAGAATAAGGCTGCTGCTCGTATTAAGCGGGTCTGTCACGGAGGCTCGCTCCCTGTATATCTGTAGAAGATTACCGGTTACGAGGCCGTCTTCAGAGCCCTTATCGATAAAGATCGCTTCCTTTTCGCCGGAGAGTACCTGTCCACCGAGGCTCTTTACGATCATACCTTCGATCCCTTCGACCGACTCCGTGATGGCAATTTCAGCGGGAAGCTCTTCATAGGGTAGAAGCCTTGCGCCCTTATATATTTCTGAGGTCGAGGTAAGGACCTTCGCAGTGACGGTGTCGGCGGCGTCCGAGACATCGGTAACGATAATGCTACCGATCCTCTCGGTCATGAAACCCAGGAATTTACCGTTATCCGGGTGGCTTACTGACTCGCCTCTGGTAAATACCGAAAACTTATCCCCAACGGATACCTCATCCTTATCCTTAAAGGATATGTAAATATCGAGCCCCTCGTGAATGAGCACGGCACCATTCCCGGCTGCGGCTATGGTGCCTGCCGAGTCGAGGTCCTTCTTGCTTATTACTCCCCATATCGAAAGATTTTGCTCACTGTAGGTCTTTACGAGCGGAGCAGGAGGCCTTACCTCTTCAAGCACTACTACCGGCTCTTCCGAAAGCTTTACAACGGGCGGCTCGGCAGCCCTCTTAACGAGTTCCATACCGTCCTTGGTTACCTTAATAACATCACCGGGGTAGATTAAGTGCGGGTTCCTTATATACGGGTTCCATTTCCACACGCTCGGCCACTTAAAGGGGTCTTCCATGAACCTTCCTGCTATATGCCAGAGCGTATCCCCCTTGACGACCGTATAAAACTCAGCGCCCTCGACCTTGAGGATATCCGCCTTTGACTCCGGAGCCGACATAAGAAGACCGGAAAAGAGCAATACGGCGAGAGCTATAGTAGTAATTAAAATTTTCCTCATACTTCCCCCTAGAAGATAAGTATAAAATGTTAGTTAAAGGGTTTTTTAATAAGCCGATCTCTGGCCCTATCCGCAGCCTGGGTCTCCGGATAGAGTTCTATAAGCCTCTCGAATGCCTTCTGTGCCTCGACGGAGTTCTCAAGCTCCAGATATGAATACCCGATCTTAAGAAGGGAGTCCGGGGTCTTATTGCCATCCGGATACCTCTTCGCTACGTCGTTAAAGACCTCTACGGCCTTTAAGTACCTGGTATGGGCGTAGTATGTCTCGGCCACCCAGTAAAGAGCGTTATCAGCTAATTTATGCTTAGGCGACTTCTCTATAAGAAGCGTGAAGGCCGCTCTGGCGCTGGAATAATTCTCGGCGTTATAGAGTTTAAGCCCCTTATCGTACAACTCCTCCGTTGTAAGGGCCTTTAGGGCCTTTAGACTCTTTAAGCTCGCGGCACTGGCCGCAGAAGAAGCTCTGGCGGGGGGCTTCTTTTTAGAGATAACCCTTACGGGCGTCGCCGTCTTCTTCTTTTCAGGCGAAGCCTTCTTCGATACAGCGGGGCGCTTTCCGGCGTTATCCGCGCCACCCGTCGCCTTTTCCTCAAGCTTTACCACCTTCAGATCGGCGGGTTCCTTTATCTCATAGGCCGACTTTTTAAGTTCTTTTACGGCCTCGATATTCTTAGCAAGCTCTTTTTTTAAGAGCATCAAACTTATCTTCTGATCCTCTATGTCGCGCTTCTCATTTTCCAGAGAGGCGAGCTTTGTGTTCGAGGCCTCAACGGATGCCCTGAGCTCCTTAATTTCGCGGCGGAGCTCATCCTCCGAGGAGGGCGCTATACCCTGGTTGGCAACGCAACCTGAAATCCCTAAAGCTATGACTGTAATCAAAATAACGTAACACTTCATCTTAAAAAGGTAATAGCCTTTGATGTTTTTGTCAAGGGGAAACTCCACAGAGCCGTGGTTTTACGCCGCGCATCAAGAGGCGGAACCATGCGAATTCCCTTGATACGCTCCGAAATATGGGCTCCGGCATGCGAAGCTCAAGCGCACGCCAAGTTCCTTGCCTCGCGCATTAAGACCCCTGCGGGAGAACCCCAAGAAGACGGCCTATACTCTTCCAAACTTCGTCTTTTCCGTCCCCCGAGACGGCGGAGAAGATTACCGGGTCGTCTACCGGCAGGGCCTTTCGTATGGAGGAGATCCTTGAAAATCTTTTATTAGCGGAGAATTTATCGGCCTTGGTAAGGACGGTCGTAAGCCCCACCCCGTATTTATCGAACCATTCGTAAAGCGACAATTCGGCCTCTCCGGGGTCGCGCCTGATATCGAGGATCACCAGACCGCCGGCAACAGAGCCCCTCTCCTCGAAATACTCGTCTATCATGGACTTCCACGAACGGCGCTCACTCTGAGGCACCTTGGCGTAGCCGTAACCAGGGAGGTCCACCAGGTAAAAACTCTCGTTAATCTTGTAAAAGTTAATGGTTCTGGTCTTCCCGGGCGTTGAGCTCGTCTTTGCGAGCCCCTTTCTGTTGATAAGACGGTTTATGAGGGATGATTTACCTACGTTACTTTTGCCGATGAGAACAATATCGGGTAAATTGTCCTTGGGGTAGCCGTCAGGGGAGACGGCGCATGCGGCAAACTCTGCCTTCTTTATCTTCATACCTTACTTTCCTGTTACGCTTATGATCTCTTCAGGGGTGGTTATCCCATTATAGAGTTTTAATATGCCGCTCTTCTTAAGGCTCACGAGCCCGTCCTCTATCGCCATCTTGAGGATCGTATCCGTATCGATCTTGCCGGTAAAGAGAGCCCTGAGCCCGTCGGTAACGGGCATTATCTCGTAAATCCCGGTTCTTCCGCGGTATCCGGTGTTTCTACACTCCGAACAGCCCTCGCCGTAGGATATCAAGTACTCGCCTTTTTTAAGGCCGAGGCTATCTATTTCTCCGGGGGTGAGCGTTCGCTTACTCGTGCAGTTCGTGCATACTTTCCTTACCAGGCGCTGCGCCATGACGCCCAGTAGCGTCGAGGAGATGAGAAACGGCGGCACTCCAAGGTCAATGAGTCTGTTTATGGCGCTCGGCGCGTCGTTCGTATGGAGGGTGGATAAGACCAGGTGCCCCGTAAGGGCGGCCTGAACGGCATTCTCGGCGGTCTCCCTGTCCCTTATCTCTCCTACCATTATAATATCGGGATCTTGTCTGAGTATTGTCCTGAGGCACCCCGCGAAGTCAATACCCGCCTGTGGCTGGACGCCGACCTGGTTAAACTCCTCCATCACCATCTCTATCGGATCTTCGATGGTGACGATATTCACCTTAGGCGACGACACGGCCTTAAGTGCCGAGTAGAGTGTCGTCGTCTTACCCGAACCCGTAGGTCCCGTGACGAGTATGATGCCGTGAGGGCTCTTAAGAAACGATGAGAAGAGTTTAAGGTCCCTCTTTTCGAAACCAAGCTCCTTTAGGCTGTGGCAGAGGATATCAGGGTCAAAGACCCTTATGACGACCTTCTCGCCGAATGCCGTCGGGAGGGTGGAGATCCTAAGCTCTATCTCCTTGCCCCTGTACTCGGTCTTTATCCTGCCGTCCTGAGGGCGCCTCTTCTCGGCAATATCCATCCTCGCGAGCATCTTGATACGCGAGACTATGGACGGGTGCACCACGCCGGGGATCTTGTGTATATTATGGAGGATACCGTCTATGCGCATCCTTACCAGAGAGGTTATCCGCTTTGGCTCAATATGAATGTCGCTCGCCCTCTGGTCATACGCGTAGTGGAGGAGGTACTCGACGGCGTTTACCACGTGCTGGTCGGTCGCCTCAATCTCGGACTCACCCTTGAGCCTTACATACTGTTCCAGGTTCCCGAGTTCGTTGCCGCCGGTCATCTCTTTTTGCGCTGCGACCATTGAGGAGCGAAAGCCGTAGAACTCCCTTACTATCTTTACGATATCACTCTTGGAGCTAAGAACCCTCCTGTAGCTCATCCTGGTGGACTGGGCAAGGCTCTCCACCCCCTCCTCATCAAAGGGGTCGGCCACTGCCAGCACTATCACGCCACCCTCCTTACCGACCGGCACCATAAGGTGTTTTTGGGCAAATGGGCGGGAGATATTTGCCGTTACTATCTCAAGGTTGAGCTTCAAGGGGTCTATCTTAAGGTACGCAATACCCGTTTCTTCGGCGATGGCCTCGGTGATAACGTCTTCGGTGAGCTTCTTCCCCGGCTTCGAAGGAAGGTCGAAGTCGAATGAAGCGATTATCTCTGCCGGTGTGACGATGACGCTTACCGGCGATGGCCCGCGCTCGCGATCAAACTCTTTATGCAGCATGGCGCGGTGCGTCTCGCCCTTTATCCTTATCTCCTGACGCTCCGGGGCACCAATAAGCCCCTTTTTAAAGAGAAGTTTGGAGAGGAAATCAATTGTAAGTCTTTTATTTCCCTTCACTATGGTCGTTCTTCCTTATCCCGCTCCTTTTTAAGGAGGGCTTGTAGGAGCTCGTTCGTCTTCTTCTGCTCGCTTACGGCTTGCTTCAAAAGAGATTTTAGTCCGAAGATGGAGAATGGAAGGGCTATCCAGATGATAAGGAGAACGACCATACAGAAAAAGATGAAGAGGGCCGACATTCCGATAAAGGAAGCGGCGGCAGCCTGGTCACCGAATATATCAATTAATCTTGTTTGCATAAGTTTGAGTTCCGGAGTATTTACTTAAAGGCATCTTAAAGCCCTTCACAAAAGAAAGGGCCAAAGATATTTCTCTTACCGGCCCAGGCCAAGGTTTTTTGCAGGATAAGTACTCCTCTACCCCATGCCTGTCAGAGTAGCGTTTAGCCATAATATTAACTCGCCGTAGGGCACGAAGCTCTGGTCGGCGGTAGCCATCTCTTTAACGGATACCACACCCTTCGATAATTCGTCTTCACCAAGAATAATCGTATATACCGCCCCTAGCTTATCGGCGCGCTTCATCGCCTTTTTTGGGGAGCCCTCAATATATGCGGTCTCAACCCTAAACCCCCCGTCCCTCATCTCGGCCACAAGGGCCATTGCCTTTTTGCGGGTGGGCTTGCCCATGGAGACGAAGAAGAAGATGGGACTTGAGAGTGAAGCCCCGAACCCCCCGGTGGAGGATAAGACGATGGAAAGACGCTCCATGCCTATGGCGAAGCCGAAGCACGGAGTGTCGGGGCCGCCGAGTTCGCTCACGAGTTTATCGTAACGCCCCCCGGCCGCTATGGTATTTTGAGCGCCGAGGTTAGGCCCTGTTATCTCAAAGGTCGTTCTAGTATAGTAGTCAAGCCCCCGCACCATCCTTGAGTTAAGGACGTAGTTTACGTCGAGCTGCATAAGGAAACCCGTAACCCCCTCAAAGTGCTCGAAACAAGGCCGACAGAGCTGGTCCACCATCGACGGCGCATCTTCGGTCGCCTCGACGCACCCCTGGCTCTTACAATCAAGCGCCCTCAGCGGATTTTCCTCGACGCGCCTCTGACAATTTTCGCAGAGCGAGTCCATCCTCGCCCCGAGGAACCTCAAAAGCTCAAGCTTATAGCCCGGTCGGCAGCCCGAGCACCCAAGGGAATTAATATTTAAGACGGCATCCTTTATACCGATGATGCGGAAATACTTTATTAGCATCTCAATCGTCTCGGCATCTACCTTGGGGTCGGCGTCGCCTAAAACCTCTGCGCCTATCTGGTAGAACTGGCGGTAACGCCCCTTCTGCGGGCGTTCGTACCTGAACATCGGACCCGTATAATAAAGCTTCGTAACCGGTTTGACGTGGAGCTTATTCTCGATATATGCCCTGACCGCGGGGGCAGTGCCCTCGGGCCGAAGCGTTAGCCCGTCGCCCCTTCTGTCCTTAAAGCTGTACATCTCCTTTTCGACGATATCCGTCCCCTCGCCAATAGAGCGGGAGAAGAGCTCGGTCTTCTCCAGTATGGGAAGCCTTATCTCCGAGAATCCATATGTCGAAAAGACCCTGAAGGCCTCGCTCTCGATATGCCTCCAAAGCGCGCTCTCCGCCGGCAAAATATCCTTAAAACCCCTTATAGCCTTCATATTCACCTTAAAATAAATTACTCTTAGATACTAAAAACGCATACTAACTTTAGACGACTACTATACAATAAGATTTTTTATCATATGGACGAGCTATATGCAAGTTAAGCTTTACCGGTCTTCACGAAGAACCGGGAGGCTAACCAAAGGATACTTCTAGGAAAATAGATCTGAAAAAACACCTGTGGGAGAGAAACGCGATGGCTCCGGTGCAGTTCAAAGGCTACTTCTCCTACGTCCGGATACAGGTTGCAAAAGGCTTAGATGTCCATGAGGAAAAAACCAATTATATATAAAAATTTCCGTGCGCTTTACATCTAAAAGATGTATAAATATCTAACTCGCCCGAAGGCGGAGTATTAGAGAAAATAAAAACCTTAAATCAGCACGCGACGGCCTCCACGGGGCCATCCTAACGGAGCGCCGGAGAATAAATATATGGAATGGATAACCGTTGTCGGGCTTATGGCAGCCACCTGCACGACGATCTCGCTCTTGCCGCAGGCGCTTAAAATAATAAAAATAAAAGAGACGAGGGATATCTCGCTCCTTATGTATTTAATCCTCGACACGGGGCTCGCCCTGTGGCTAACCTATGGCATACTCATCCGAGATGTACCCGTTATAGCAGCAAACGCCGTATCCCTCGTTATCGCCACTCTAATAATCCTTCTAAAACTCAAGTACGGCTAGGCGGACTACTCCGCGTATATTCGCTGAGCGCGCTGCTAATGAAGGCTGCACAAAGTCGCACCAAATACAAATATTAGACGCGTAGAATGGGAAATCCAAAAACTAAAGGCGTATTGATGCGCGAATAAGAAAACAGGCTGGCCTGTTCGCTGAGCGGCAGACTAGTCTGCTCTTATTCGCTAAGCGCGCTTCTGAAGAAGGCCATGCAAATCCATCCACTGCACAAACATTCGG
>JAJCZG010000066.1 GCA_029262475.1 Deltaproteobacteria bacterium
CCTTTAAAGACGGCCTGGAACTCTACCAGCGGTATGTCTTTGAGAATGAAAATAATCTGGAAGAAAGGAGGGCGTTGCAGTAAACTGAAAAGGGCTTAGCCGGAAGACCAACTGTCAACGCAAATACTGACTACCGCACTTAATGACTTCCCTTGCTTTATAAATGTCCTTTTTTGATCTTTTAAGAATCTTCTTGAGTGCGAACTTTGCAGGAATGTTTTCTGTTAGTTCTTCATTAAATGTTCCACTAAGTATACTCTCTTCTTTTTGTAGAAAGCACTCCGTTACCTGTTTAATTAGCTCATTTATTGCTCTGGATCTTAAGCATTCAATCTTTTCTTTGTTTCCGTGCTTTATTGCATCAAGTTCTCTTATTACGTCATCTCTGTCTATTTCCGGAATAATTTCTAGAAGCGATTCCTGCGCATCAGTATAGGGCACATGTCCCAGCCTTGCACCATCTTCAAAGTCAACTATGGCATAACAGATGTCGTCCGCTGCTTCTGAAAGGAATGCAAGAGGATGTCTATGCCAGGCTTTACCGTTAAAATCAGTGACCGGTTTTAGCCCTACCTCATCTGCAACTACCCCAAATCTCTCATGCTCGCTAAGAAAGAAACCATGCTTCTTAAAACTTACCCCTTTTATCTTTTTTACTTCTGAGCTTATGGTAGGATATTTCATAAATGCTGCGAGTGTTGCACATGTCAATTGCATTCCTCCCTTGTTATCCGGTCGCTGCAATCTGGTTAGGATACGAAAACCCTGAGCATTGCCTTCAAATAGTTCAAAGTCTCCTCTTTCATCAGGACTAAGGTCACCTAAAAGCGTCTGGGCATAATCAGATGTTTTGAACCAATGTACAACGGCATCTTCACCGGCGTGCCCAAAAAGAGGGTTGCCAATATCGTGGGCTAAAGATGCGGCAGCAACTATCTCGCCGAAATCTGAGGGTAAATACCCATTCAACTCATCCCTCTTAATGATCTCTTTCCCGACGATAGAGCCTAACGACTTGGCAACACAGGCACACTCTAGGCTGTGTGTGAGACGTGTTCTGACATAATCGCTTTCGGCCATTGGAAAGACCTGAGCCTTATCCTGTAAACGCCTGAAGGCCGACGAAAAAGCAATCCTATCGAAGTCACGCTGGAAAGGAGAACGCGCACTACTTTTATCTTCCTCCCCGCTTGAGAGTAGTCTTTTCTTTGAAAGCAGCTTTCTCCAGTCCATCTTGCTTATAGACATAAATACTCCTACCTTAGTTAGCCAACAATTTTCCGGAGAAGGCCTTCTTAAGAATCGACTGGCGAAGATGTTCGGCGCGTTTCAAACTAAATTCTAGCTCTTGTTCAGTACGCTCTGCAATAGATAAACGCTTGTCTATTTCCTGGATTATTAATACTTGTTCGTTGATAGGAGGAACAGGTATAGCTACACCGTTGAGTATCGTTAAGTTAATATTTTTTTGTGCAGTAGCTGGTGCAAACTTCTCTAGGTTCTCCTTTGCGGTTCTAAGAAAGTATTCAACAAAGTCGACTTTTATATCTTCTGTTTCTGGAATAAATCCAACCACACTATCTGGGAAGCAGGCTTCCAAACCTAGTATTGCAGTATCTGCAATATTGGCCGCAATAGTTATACAGAGGGTTCTAATGGGCCATAAACGACTTTGCTTAAGGCCCTCATCTGAATAAGTTTGAGAATACTCAGTTAACAAGCCTACAGCGTGACGGACATCTCCAGTTTGAATGAAAGGATATGGTCCTCCGTAAAGCTTAGGATCATTTCTAGGCCTATGTTTAGATTTACCACGGTTAAGCTCTCCTAACTGTGGTAATGTTGCCCATGTCCACAGTTTTGGAATAGATGGTAAGTCTGCTATAGTAGGAGCAGTAGGCTCATTATATCTTTTCTTCCACTTATCATTCTTGGGTTCTTTGCCTTTGGCGCGCATCTTTTTTAGTTCGGCTTCTTCCCATTTTTTGCGGCGTTCTTTTAAGATGCGTTCAAGGAGCTTTTCTGCCGGTTCGACGTCGGGGTTTTGCTTACGCCATTCTTCGGTGAGCTTGCCCTCCACGGCGGCCTTAAGGACAGAGGCCTTGTAGCGTTTCAGGTTGGCCTTTGCACGCTTAAGACACACGACCGCTTCGTCAAGGCGGGAGAACTGCTTCTCGATCTCCGATACGATGCGTTTTTGTTGATTTTCAGGCGCTATTGGAATTGGAACATTTGACAGCTTAGAAGCATTTACATTAGGGACGGCAATTCCCGACTTACTTGCTCCAATTGCAGCCCAATAAAAAGGGCTTTTTAGATAATAGTAAAAGTACTTGCTATTTATAGGTTCCTTTGGCCGAAACCTTATTAAGTATGATGCAAAAACTGAAGGGTGTGGGTTATGAACAAGAAAACTGACTCCTACAGATCCTGCACGAGAAATCAATATATCACCATCTCTCACCAAATACTTCTCAATATCGTCTGGCTCTTCTGTACAATAAGGTACGGTAAACCAGTTAACTGAGCCAGATGTAATATCTGTGGTTCTAAGAAGTTTTAGGTTTCCATTCGTATGATTTGCCTTTGTGGTCCACCCATACTGTGGTTTGTTTGATATAACACCAAGTGTAGACCAATCCCACTTTGAGGGCAGTTTGATTTTTTGTATTATTTCATTGTCCTTGTTACTCATCACGCCGCCAGTGCCTCATTCAGGTCGTTAATAATTGTATCCAACTCGTCACCGAAGATCTGGTGGACTCTGCCGAGACCGCCTTCTTGTATAAAGGGGGCGTAGTCAAAGGCATCGGTCTCTATAGTCAGGTTTGCGGCGATGTGGTCGCGTATCATCTCAAGCCAGTGGGTTTGCTCTTCAGTAAAGTGCTTGCCACGGCTTTCCTGCTCCTTTATCCATGCGGCAAAGTTCGTGTTTACACGCTCGGGATACGGGATAAGCTCGTTCTCTTGGTGCATTGCGTAGCGCACTAAAGAGACTAGGTCTGTCATTATATGCGCTGTGTTCCTGCCTCGTACCTTCGATTTTTCAAGCTCGCCGTAAGCCCTCCAGAGGCTGTCTATCTTATAATTATGCGGCGGCTTCTCTATCTGTTCCGCTAGCTCCTTAATATCTTCGAACCTGAGCCGTGCCTTATAGGGCTTACTAAATAAAAGTTGAAGGGCAGTGATCTCGTCCCTGTTATCCTCTATGAACTTCTCAAATGATTGCACAAGCCCGCGCGCCTTCTCTAATGCTTCAGCGCTGAAGGCGGCCTCGGTGACAGTGTCCTGACTCACATGGTCTATGGTCTGTTCATTCTTCTTGTTTAATTCTATGATCTTGTTTCTCAGGTCCGGATTCATGAGCGGCCTAACCGCCTCGTCCATGATCCCCCTTGCAGCGGATTTAACCTGCTCCGGAGACGGCTCTGCCGTGCCGGGGTTGTCGGTCTTTGCCTTTTCAATATGGCTATCCGGGTTAATCGACTTAACAAGGCTGCCCGAGAGCTCTTTTAATGTTGAACTTCCGGAGATAGCAAGCACCTCGGTGTCTTCCTCCTGTGTGAGCTTTCGCCCTATACGTGCGAGACGACCGGCAATGGATGATATCACATCGGGCTCGCGGTTACCAAAGGCTACAGCCTGGAGAAGTTTTTCGAGAGAGACGCTTCGTTTCTTCTCCATAGGTTTCGAGTCGGTCCTGTCTTGCTCACAGACGCCCACGGCATCGACAATGATAAAATGGTACTTGGATTTAGCATCCGGCGTTACGGCTTGGAGATCTGTATCGTTAATGATCCGTACACCTCGTCCCTTCATCTGCTCAAAGAAGCTCCGGCTCCTGATAGTCCGCATAAAGAGAACGATCTCGACAGGCTTGATGTCAGTGCCCGTGGCGATCATATCGACCGTCACGGCTATGCGCGGGAAATAGCTATTCCTGAATTCGGCTATCAGGTCTTCCGGCCTTCTGCCCGTCGTCTTGTATGTTATCTTCTGGGCGAAGTCATTGCCCTTGCCAAACTCCTCACGCATGATGCCAACGATATCTTCGGCATGGCTGTCGTCTTTGGCGAATACGAGGGTCTTCGGCACTTCTTTACGGTCAGGGAATATCTCAGTAAAGAGTTTGTCGCGGAATGTTCTTATTACAGTCCTTATCTGGTCCGTGGCTACGATGTCCCTATCGAGCTGGTTTGCCTCGTAGGTAAGCTCTTCATCGAGCTGTTCCCAGCGGACCTCTCTCGTCTCGCGGTCGCGCTTATCTACATAGAAACCTGAATTGACATTAGAGCCACCCTCGGTAATGGCCGTCCTTATTCGGTAGACGTCATAGTTGACGTTTACGCCGTCGGCCACGGCCTCTTCGTGCGGGTACTCCATAACAAGATTCTGGTTAAAGAAGCCGAAGGTCTGCTTGTTAGGTGTAGCCGTAAGGCCGATCAGAAAAGAATCGAAATACTCAAGCACCTGCCTCCATAGGCCGTAAATAGACCGGTGGCATTCATCGGTTATGATAAAGTCGAATGTCTCGATAGATATATTGGGGTTATATTCGACCGGAGGCGGCTCCTTATAGAGCTCTGTGTGGTCAAAGAGCGATTCATCTTCAAGTTCTTCGGAGATCTCCTCGCCCTTGAGCATGGAGTAAAGGCGCTGAATGGTAGTGATGCAGACCTTTGCAGGACGATCGAGCTTATTGGACTGCAGATGCTGGACAATATACTCTTCATTGAATTTCAGGTTATTATAAGGAGACGAGTACTGTTTAAACTCTTTAAGCGTCTGTCGTCCAAGATTGGCGCGGTCCACGAGAAAGAGTATGCGCCTTGCTTTTGCAAAGCGTATAAGCCGATAGATGGAACTTACCGCAGTAAAGGTCTTACCGGAGCCAGTAGCCATCTGTATAAGGGAGCGGGGACGGCCATCAGCCAGAGACTTCTCAAGATTATTAATCGCTCTTATTTGCGCTGGCCAGAGCCCTTCTTCGATAAGGGGCGGCATCTGACGTAGCCTCGACCTTAATGTATCAAGGTGGCCGTATGAGGCCGTCTCTTCAGCCAAGATGGACGGTGAGCCGTCTGACGTAGGCTTTAATGAACTCTCCAGCCACTCGAATAGTGTCTCGGGCTTATGAAATGAGAATACGTTACGTGAGCGGGCGTCTGGCTCAAGAGAGTTTGTAAAACGTGTCTCAATGCCCGTAGATTGATAAGAGAATGGAAGGGGCCTACTCCAGGCCGGAAGTTCACCAGGAAGGCCCTTGCTATACTTTTCAGACTGTATCTCAACACCGGAAAGCGTGGAGCCTTCTTTCTTCGCCTCGATAACACCGGCGGCCTTACCGTCAACATAAAGAAGATAGTCTGCAAAGCCGTGTCCGGACTTAAGAGGGAACTCACGGATAGCCACGCCAAGACCTGCGGTGATGTTGGAGGTTTCTACGTCCTGGATAAGCCAACCTGCATCAGTAAGCATCCGGTCGATCTCTTCACGCGCGATCTGTTCAGGTTGTAAATTAGGCATATAGGCTCTCCAGTCAGCCTATTTTATACCATACTAATATATATGGATAAACATTAACTTTACAGTAAAACTTTGATATTATGGACAAGTGTCAATTGTTCTTGGTTTCCACTCTATATCATATAGATTCTCTGGAAAATAAGTTTATGCTCTTACTCCGTTGCACAATAAAGCTGCTTAAAGAGGTCGGGGTTAAACAGGTCGACCTTGCAAGCAATCTTCAGACAATAGATCCTCTTGGTTCGTGGTATGCAAACCTTCTCCACTTAGATCGCAAGAAATGTCTGCTCTTCACCAATGAAAAGACCCTTTACTCATTCCTTGTACCCGGAGTTAAAAAATCTGACTACAAGGACTTCGGGATGCCCTTCAGGGTGAACCTGATGCTAAATCTCAAGTTTGAAGGATTTGAAGATAGCACAGTAAAAAAGCTTTTGAAAGGTTATGATGATTACGGATTCACAAAGACAGGGAGCAGAAGCGTGCTTGGCTCGATGAATGATTTTGCTGACCAGTACGACAATTACATATATTACTTTGGCGGCATCAAAAAATTTGACCTAATGGATACCAATCGTAGGGTCAATGAGTCGCCCATGAGCGCACTGGGATATGACAGGCCGACAGACAAGTTTCGCTCTGCCCTAAACGCTTGAGCATACAAAATCTTTAATGTGATAAAAATGTGATAGAAATAATCCGAACCAATGGAATCAACTGGACTCTATGGACGTATTGGAATCAGCTTAAGTCTTTGATATTAGTGACAAAAGGGAGAAACCGGACTAATATCAAATGGTTACGAAAAAGGGCCTTTCTACCCTGAAAATCCTCGTGTCGGGGGTTCGAATCCCTCCCTGGCCACCATTAAAATCAAGCGGTTACGGAATTATTTCCGTAACCTTTTTTATTTGTCTTACCGCTTTAAAATACGTTAGGCTGTTCTTGATGGTCAAAGACCTATTTTCTTACGTCTAGTACCTGACCAGCCACCCAAAAACATGTCCATGTTTTGTGTTAAAATCATGGACATGACAAAGGGGGTAAACTATGAAGATGAAGCGCTTTTTAGCAGAGGATATTAACGGCAAGCTCAGGGACGAACTGCTTAACGGAGAGGTATTAGAGACACTGTTTGAGGTAAGAGTATTAACTGAGAGGTGAAGGCGGGAGTAAAATCAGGTCATACTCACAGCTCACCAGGATACCGTCCACCGGCACCAGAAACCATCGTACCTCTACAGGTTATAGGTGGAGAAAATTCACTCTAAGGGCTGACCAATTGTTAGGTGCAGGTCAATATTTCTTATACCGCAAGCACCGGGGGACGGTATCCTGGCAGCGGCCCCCGGGTTTTTTACAATATGCCTCATACGGGTTCTTGTCGTCAAAATAGAACAGACTTCTTGGATCCATTTTGGTACAATTCTGGAAGAGGCGTGAGAGAGATTTCTAATGTAAACGCGAGCGCTGCTCCGATATAAAAGCTGGTAAAAATTAGAAGGATTCGGCAATGAAAGTACGCTTGAACACTATTGCAGCTTTATGCCTTATGATGCCATGAATCTAAAAAATATTTATCTCTTTCAATGCCTGAGCCAGCCCCAACTTAAGCGGCTAAGTCAAATCTCTGTTCAACAAGAATACAAGAAAGATAACTTCCTCTTTCTGGAAGGAGAAAAGTCCGACAAGCTCCATATCCTTATCGAAGGAATGATCAAAATATACAAGTGCGACAAGAAGGGCAACGAGATCGTGCTCAACCATTTCTACCCGACAACACTTGTAGCCGAATTCGCCTGCCTTGAACATATCCCCTATCCGGCAACAGCGGTATTCGAAACCAACGGAAAGGCGATATACATAGATTACAGCACCTTTGAGAAAGAGTTCCTGAAAAACCCGGAGATCTCGCTTTCCATCATAAGGTCTCTGACCAACAAGATAAAGGCCCTCGACAACGTCATAACCCGTAACCTCACCCTGGATTCAACCGGAAGGGCCGCAAAGTTCATATATGAAAACGAAGCCCTTGCTTCAGGACTGAGACAGAACAAGATCGCAGGGATACTCAATATTACGCCTGAAACCATGTCCAGGATCATAAGAAAGTTCAGGGAAAATGGCGTGGTCGATTTCAAAGAGGGTAAGCTCAGGGTCTCCGACCGGAAGAACCTTAAAGAATTTTTTCAGTAAGCTCGCCGAGAATACGACCGGCGGCAGCGAGCCGCCCGAAGCTCAGAGATGCTGTATGATCCTTCCGTAAAACTCCGGAAGTTTTTTGCTTAGCTTGTCGGTACCCGCGAGCACTACATGGTTCCCTTTACCGAAGATACGGGGCAGATACTCTTGTGACTTGCTGTCAACGGTAAGACAGAACGGAATTATACCCTCCTTTTCGACCCCCTTTATCGCCATCCTCGTATCCTCTACGCCGTATTTGCCTTCATAAGAGTCCATGTCATTGGGCTTTCCGTCCGAGATAATAAAGAGGAGTTTAGCCATTGAGGACTGTTTTTTTAAGATATGCGCGGCATGCCTTACCGCAGGGCCCATCCTCGTGTACTCGTACGGGATAAGCCCCCCGATACGCCTTCTTACGTTTTCGTTGTAACTCTCATCAAAGCCCTTTATCTTGAAGAAGCTGCACCCCTTCCTGGTCTTACCAGAAAAGCCGTATATGGCGTATCCGTCTTTAAGCTTATCCATAACCTCACAAAGTACTACAAGGGCCTCTTTCTCGTGGTCTATCACCCGCCTGTCTTTTACCCACGCATCAGTGGACATGCTAAGGTCCACGAGGAAGAGGACCGAGAGATCCCTTTCGGTATTTCTACTCGATCTGTAGAGCTTTTCTCCCGCCTGCCCTCCAGCCTTAATGTCCACTAGCGCCTCTACAGCCGCGTCTATATCTATCTGATCGCCTTCAAACTGCCTGTTGGTCTGTCTCACCTCGGGAGTAAGCATCTCGAACTTGCGCCTTACCTCTTTTATTACCCCGCGCCTCTCACTAAGTACCTGTTTTACAAATCCTATATCTCCCCCCTCGACTTCCACCTCGGCAAGCCTTGAATAATCCTCCCTGAAACACTTTTTACGGTAGTCCCATTCGGGATAGAAGTAGACTTTTTCGCTCTCCGGCAGTGCGCGCAAAAGCTTTTCATCATGGGCGTCAATCTGTTCGAGATCGGCGTCAAAGTATGAAGCGGCCTGCCTCGAAGTTTCAGCCGTCGTAAGCTCCTCCATCTCCCCGGCCTTCTTGTCATAGTCGTCTTCAGGGTCGTCGTCGAATGGACGGCTGACGTTTACAAAATCAGCCCACGAGACAATCTTGTCGTAGATATTTAGTAGAAGTCCTTGCTCGCACGCCTCTTCATCTATTACCTCACGGGTTGCCACGTACCTCGTACGCTCGCCTTTATTTTTAGCGTCTTCGGGTTGTTTCTCGCCCTCTTCGTGTGCCTCCTCCTCATCGTTAACCTCTTGAGAGTCCGGTCGAAGGAGACCGTCCTTTAACCTTCCGGGTATTAGCTTGCCCCACGGAGCAAACGGAACAAGTGCCCTGTAACGCTTAAAAGATAGGCCTTCTTTAAGCCACGTCGCTTTTATATCCATTGCCGCGACAAGGCTCTCTTCCGGACCGTTTAGATAAACGGGGCTGCGCGAGACGGCCCCGTTGAGTAAGTCGCAAAGGAGCTCCTCCACCTTCCGTTCGGATGGTCGTAAGTTGGAGATCTCGGGCCTTCTTCCGAGAAGGTGCGCTGAGACGCGCTTCCAGTACCGAAAGAGTCCGGGGAAATCCTTCTCCATTAGATGGAATAGTCTGGTATTTTCGAGTATCCAGTAGGTGTCGGCAAGTGCCCTGTCGGAGATAAGAAGCTGTCGGTTTTTTCGGGCCGTGTCGAGCGAGCCGTGTTTTACCTGGGCAGAGAGGAAAAATATCAGGAGTTTCGAAAGCCCGGCCTGCTCGTCATACGCAGGCATATCAACTATGGAGACGGGCAGGAAAAGTGTCTCGCCGTCGCTCCAGCCAAAACCGTGATCCGGCAGGATAGAAGGGTGGGCCATCTTTTTAAGTATCGGCAGGTACGGTCTCGGGGGTGTGTCGCCCTTTACCTCTACCGCGCGCAGGTCTCTTCCCGCCAAAAAGCTTGAAAGTATCGCGAACCTCTTAAGGTTTTCCCTTAAATAAAAGGGAGCGGCGTCGGCGCGCCACTTTTTAAGGCGGCGGGAGTAGAGAAACTGCGCTGTTTTGTCTACTGCCTTGCCGGCAAGATGTTCCATGGCTTCTCCCCGGGTCTTCCCTCTTTATCGTCGTATTCATGACTGCGGCCTAGGCTAAAAAATCATGTGCTTCGGTTATAACGCTCTTGGCTCTACAATGTTGCTCCGTAGTTTCATAGATGTCGAGCTCACGAAGGGCATATATCGCGTTTCGGAGGGCAATTCCCAGCGGCCTGAGTTTTCCCGCCGCATCAAAGGCCTTCCAGGTGTCGAATCGACACTAATAGACGGCCTCCACCATATCCAGCATTGCGCGGTGCATATCAGTATCGTCGGTTAACGGCCTTACAATGGCCGCGTCGCATGCGGCGCGCGCGGGAAGCCCGTTAGCGATAAGTAAGGCGGCATGGACCAGGAGCCTCGTTCCCGGAGGGGCGTCAAGCCCCTGGTCCACCAGTGTGCGCATCCGTCTCCCCAGTGAAACCAGCCTGTGGGCAGCACTGCCCTCAAGCCCGCTCTCACGGGAGACTATTTCGGTCTCTATATCCTCGGGCGGATAGTCAAACTCAAGCGCCAGGAACCGTTGCCTGGTGCTCGGTTTAAGGTCCTTCAGGATGTGTTGATACCCGGGGTTGTAGGATATGACAAGCATGAAGTCGTCGGGCGCCTTCAACTCCTCTCCTGTCTTCTCAATGGACATGATTCTCCTGTCGTCCGAGAGAGGGTGGATGATTACCGTGGTGTCTTTCCTGGCCTCTACCACCTCATCGAGATAGCATATGCCCCCGGTACGCACGGCACTCGTCAGCGGCCCGTCCACCCAGACGGTCTCGCTCCCCTCTATCAGGTATCTCCCTACAAGATCCGAGGAAGTAAGGTCGTCATGGCAGCTTACCGTATGTACAGGAAGGCCAAGACGCCATGCCATATGCGTTACGAACCTCGTCTTTCCACACCCGGTCGGGCCTTTGAGGAGAACGGCCATACGGCTCTTGTAGGCGGCCTCAAAGACCTCTATCTCGCTGCCGATTGGCATGTAGAACGGAGCTTCCGTACTGCGCCCGTCCCCGTCTTCAGGAGCGATATGCACCAACTCTTTATCCATTAAGAAGCTCCTCACTTACCCCGTCTTAAATCCATTTAGCTCGGGCTTTCGGCCCTGGCCTTACCCGGAAGAAAGAAGTCGTAGAGATAGACCACAAGTCCGATGGTGAAGGTCGCTCCGAAAAATAGCCTCATGGCGTAAAATATCGTTATATAGCTCTGGGTCTCCATATACGGTATGGCCAGAATACGCTGAAGGTAAACTTGAACTATACCCGCTCCGGTGAGCGACAACGCTATCAGTACCATCGAAATCGACATCGTCCAGAAGGCGAAGATCTCGGCCTTCTGGTGCGTGGGCATCACCCCTCTGATATTTGGCACAGCGTAAGATGCCATTGCAAGCACTATTACGGCATATGCGCCGTAGAAGGCAAGGTGTCCGTGGCTTGCCGTCATCTGCGTGCCGTGGGTGTAAAAATTTATCTGTGGAAGCGTATGCATAAACCCTAAGACGCCTGCGCCGAGAAACGAGAGTACCGCAGCGCCTACGGTCCAGAGCACTGCCGCCCTGTTCGGGTGGTTTCTCGCTCTTTTGCTAACCATCGAGAACGAGAAGGCCACCATCGCGGCGAACGGCAGGACCTCTATGGCCGAAAACCACGCGCCCCACGTCTGCCAGAAGGCGGGTGTGCCGATCCAGTAGTAGTGATGACCGGTCCCTATGATGCCGGTAAGAAAGGTAAGCCCGACTATCGCATAAAGCCATTTCTCGGCGACTTCCCTGTCGATGCCTGTTATCTTTACAAGGAGGAACGAGAGGAGCGCCGCCATGATAAGTTCCCAGACGCCTTCGACCCAAAGGTGCACGACCCACCACCAGAAATACTTGTCAAGGGTCATATTGTCAGGCTTAAAGAAGGCGAATAGATAAAATACCGCAAGCCCCAGAAACCCTATAAAGAGCACTACCGATATACCGGTCTTTCTCCTGCCTTTCATTATAGTCATAAACATGTTGAAGATAAACATCAGTACCACGACCACTATGGCCACTTTAATTATGGTCGGCTGTTCGAGGAACTCTCTTCCGTCGTGCCACCTGAAGAGGTATCCCACAATGGCCGTCGCCCCGCCTATCAAGAAGAGCCAGAAGTGCAGGAGCGCGAGTTTTACGCTAAAGATTTCGCCCTCCACCTCTTCGGGCAAGAGATAGTATGCCGAGCCCATGAAGCCGAATATAAGCCAAACCACGAGCAGGTTTATGTGGATCATGCGTCCGATATTGAACGGTATAGCCGGAAAGAGAAAGTCCGGCCATATGTACTGTATACCTACGACTAGGCCGAAGAGGACCTGCGCCGCGAAAAGGGCCATAGCCGCGATAAAGTACGGATAAGCGACCCTCTGTGATTCATATTGGCATTTCATTATAATCCTCCTAATATTTCATCTATTCTGTTATGAAAATTAAAAAAAGGTCACGGGCTTTCTCTTATCCCTCGATATTCGGGGGCCAGTTGTTGGTGTCAATCTCGCCCATCCACTTAAAGAACTCCATGAGCCCGTTGATATCTTTCTCGGTGAGATCGAACTGAGGCATCTTTCTCGTCGTGCCCCAACCCTGTACCGCAGCGGTTTCGAGTACGATCTTTACATACGCCTCGCCCCTTCTCTTGATAACATTTCCAAGCTCGGGCGCGTAATATGCGCCTTCACCCAGTAGCGTGTGGCAGTCTATGCAGGCGTGCTTTTCCCACACACGTTTCCCCCACGCAACCTCCTCACTGATCTTCTCCGAATTGGTCCTTTCGGAAAGAGACGCGTATGACAGATACGTCATATACAAGAAAACCACTGATACTATGACCGTCGCACCGATAACCATATTTCGTACGGAAGTCTTTGTCATGTTACCCTCCTCATTAAGTTCGTCATTGTTATATTAAAGATTGGTTTATTCGTATATCAGAAATGATACTCTTATTTATACTAGAATATAGCCTGTAAGTCGAGGTAATGCATTGATGTATGTCAATAATGAATATTTTTCAGATTAACCCTGATGACTTCAGCCTGTAGAACCATACAAATGGCGCGCCCGGACAAGACATTTAAGAAGGCCTTGAACTCCATTTGGAGTAGTCGTTAAGACTGAAAGCAATACTAAAGTCCATCCTATTAAAGTCTGATATGGGGCAATGAGGGCTTATAAAATCCTCATTATTAAGGCAACTGATCTCAAAAACCTTCCACTTCTAATAGTTCTTTAATCAAGTACGAGGTATAGTTTATATAGAGAAGTTTGTCCTGACCCACTTATCTTGTTCTTTTAAATGAATTTTATAGCCCTGGAGTTAACGATTTCACTGGCCATTGCTGCTTCAAAAAACGCATAGATTCTTTTGTTTTCAGAGATTATAAAGTTAATGAGCGATGGATTTCCAGGAGGCTCGCCAAATTTATAAGGAAGAGACCACGAGGAAGATTATTAAAGAGCACATCGCCCCGAAAAGAGTTATTATTACCATGAACGAGGATAACGGTCTCAGCAATAATGCTTCTGAATTACCCAGGGTCTATCCCGGGGTAATCTTTTTAGACACTCTGATGCAGTCATTTGAGCTGGAGTAATCAGAGGTAGCGTTTAAAACACTGATACACTTATCTTATACGTTCACAGATAACGGCTACGTCTCAGTTGTTTGTTCTTAATATCCTCAAGTAAGCAACGTAGTCAAGGCGGTTTTCCTATCCTCACCATGGAGAATAGATTATGGGTATTATCAATGCAATTTTCGGCTCAGAAAAAAAGATCGGCGCAGAGTTTATGGAGGCGGCCAACGATGGGGACGCTAAAAGAGTTAAAGAACTCTTAAATAAAGGTGCCGATGTTAACGCCAGGGATTATGATGGATGGACGGCCCTTGTCTTTGCGTCTTCTAAAGGTCACGGCGGTGTTGTGGAGGTGCTTCTTAGTAACGACGCTGATGTTAACGGGAAGGATAGCGACGGCACTACGGCCCTGATGGTTGCGTCTTCTAAAGGTCGCGGCGAGGTTGTGGAAGTGCTTCTTAGTAATGGCGCTGATGTTAACGCTAAGGATAATGACGGCACTACGGCCCTGATGGTTGCATCCGGAGAAGGTCACGGCGAGGTTGTGGAGCTGCTTCTCAGTAACGGAGCTTATGTTAACGACAATGACAACGATGGCACTACGGCCCTGATGATTGCATCCAGGGAAGGTCACCCCGGGGTTCTAGGGCTGCTTCTCAGCCGTGGGGCTTATGTTAACACTAATGACAACGATGGCACTACGGCCCTGATGATTGCATCCAGGGAAGGTCACGCCGGGGTTGTAGGTCTGCTTCTCAGTCACGGAGCCGATGTTAGTGCTAAGGATAACGACGACACTACGGCCCTGATGGTTGCATCTGCGGAAGGGCACGGAGAAGTGCTGAATTTGTTAGAAAAACATGGTGCCACGTAGCCGCAGACAGTGCTCTCCCCAACACTGCTCATGAAGTCTTACCGGAAAAGGCCGATTTCCGTCGATAAAAAGCCACATATGCAATGATGGTACGACCGTGACAATTGTTAAAGATAATCATGGAAAATACCGATTAAATAATATAGAAGCAGGCTTAGCGGGAGCAGGTCTTTAAAACTTTTTCTGACCATATCCTCTTTTCAAGATTGCCTTTACAGGTAGAAAATTCTAAGTGAAAGACCCGATGAAAAACAAAAAAAACTTTATTTTCATAATACCGTTACTTGCCATCCTATTTGTCCTGCAAAGCGTGTATCAACGTGGCGCTGTGGCTAAAGACCCCATGGGGACTATGTCTGTGAGTGAAATGCCCGCCACCGAGGGCGACTCCATGAAACACGATCACTCCAAGCACAAGGTGAAAGAGCCGGTCATCATGCCCACCAGGGAAGGGATTGTGAAGGTCGGGGACAGAACCGGCGACCCGGAGGAAGGCGGACGGATCTTTAAAAGACACTGCATCTACTGCCACGGGTTAAAGGGGCTCGGAGACGGCTCCATCACCCTCGGCCTTGACGCGTCCCCGCCGGCCTATTTCAGGGAAAACGGCATACTATTTATGTCGGACCAGGATGTCTTCAATATCGTTAGCTACGGCACTAAAACCTCCAAGGAGATCTTTATGCCGGCATGGACCGGTATACTGTCGGAGGATGAGAGGCTTGATATAATCGCCTATATAAAGGAGTTGGCGGAGACGACCAAGTTAGAGATGAAGGAGAAGGGGCTCTACGAGAAATACTTTAGTGCCCCCGGAAACACCGGCAAGCTCAAACTTAATGACCAGAGCACGGGCCACGAGGGTCACGGGATGATTCACATCCACGGTGGCGGTGGCATGGGCGATATGGCTATGATGAAGGGGCTTGCGCCCCTCTCTCCGCTCTCCATGGCGGCTATCTTCTCCGTCGCCACCATCGGAACATTCCTGCTTCTCATCCGTTTCGACAAGAGGGGTGCAGAAAAGGACAAGAAAAACTACCCGAGCTTCGACCTCTTAAGCTTCGCCCCCTTAAAACGCGCCGTCAAGGCTCGGTCCTTTCAGTTCATACTTCAGCTCCCCGTGGTCTTAGGCTTTATACTGGTAATCGTCGCCGGCTTTATAGGCGACCAGAATCCGGGCAGGAACTTCGCAACTGTTGCGACCTGGACCATCTGGTGGGCGGGCGTTGTCTTCGTGATGCTATTTTTCGGCTCGGCGTGGTGCCTGATTTGTCCATGGTCGGCGCTCTCCGACTGGATTGAGCGGGTAAGTTTCTGGAAGAGGAAGAAGGGGGTTAGCCTCGGGCGAAAGTGGCCTAAGGCACTTAAGAGCAGGCATTTAATGACGGCCTTTTTCATCGTAGTCACATGGATGGAGCTCGGGGTCTTCATCACCTATAACCCGCGCTACACCGCGCTCTTTGCCTTCCTTATCTTCGTACTCATACTCGCCACAGCACTCGTCTACTCTAAGAAGACCTTCTGCAGGTATATATGTTTCGTAGGCGGTATCGTCGGCGTATACTCCAACCTCTCCCCACTGGAGGTGAGAAGCAAGGATAAGGCGGTCTGCGGCGAATGCAAAACAAAAGACTGTATAACCGGCAACGATAAGGGTTATCCATGCCCCATATTCGAATACCCCGGAGGGATGGAGAAGAACACCAACTGCATCTTATGTACCGAGTGCATAAAGACCTGTCCGCCGGATAACATGACCCTTCAGCTAAGGCCCTTCTTCAACGACTACTCAAGAGGATATAAGGGCCGGTTTGACGAAGCGATCCTCGCCATGACGCTCCTCGGCCTTACCATATACCACGGTTTTACTATGCTTCCGGTGTGGTTCTCCTGGGTTCTGGCTACGATAAAGACCAACTACACCCTCTATCTAAGCGTCTTTACCATCCTCCTCGTAGCCTTTACCGTCGTACCCATAGCACTTCACTACCTTGTCGCCCGGCTCTCCAAGAGGCTTTCGGGAAGCCCGGAGACCAGCGTGAGGGAGATCTTCGTCCAGTTCTCATACGCCTTCTTGCCGGTAGCCTTCTTCTACCACCTCGCCCATAACGTCTCGCACCTTAATATGGAGGGGCTGAAGATACTACCCGTCCTCTCCGACCCCTTCGGCAGGGGATGGAATATCTTCGGTACGAGTGACATGGCAACGTCTATGCTCATAAACATGGCGACGGTCAAGGACGTACAGTTCGCCTTCATACTCATAGGTCTGGTAATCGGCATCTTCCTCTGTTACAGGAGCTCTGTTAGAATATTTGCGGATAAGAAAGCAGCCGTCATGGCGATGATCCCGCCTGTTGCGGCGATCCTCGTATACTCGTACATCGACATGCTCGCCCTGATCCTGCCCATGGTCATGAGGACCGTATCGTATTTTTAGATAACTGACCTGTGCCCCTGTCAGCCGGTTCACTTATTTTTCAGTGAGTTGACGAATGGTCACATTTCGCCCTTAAAATTTGAAGGTGGAAACCCCGTCCAGGGGATGACCCCCTGGGTAGAGGCGCTCGGAGGCTTGACTTAAGTCTTTGGAGAAGACGCATGTAAAGGGGAGTTAGTTTAAAAAAGGGGAAGACGCGTTAAGCGTCTTCCCCTTTTTGCTCGACTGACAGGAGGATTAATCTTCAGCCGGGGTGTTACTTTACGATATAATTACCATCCTTACCGAGCTTGTCTTCCTCGGGGGTAAGCTTTTCTTTAAAGACGATTACCGCAATGGCTCCGGTCAGCGCGCCCTTTAGCGAATGAGTCACTATGGCGTTACCCCCCGGTACCGGGGAGATAAGATCAAATGTTGAAGCGTCTCCGGGGGCCACCGTATAGGTCTGTACACCGGTTAGTTCGTTCTTCGGATTACCGGATATCCAGACATTCTCCCAAATACCTGCAATCGGGTGAAAGGCGGAGAATTCGTGGGGCCCTGCGTTTGCGAAGTATATCCTAACACGCTCGCCCGGTTTGGCCAGAAGCATATTGCCCGAGGCCTTGGAGTCGTGAACCGGGTCATAGCGGAAGGCGCGGCCGTTAAAGGTCACGTGCTTGAATGGGACCTGCTGCAGGGTCTCGGGGTCGTCGTATATCTCCGACTGAACGAGTACGTACTCCCTATCCGCCTTCGGGCGGGTATCGTTCTTCGGGTCGACGATGATGACGCCGAACATCCCTCTGGCAATATGCTCCTGCATCGGAGAGGAGCCGCAGTGGTAGAAGAATACGCCGGGCTTTGTCGCCTTGAACTTAAACTTCTTCTCTTTTCCGGGCTTTATCGGAGCGAACTCTTCAAGGACGTTCACCCTGGCGGCGTGAAAATCTATGGAATGAGAATTCTTGTTATCTTTGTCGTTGGTGAGTACGAAGTCGATGGTATCGCCTTCGGTTACGCGTACGACCGGGCCGGGTATGGAGCCGTTAAAGGTAAAAGCCGTCATAGTGGACCCGGCGTTATCGTATTGCCACTCGATCTCCTGACTCGTAAGGTTTACCTTTACGGTCTTTGCCATGGCAACCCCGGCACTGGCCAGAAGTGCGGTCATGAATACGGCGACTAGAGCCGCCTTCAGGGAACTTTTCATCTCAATGAACCTCCTTTAAATTAGTTGTATCTAGTATGGATTTCTATTTAATCTCACTCGCTGCACTTGCAAAGCTCTCTAAGATAGCTCACAAGCGCGTCTAATTCTTCATCGTTAAATGTCGCCCCCCAGGGCGGCATGAGTACCGATTTTGAAACGGATAACCCCCCCTTGGCAATGGCCTTCCTTAACTGGGCGTCGGATATCGCGCTCATGCCTTTGGGGTCGGTATGATCTCTCGGCTGTACGCTCATGGACTCGGTGTTAACGCCCTTTCCACTGCCATCGAGTCCGTGACACTGAGTGCAGTAGGTACGGTAGATGAGCTTGGCGTCAACCCCGTAAGCGCTTAGAGAGGTAAGGAAAATAAAGGCAGCGGAGAAGAGAAGCGCTCCGGCAACGGATCTATTAATAAGAGTCATTCGCCCTCCCCTTCATCATCTTCTTCGTCCTCTTCAAGAGTTAACATGAACTTGGTAAGTATCTGCAAGAAATTCTCGCTAAGCTCTTTATCCGGCATAAAGGTTTTCGGGTCAAAGCTCTGCGGGCTCTTCAGGTAGCTATAGATGAAATCCGGCTGAAGCCTCTCGGAGATGGTATATACCTCCGGCCCGCTTACGCCGCCGTATTCGGGCTCTATCTCGTGGCATGCGAGACAACCGGAGAACTTATCAAAGTTAAGCTCCCCCATAAAAGCGTCCGCCGGTGCGTCCGTAAGCGCGTTCTTCTTTACGAGCTCTTCGTTGGCCTTAAAGCTCATAAGCGTAGCGGCTGCGAGCTTTGCCATTTCCCGGGAGAGCGCCATATGCGGCTTAAGTGCGCCTAAGTCCACCATGTCGTCTTCACCGGAGACTCTCTTTATATTCTCGGAGTATCTGAACCCGGCCGGACGAATGCGTTTAGGGCTCACAAGCCACTGCGAGAGCCATTCCTTACGGTATTTCACTCCGGCATAGAAGAGGTCAGGCCCTTTTCTGGAGAGGAAATCTTCAAGAGTAGCTGCGGCCGGACCTTTTAAATCGTGGCAATCGGCGCACTTATTATTTAGGAGCCCCATGCCTTCGTCCAGAGGGCCCTCCGAGTAGGCTGGCCCGGAGGTCAAGAGCACGCAAAAAAGAGCCGGAAGAACTAACCTTGCCGTCATGTATCTTATAAAGACCATCTACTTCTCTTCCGCTCCCTTCTTCTTTTTTCCTCTCTTCTTCCTCTTTTTCTTTACGGGCTTACCTTTGTGTCCTTCGTGATTAAAGAGGCCGTATCCCTTTGTAATGGACTCCTGGTAAAAATAGTTACCGTCGTAGACCTTATCCTTCCACGCATACCAGTCGTCATCCCGTTGTATCTCTTCGTATTCGATGATAGTTATCGGGCCGCCCGGGTATTTGCCCTTGTTTGTAACATGCACGTCTACATGGTCGTGTATGATGAACCTTCCGGGGTTATTGGCTTCAAGGATGATATCGTAGCGCTCGCCGGGGCCGACCCTTATGGTATCCGCCTTGTAGGGGCTTGGCAGGGGGAAGCCGTCCTTATGGGTTACGGTAAAGTGATGGCCGTGGGTGTGGAGGGAATGGGTCTCCCCGCCCGCTCCGTAGAGCCTTAGCCGTAATACGTCTCCGGCCTCTGCCCTTATGGGCTGCGTATTCGGGAAGGCGCGCCCGTTCATGGCGAAGTAGTCCGGCACATCGTCCGGAAGGCCGCCGAAGCCCGGCTTTGCCGCCCAGGAGGAGGCATACGAGCTGAACATCATTATGAACTCTTTATTGGGCTTTTTATCCACTATTATTTTTGCCGGCTCGGCAGGGTCTACTATAAGAGGCCCCCACATGCCCCTGTATGCCACATGCTCGTTGACGTTTACATGGCAATGATACCAGAGCGAGCCCGTCGGCTCCGCGATAAAGGTATAGGTAAATGAGTCCCCGGGCTTGATATCGGGCTGGGTAACGTTAGGCACCCCGTCGTTTTGCCAGTTATTATATATGCCGTGCCAGTGGACGGTATGCGGAAGGGACGTAAGGTTCGTGACCTTAATCGTCAGCTCGTCGCCCTCCTTAACGTGTATTAGCGGCCCCGGGACCTGGCCGTTAAAACCGAAGACGGTGTATGTAAGCTGCGGATGTACCTTTATTGTTACCTCATCGATGGACATCTCGAAGTAACGTTTCTCGGCAAATGCATTGTCAGTACCGAATATTAGTAGTGCGAAGAAGATAATAAGTGCGGCTGGTGCGTGGACGAAACGTTTTGCGCGTTGATACATATCCATTATCCTCCTGAATAGGGGTGTGTTAATAGCTGGAATATGTGAATAGGACCAAAGAGACCGGTTTTGTCTCCTGTGAGGCAAGTTAACATATAGTAAAGTACAAGTATAGAAATTTATTCTACAAATGAGATTTTTATATTTCAGGCAGGCAGGAGACCATGAAAGATTGGTAAAAGTGAACTTTTCCGGAGGGTGTGACCCTCCCGTATAATAGTAGCAGTCATAATTAGAGTTCTCCGATATACTTATGCCTTGGAGGGGCAGGTCACTCAAATATTCTAACTAAATAAGACTGACGTTACTCTTCTGACTCTCCGGGTCTGCACCCCACCAAACACATGACCGCTGCAAGCTCTATTCAAATTATTTTTAGCTTGTAAGCGGGTTGCACCTGTGGTAATACTATCTATAACATACTTCATAACAACGCTTTCCTGTTTTTTATCTAACCCTCTACATATACATTAGGATTCCCGTATATATCAAAAACTCGAAGCATCCCAAGAAGCTCGGGTATAAACTTAATCCAGGGAGGTCAATATGACATTCTCAAGGCTCATCACAATCTGGCCCGGCATGCCGACACTTTCCATCCTCGTGTGGGTGGTGATTCTGGTTGCCCTTATGTACTTGGGACGAACCCAGGCGCACAAAACCATACTGTCGCTTGCGCGCGTTATTGATCACGCCCTGCGTCTGGCCGCAAGGAGCATACTGCGGGCCGAGCAGGGCCTGCAACACAGGAATCGAGAGGTTCTTCTCGCAAGAGGCAAGGAAACGGTGGAGCGGCAACTTGAGCGTGAGTTTCACAGGGTTGACCTTGTGGTTAAACGCGACCTTAGCGGGTATCCGGCGCTAAACCGGAGCCTTAGCAACCTGGTATCGCGCATTGACGAGGACTATCGCGAGAGCACGGAAGTCCCCCCCTCGCCGCCAACATGGATAAACGCGGTAAGTACCGTAGCCAAGATACCCGACACCGGAGATGCCATGGTCTCCGAGATACTCGGAACCATCCATACGACACTTGAAGGCCAGCACAAAAAGGCCATGAGCGAGTACCGTGAGGCCACAAACAAGCGCCATAAGTTACTTGCCAAAATGACGCCTTTCTGGCGCAAACTAAGCCAGACCCTGACTGAAGTTGATAAGACCATGACCGGAATCCAGGAACGTTCCGAGGCCATTGACAACAGTATGAAGGAATACGAAGAGATACGCAAGGGTACGGACAGCTCGCTGCGCGCGCTCTCCTCTTCG
>JAJCZG010000067.1 GCA_029262475.1 Deltaproteobacteria bacterium
ACACCGTTTTCCCTGCCGCGTTTGCGCACAGCGGCCTTAACGACCTCCATCCAGATGAGCGGCTGCACAGCCACCGCGAAGATCAAAAGCCAGTCCGAAGGGGCCAGCACCGTTACCCTAAATATCTCACGGAGCCCAGGAACGTAGATAATCGCAATCTGCGAAAGGAATATAAAGAGCACGGAGAGGTTAAGGAATTTGTTAGAAAATATTCCGCGCTTAAAGGCCGATGACCACTGGCTCCTGCAGTTGTAGATATGAAACTTCTGGCAGAAGACGAGCACCGTAAAGGCGATTGTGCGGGCCCTATCAACAGAACCGTCCAGGAGATAGAGCTCGACGGCGTAGGCAAAGAGCGTGCAGGCCGCCATGATCTCCTCACCATTCCGATATTACTTGCCCAACACCCGAGAATTAGAATATAATTTAACTGTGCTAGCCTGTATCAATTTTGTCGTCAAAACGACCTTAAACCATGAATATTGAAGAGCTGGGTGTCCATTGATTTTAGTGGGTTGTTAGTGCTTTGGCTGAAGCTGCCAGGTTCTCCAGGGCTTTTGTCCTGAGCTTCATGACAAAACCTACTGGTCTGCCGCCATTGGTTGATTTTCTTGAAACCGGTTTCGTGCTGAGGTGAAATTACTCTGAAAGTCAGGGGCATTATTCAGACCGAGAGGTATATAGAGATCAGATACTTCGGTGAAACAGTGGTCCAAATTTTTAGCAACCTTCTAGAAGAGAGGTAAAAGAGGGGTTATGCATTGGCATCAAAATGACATAAACGAGGTCGTTAGTTCGCTTGGGTCATCCCTTGGGGGTCTTTCTTCGGAAGAGGCCTCCAGAAGACTCGATGAGTACGGTCCGAATGAACTGAATGAAAAAAAGAGGAGAACCCCTCTAGATATGTTCCTCGACCAGTTCAAGGACTTCATGATCATCGTCCTTATTATCGCCGCTATCATATCCGGTATTATCGGGGAAGTGTCGGATACAATAGCTATTGTGGTAATCATCGTCCTCAACGCGGTCATAGGGTTCGTCCAAGAATACAGAGCGGAAAAGGCCATGGCGGCCCTTAAGAAGATGGCCGCACCCTCCGCCGTGGTCATACGAGACGGCAACTCTTCTAATATTCCGGCTTCGGAACTCGTCCCAGGAGATATTGTCCTCGTTGAGGCCGGTAGGGTTATTCCGGCGGATATGAGGCTCATGGAGACCGCCCAGTTAAAAGTAGAGGAGGCAGCCCTTACCGGGGAATCCATGCCGGTAGAAAAACATACCAATGTGCTACATGAAAGAGATCTACCTGTCGGCGACAGGAAGAACTCGGCGTATAATGGTACATTTGTCACTTATGGTCGCGGTAAAGGGATAGTGGTGGCAACGGGAATGGAGACCGAGCTCGGCAAAATTGCCACTATGCTCCAAGAGGAAGAGGAGGTAAAGACACCGCTTCAAAAGAGGCTTGCAAACTTCGGGCAGTGGCTCGCCATAGCCGTACTTGTCATATGCGCGGTAATTTTCTTAATTGGTGTCTTCAGGGGCGAGCCCCCGCTGCTTATGCTCCTTACTGCCATCTCGCTTGCAGTTGCTGCAATCCCTGAGGCCCTGCCCGCGGTGGTAACTATATCGCTTGCCTTCGGTGCGAGAAAGCTGGTCAGGCAGAACGCATTAATAAGGAAGCTCCCCGCCGTTGAAACTCTCGGGTCTGTAACCTACATCTGCTCCGATAAGACCGGTACGCTGACGATGAACAAGATGACCGTGGAGGAGTTCTACGTAGACGGTAGGCTTATAAAGGGCAAGAAACCGGCTTTCGGTAATACCCTTCTTAGAGAAACGAGCTCACCAGCTCATACCTTCATGGCTGCCATGGCAATCAGTAACGATGCTCATACGGGTCATGACGGCTGTATTATAGGCGATCCCACGGAGGTAGCACTGTATAACGCCGCTGCAGGAAACAACTTCGATAAGTCGGCGCTTGAGAAGGATCTTCCGAGGGTCGCAGAGATCCCCTTTGATTCCGACAGGAAGTGCATGACCACCTTCCATAGGTGTTCGAGCGAGGAGGGTGACTTTATATCCATCACAAAGGGGGCCATTGAGGTCCTGACAGAAAAGTCAAACGCGATCCTTACAAGTGAGGGAGTAAAACCTCTGGATATGGACGAGCTCCATAGGTTAAACGACCGGATGGCTGCCGACGGCCTAAGGGTGCTCTGCCTGGCCATGAGGAAGTGGGAAGAACTTCCGATAGATATTTCCGCAGAAAATGTAGAAACCGGGCTTGTTGTTTTGGGTCTTGTCGGCATAATGGACCCACCGAGAGAAGAGGCGAAAGAAGCCATATCGATATGTAAAACGGCTGGGATAAAACCTGTGATGATAACGGGCGACCATCCAATTACGGCCAGGGCGATTGCGATGAGGCTCGGCCTTATAGAGGATGGCTCTAAGGAGGTAATAACTGGCAGGGAGCTGGAAAAACTGTCAATGGAAGAGTTTGAGGAAAACGTCGAGCATATAAGGGTTTATGCGAGGGTCGCCCCTGAGCAGAAACTCAAGATCGTGAAAGGCCTTCAGGATAGGGGGCACTTTGTCGCAATGACGGGGGACGGCGTTAATGACGCGCCAGCCTTAAAGAGGGCGGATATCGGGATTGCCATGGGCATTACAGGAACGGATGTTTCTAAGGAGGCATCCCACATGATCCTGCTCGATGATAATTTCGCAACGATTGTCAAGGCGGTAAAAGACGGCAGAAGGATATTCGACAACATACGCAAATTCATCAAATATACGATGACGAGCAACTCCGGTGAGATACTTACCATATTCCTCGCGCCTTTTTTCGGACTTCCCATACCCCTTCTGCCCATTCACATACTATGGATTAACCTTGTGACAGACGGGCTCCCCGGCCTTGCCCTCGCGGCAGAGCCCGAAGAAAGAGGCATAATGAAAAGGCCGCCCCGGCATCCTCAGGAGAGCATCTTTGCGCACGGACTTGGTATACATATGATTTGGGTAGGGCTTCTTATGGGGTCAATCTCCGTCTTCACGCAGGCGTGGGCTATTAGGATGCCCGATGGACACTGGCAGACGATGGTCTTTACCGTTCTCTGCCTGAGCCAGATGGGTCATGTATTGGCCATAAGATCGGAGAAGGAATCGCTCTTTAAAACCGGTCTCTTCTCAAACAAACCACTGCTCGGGGCGGTTCTTCTGACCTTTGCCCTTCAGATGGCGACGATATATATTCCCTTTCTTCAGCCGATATTCAAGACCGAAGCTCTTTCATTCAATGAACTCATTTTTACACTGGCCATGGCATCGGTTGTCTTTTTTGCAGTTGAAATAGAAAAATTGTTTAAGCGAAGACTGCTTGCTGCAGGACGGTCAGACGCCTCTTAGCAGGGGAGAGGTGGTAAACGGTGACGCCGTTCTCAGGCGTTTACCATTAATAAATGATGACCTCATAGAATGCAGCGCCGTGGGCCTTGTCGTCGCTCCCTGCGGCGAAGTCCAGAGAGGAGACAGCCTCCGGTATCCTGAATTCCAGTTCCACGACCGGCCTTTTCTTAAGAGTCCTGCCGGGGATTCTAATTTCAAAGTCCCTTACCTTAGAGCCCTTCGCAACCCACCGGGCCACTTGGCCGCCGTTTACATAGACCTCTATAAGCTGGCTTTCTACGTATTTCGGTATTAGAAAGGGTTTTAGCTTTGCCTTGATGGTTACGCCCGTCGGCATATCCATAGTAGCGAGCGGAAGGTGAAGAGACGAGCGACTTCCTTCTGTCCAGGTATAACCGTCTCCTGCCTCGCCCCAGCCGGATTTTTTATAATATCCGGAGCTTTCGCCATCGCCGAACTTTATCGGTGTGCCGAGCCTGTACAGGGTAATCTCCCTCTCGGGCCCGCTCCCGGCCGAAAGGTCGCCTGGACAGAAGACCGTAAACGCCATAAGGGTTGTGGCTACGGCAAGCGTCCTTCTTACAGCAACATAACGGAGCATGGCTCTCGATAACATTAGTGCGATAGTTCCAACAATCCCGATCATATATACCTTTTTCATTGATTATCTTACAAAAATGAGGGCGTGCCTCAATGCACACCCTACTTAAGTTATCGACAGGGCTGGATAAAGATTTAACGAGGGTTTAAGCCTGGGAAGTAAAGCAGGGTAAGTAGCTATTCTAGAGTTTTTTAAGGCGTCCCGCTTTTTTTCTCTCTTTTCTGGGGTTCCTTCTGGCGGGGCCTTTCTTTTTGTCCTTTATGCCTTCTTCATCGTCATCTTCTGTAACCCCCTTCATATCCGCGTACTCGGCCATATAAAGGAGCTCGGCGAACTCCGGAGAGCTTATGACTACGGCCCCGGCATTTTCAGAGAAGCCGGCGACATCCCTATCTGAAGTGACGATAGTGAGCCCCGTGCCGCCCTCTCTCGCCATATCCTTAATAATGGCGTCCGCCTCTTCGCCGCCGCGCGAAAAGATTATTTTTATGCCCTTATACTTATCAGCCCCGCGCCGGAGGTTACCTGTGCCCGTGGCGTCGAAGACAACTGTGATACTAACGCGCTTAATCCGCCTGTAGAGATCGAGCCTTTTAAGGAGATCTTCTCGCTCAGCCTCTATATCCATGTCGAAGTTACCCGGAGAGGAGAGGGTGCTTATTAAGGTTATAACCGTCTATTATAAGTCGAAGTCCCATGCACCCACACCAGTGTGGTTTTAAGTCGCGCAACACACCGCCTCACTAGAGCCACGGCTCTGCGTACGCGTCGATAGTTTTTTAATTATCCCACAGCATCCGCCGCGTGGAAAAGGAACGGATAAACCACCCTGCGTCTCATTGCGCGAATTAAAACCGGTCTAGTCCGGGCTAGGAGCGCATGTTGACGAATTGGAGGCTTATCTCCAGGTCTTTTGACTTTAGCTCGGCAATTATCTCTTGCAGGTCGTCTAGTTTCTTGCCGGTTACCCTGACCTTTTCGTCCATTATCTGCGGCTGGGCCTTTGTCTTCAACTCTTTTATGATCTTTATGATCTTTTTGCCATTTTCCTTGTCTATGCCCATCTGCAAGGTGATGG
Organism: Deltaproteobacteria bacterium; assembly: GCA_029262475.1. Taxonomy (GTDB): domain Bacteria; phylum Desulfobacterota; class GWC2-55-46; order GWC2-55-46; family JAJCZF01; genus JAJCZG01. The sequence continues at coordinate 5,097 of JAJCZG010000067.1, forward strand.
TCTGTTTCTTCAGCCCGCCGCTCGCGTCTATGATATCCCCGTACTTAAGGGCTTTTATGGATATATTGCGCTTTATGAGCTTGGTCTGGAGAATATCAGTAACAGCGCTCAGTTTATAGTCGTCGCCAGTGAGAATGAGCTCGCCCTTTTTGTCCCACTCTATTTCGCACTTGGACCCCTTGAAGTCGTAGCGCTGCCCCATCTCGCGTGTGGCCTGGTTGACGGCGTTATCGACCTCTTGAAGATCAACCTCTGAAACTATATCGAATGATGCCATAGTATATATCCTCCTTAAATTCCTTCTTTTTGACTCTTACTTTAATGCCCCTACGGCCTAACGACGCGCGCGCCCTTTATATCCCCTATGCCGAAGAAACCCTCTTCAAAGCTCTTACCTTCTTTTGCGGTACCGGTCGTTATATCGCTAAATGTCACGGTCGTCTCATTACCGAATGGATCCATTACGATGGTACTTACGAGGAGATATTCCTTATTTACGTCGATAAAGAGTGTTTTTACGTTACTCATGGCCTTCTTCGGCGTAAGCTCAAGGCGGTATAGACCGCCGCCTGGGCCCGGGGCGCTCTTTACATGGAAGTCCTTACTCAGGTTACCTACGCCGGAGAGAAAGTCCATTGCGAGGTTCGGGGTACTTTCCTCGACTGTACTCTCTATTACCTGTCCGAGCTCCGGCTGATAGAGCCAAATGAACTCGCCGTCGCCTATTACCTTCTCTTTATTGTCGTAGTCCCAGCGCATCTTTCCGGGCTTTTCGAAGTAGACGCGCCCGGTTACGGTCTCTGTCTCGTCTAAAGCCCTTTGGAAGGTATCCTGTGTGAAATCGGCGCAAAAGGTAAGTATATTCTCGTACCTGGCCTGAATGGAGCGCGTTATCTCGCCAATAGAGGGGGACGGGGCCTTATCCACGGCCTGCGCCATCTCTACCGATGACGGCGCTAATAAAACGAGCGCGAGAATAGCTAATATAAAAAAACCCTTTGAAAATTTATTATTATTTATCATGAGCGCTTAAGCACCTCCCTCGGGCGGCTCCCCTGCGAGGGGCCGACGATACCGTCCATCTCCATCTTTTCGACTATCCTTGCCGCCGTATTATAACCTATCCGAAAGCGCCTTTGTATATAAGAGGTGCTTATCATCTCAAGGTCCATAGCCATCTCTACGGCCTCCCTGTAGCGCTGCATAAACTCCTCGCCTAGGTCTTCCTCGTCTGCGGTAAGCTCTACGGAGCGCGCCTCGGCTATATCCATATCATATGTGGGCGTGCCCTGTTTTTTAAGGAAATCCGTCACCCCCTTTATCTCTTTTTCAGAGACGTAGGGGCCGTGGAGCCTTATAAGCTCGCTCCTGCCGGGCGGGAGCATAAGCATATCGCCGGAGCCAAGGAGTGTTTCCGCTCCCCCGGCGTCGAGTATGGTGCGTGAGTCTGTCCTTGAGGGGAGTTTAAAAGATATCCTCGCCGGGAAGTTCGTCTTGACGAGTCCGGTTATTACGTCCACGCTCGGGCGCTGCGTGGCAACGACCAGGTGGATGCCCGCCGCCCTCGCCATCTGTGAAAGCCTGACGATACACTCCTCCACTTCTTTACCCGAGGTCATCATAAGGTCCGAGAGCTCGTCAATTATTACCACTATATAGGGGAGTTTTACGTGCTCAAGTGGCTCTGCTCCGTCTTCCCCGACCTCTTTTTTACGCTCTTCGGGCTTTAAATCCTTAACAAGGCTATTGTAGGTCTCTATCGACTTTCCGCCGAGGTCGGCCATGAGCTTATATCTCTTGGTCATCTCGTGGACGATTGATCTAAGTACCCCCGTCGCCTTCTTCGGATCGGTGATGACGGGTGTTAAGAGGTGCGGGATACCTTCGTATGCCGAGAGCTCAAGCATCTTCGGGTCTATCATTAAAAACCTGACGTCTTCCGGCGTAGCCTTATAGAGGATGCTTAAGATCAGTGAATTTACGAATACGCTCTTACCCGAGCCCGTGGCCCCGGCAATCAGAAGGTGCGGCATCCTTGATAAATCCCCGACATACGGGGTACCGGATATCTCCTTACCTATGGCGACACTCAGGGCGGAGTGGCTCTTTTGAAACGTTGGGTATTCGAGGAGCTCACGGAAGCAGATGGAGAGCCTATCGGTATTGGCGACCTCAATGCCGACGACGGATTTGCCCGGTATCGGGGCGACTATCCTTATGGAGGTGGCCTTCATGGCCAGGGCGAGGTCGTTTGAAAGGTTAGTGATCTTACCGACCTTTATCCCGGGCGCTGGCTCGAACTCGTACATCGTAACGACGGGCCCCGGCCTCACTTCAAGGACTTCGCCTTCGACACCGAAGTCGCGCAGTTTCTTTTCGAGTATCTTTGAATTCTCTATGAGGAATTTCTTGTCTAGCCTTCCGTCATCAGCCGACGGCCTAGAGAGGAGCGAGAGCGGAGGGAGCCTGTAATGCCCCGTTGGCTTAAGGAAGTTTACCTCCTCCCCGGAGTCTTTTGTAGATGCCTTTGCGGACGCTCCACCCTTGGGGGCGCGCTCTTCGGTTACCGGCGCGGTAGAGGACGTAATAATAGCGGGTTCGGAGCGGGCCTTTTTCTTCTTTCGGGCGGTCTTCCCGGCTTCGGCCTCTTGCTCCGGCTCGCTCTTTTTGCCGAAGATCATATCGAATAGTGTCTTTACTATCCCGTAAGCGAGGCTCAGAATAAAGAGAATGACCGCTCCGACGGTATGAACAAACGACAGCCCGGTCATTGCTATTATGGCAATTATCACTAGAGTTATGAGAACTATGAAGGCCCCGGCTATGCCGATATAGTTCATAAGGCCGCCGCTTATAAACGCCCCGGCCATACCTCCCATTACCGACGGATCAGATCCGAAGAGCGAAAATATTGCCGCAGTTGAAACGAGAAATATCGCTAACCCGACTACAGTGAGCGTACTGAGGCTGACGTAGCGCTTTATGATGAGCTTAAGGGATATGAATAAGAGAAGGAGCGGTATCTCGTAGGAGGCGTAACCGAGCAAAGAGGTCAGAACCCACGAAAACGATGTCCCAAACGAACCTACCCAGTTAAGGCCGTCTCTCTCGGAGTAAAGCGCCGCGCCCACGAAGAAGGAGATAGCGAGAACTATCAGCCCCGCAACCTCCTTACTTAGACTAAAACCTATTTTTTCTTCTACGGGCTTAACCATCTTTAAAGTGTTTGCTGAGTTTAATACCTTGCCCCTGGTACGATGAGCCGATATCCGCGCCGTAGAGCATGCTCGGCGCTGCGGCCATCTTCTCGAAGTTGAGCTTACAAATCTTTTGACCGTCGGTAATCATAAAGGGTACATCGTGGGCCCTTACCTCAAGGACCGCCTTCGTTCCCTTTAGTTCCCCGGCCCTGCCGTAGCCAAAACCCGGGTCGAAGAAGCCGGCGTAGTGGGTGCGTAGCTCACCGGAGCCAGCCTCATACGGGACCATCTCTGCGGCATACATCTCCGGGATGCTAATACGCTCCTTGGAGGCGAGGATATAGAACTCTTCGGGTTCAAGTATAAGGGTATCCTTTATGGTATTTTTATGTATAGGTTCCCAGAATTCTTCTATATTATAATGGTTTACGAGGCTCATATCGACGTAGTGGCTGTTTTTTCGGGACTTGTATGCGACTACACCCGCGGGGTTATCGCCGGAGAGGTCAACACTCATAAAAACGCCCTTATTTATCCTGATATCACTTGCCGACACAATGGAGCCGTCCTCGTTAAAGAGTACGCCCTGTCCCGCGTGAAGCTCCATGAGCTGATCGTCAGGGACGGTATAGTCGCTGCTGCCTCTGGTGAGCCTCAGTTGGACGAGCCTTTGTCCCGCCTTTATCTTTATCGGGAAGCTCCTCGGCATCACCTCCAGGTAGAGTCCGCCCTTATAGCCGCTCGCTATATTGTCGAAGAGGTGGCTTCTATCGGTTATAACCCTGGTAAATATATCGAGCCTGCCGGTGGTGGATTTAGGGTTGGCGCGCGCCCGGAGGTCTTCAGGGAGGTTAAGGGCCTCCATCAGGGGGATAAGATAGACGTTATTCTTTTCGAGAATTGCGCCGTCAGCGGGGATATCGAGCTCGTACATTATGATATCCGAACCGTGGAGGTCCTTCATGCGGAGCCTCTCCTCCACGCCGTGATTCTCCGGGAGGAAGCTCGATAGTATCCTATAAGCCTTAGTACCTAAGCGAAGGTCAAGGCTAGCGGGTTGAATCTGCCCGTCGGCTATGGGCTCAGCGGCGGTAATGACCTCACCTGAGATAAGCCTTTCTATCTCCTGGCAGTTAAGCACCCCAACGCCCGTATCTTTATTTATATTGCTACTCACGCCTTACGTTTTCTCCAGTTTAATTAAGCGAATATCATAACAAAAAAACCCCACAAAATGGAAGGGAAAAGGGGGAGGGGGGGTATGGTTGCCCAAATGGATACAATAGCTTAATAGACGCTCTTTAAGTCTTCGAAGATTAAGCTCACCCCCTAAAAATAATTATCCTGACATCATACCGACGTAACTATCATTAAAAAACCCCCCGGCGCTAAAGCGCCGGGGGGTGGGGGTAAAGCAATTAACCTAAGGCGTTAAGCTCCGCACCGGGCATTGCCGGTCATGATCTTCGAGACGGTCTTTACAAAACTCGCCGAGTCTCTGGGCTTCGAGCCCTCCAGGAGCAAAGCCTGGTCGTAGACCAAGTCTATGTACTCTTTTAAGAGCGCGCTATCCTTATCCT
>JAJCZG010000068.1 GCA_029262475.1 Deltaproteobacteria bacterium
CGAGAGAGGCGAGAACGAGAAACCCCATGGCCTTACTTCTTCCTCCACCGCGCCCTAGCAGGTAAAAACCGGCAAGGACTATGGGCAAAAAGACGAAGATGAATATATGTGAGTTAAATAGCATTAACGGAGGGCTCTACCCGAGATTAGACGTCAAATTTTCGTCATTGTAGCAGTATTGTATAAAGCAGTCAAGGTACAGCAAGTGCGCGTCGCCGCTTGATTAATCACCGTATAAATACCTAAAGAAAGCACGCGGGACATTAAGTCTTCGGGCGCTCTGATACGCCTTGATTTTGCTCATGCTAAAAGATTTGTCCTGAAATAAATTTACTGCTATATTAGAGAGAGGCGCGGCGGCCATTACCGGCGGGGGCCCTTCCTTCCATGAGGGTCCATGATACGGCGCCTGAGCCAATACCCAAAGCGCCTTAAGCACCGTCCGCTCATATTTTGACCAATCTAAAACGTATATGAAAGGATCTTTTGAAATGGATACCACCGGCTACAATATAATGCCTGAAGAAATCTTTAAGAATATCGTTGATATAAGACGCCGGATACACATGTACCCGGAGCTTAACTATAAGGAGGTGAAGACGGCGGCCGTCATAAGCGAGGAGCTTACGAGGCTCGGTATCGAGCACGAAACCGGCGTCGGAGTAACGGGCATCGTCGGAAAGATCACCTCCAACTCCGGAAAAGGGCCGGTGGTGGCCCTGAGGGCCGATATGGACGCCATAGCTATTCAAGAGCAGACCGGGCTTCCATTCGCCTCGAAGATACCGGGTGTCATGCACGCATGCGGGCACGACGGACACGTGGCTATGCTCCTGGGGGCTGCGGCGCTCCTAAAAGATAAACTCGAAGACGGAACGGTGCTCCTCGTCTTTCAACCGGCCGAGGAGGGCGGCGCCGGGGCGCTAAAGATTATCGAATCCGGCAAACTCGAAGGTGTGGATGCGATATTCGGATGCCACCTGGACAGGCACTTTAAACCCGGCAAGCTCGTGCTCCAGAAAGGGCCGATCTCCGCCTATACAGATAAATTCGAGATATGTATAAGCGGAAAGGGCGGGCACGCGGCCCAGCCCCACGACGCCGTGGACGCCATAGTCGTTGCGAGTATGCTCGTAATGTCCCTTCAGACCATAGTATCGAGGGAGGCTAACCCGGCTCATCCCCTTATCGTATCCGTCGGTAAGATCGAGGGCGGGGCCATACATAACGCAATAGCCGAGAGTGCGAGCCTGCTTGGCACCGTCCGCTCCACCGAACCCCAGGTAAGGGAGAAGGTCTTAAACGGCATAAAACGCATCTCAAAGGCCATTGGCTCGCTCCACGACGCGAAGGTAGACGTGAAGATCACGAACGGCTACCCACCGGTGACCAATACCCCGGAAGAGACACTCATCGCCCAGGAGGCCGCGAGGTCGCTACTGGGCGACAGCGCCGTAATAGATTCGGACTATGTGAATATGGGCGGCGAAGACTTCTCCTACTATCAGGAGAAGATACCGGGGTGCTTTGCGCGCGTTGGAGCGCAAAAAGAGGGGCTGGAGAGCATTCCCGCGCACAGCGCTTTCTTTGATATCGACGAGAGTGCGCTCGCCGTCGGCGCGGCATACATGGCGAGAGCGGCGCTCTTAACCATAGAAAGAAAGCTCGGGTAAATTTACAGAGGCTTCTTCGTCGCTTTTGTTATACTAAGTTAACGGCTCTCCAGCCACTCACCGGCCTTATACTGAGGAGCGAGTCTTCTTATTTAATTTTAACGGAGCACGCCATGTCCACCAGAATTTCCACCCTGACGGTGCCTAACGACCCGGCCCATATAGAGCTTGTCCTCACATACTGCGAGGCTGTCTCCGCTCTCGCGGGCTTCTCCGGTGAGGAGGCCGCAGAGATATCCGAGGCCTTGAAGGAGGCGTGCGAGAATGTAATCACCCACGCCTTCGACCCCTATGAGCATGAATCCTTCACGGTCCAGTTCGAGATATTTTGCGACGGTCTTAAGATAAATATCGACGACAAGGGGCTTCCCTACTCATCCAAGCTCGTAAAGAAGAATCAAGATACACCCGGCCTAAGTATTATCGAAGCGAAGATGGACCGCGTCACCTATATAAACAGGGGACGGGACGGGAAAGAACTCCAGCTCGTAAAATACCTGAAGGGGAAGCACGTTGATGAAATCTTTACCAACGACGAACTTACCCCGTACACCGTCTGCGAACTTCCCCCGACAGACTTTGATTGCACCATCCGCCCCATGAGACCGGAGGAGGCGGTACAGGTATCCAAATGCATCTACAAGACCTACAAGTACACCTACCTTAACGAGGACCTCTACTTCCCTGAGAGGATAGAGCGAATGAACCGGGAGAAGCGGATGCACTCATATGTTGCGGTCACCGGAAAGGGAGAGGTCATAGCCCACTTCGCCCTCGTACCGAGGCCGAACGCCAGGGTCGCGCGCATTGGAATAGCCGTCGTCACCCCCAGGTACAGGAGAAAGGGGCTAATGAAGAAACTCCTGGAACGCATGCTTGACGACGCCACGGAGCTAGGCTTTACGGCCCTCTACGGAGACGCCGTATCCATGCATACCATGAGCCAGCGTACGAACCTCCAGTACGACTTTCAGGAGACGGCGATTCAACTCGGGGAATTGCCGCCGGGGTCGGTGCAACTGCTAAAGGGGCTCGAAGGAGCGGGAAATCTCATCACCTTCTTTAAATTCCTTAAAGAGGCAGAAGAGTACGACGTCTACCTCCCTGCAAGCCACAAGAAGATGCTCACCAACCTCTATTCGAGGCTCGGTGTAAAGAGGAACTGCATAAACGGTGCCCACCCCCCTCTCCCCAAAGAATCCGAGATACATCTTACTATCGACAAATGCCATAAGACCGCGACCATAGAGATCATAACCTACGGCTGGGACGTAGAGAAACGCCTTATGGCCAAACTGGTGGGGCTGGAAGGTAAGGGGCTAAACACCCAGTACCTGGACCTCCGGCTAAAGGATCCGTATACGCCGAAGGCGTGCTCCATATTCGAAGGGCTCGGTTTCATCTTCTCCGGCCTCCTCCCGGAGTACTCGGACGGGGACATACTAAGGCTCCAGCATTACCACACGAAGGTCCGTTACGACGAAATAGAGACCTACTCCCTCTTTTCATCCGAGCTCCTGAGTTACATAAAGGGGCTCGACCCGAAGTGGAAGGCGCTCGCCGAGTAACGTGCCAAATAACCGAAAGTAGGCCCCCGTCTCACCCGCCTTACAGTCAAAACGCCCCGCCCATCCTCTCAAATACCCCCCAATACTCTACAAAGGCAATTCATCGCCTTCAGGAGATCTCCCATAGTACCGTAACACCTTGATAAGATTAATGATTTAAGGCATATATCCCTTAAAAAGAGTATGGATGGTAAGTAGATCCATAATAAGATCCGATTTCACATTAAAAAACAGGGCTATGTTATAGCTAAAACTAATACATTTTCTCGACTTTTTGCATATAATAGTGATAAAATATACTATATATATCCGTTAATTATCCTCTCCAAAGAAGATTATTAGCCGTTATATAGGTAATAATCTTGAAATCACACTTTGTGACTTTACAACCTACGAAGTTTTATTAGTAATATCAATAGGTTAAAAGGACGACAGGAGCTCTGCAGACGACTCTATGGATATATCGATCAAGAACCTCGAAGCGAGCATATACATGCTCAGAAACCAGAAGGTAATGCTAAGCCAGGAGCTTGCGGAGCTCTACAGGGTGGAGCCTCGGGTGCTAATACAAGCGGTAAAGAGAAATATGAACCGCTTTCCGGCGGATTTTATCTTCCAGCTCACCAAGGAAGAGTTCGATAACTTGAAATCACAGAATGTGACTTCAACATGGGGAGGGGTTCGTCGCGCCACACCTTACGCCTTCACCGAACAGGGCGTGGCCATGCTCTCAAGCCTCCTCCGTAGCGAGAGGGCCGTTCAGGTCAATATCGAGATAATGAGGACTTTTGTGAAGCTTCGCGAAGTCCTTTCCACACACAAGGAACTGGAAAGCAAGCTCCACAGCCTTGAGACGAAGTACGACGATCAGTTCCGGGTGATCTTTGACGCCATAAGGGCGCTCATGGCGCCCCCTGATACGGTGCAGAGGAGCATCGGCTTCAAGGGAGACGAGAAGACATAGTGCCAGTCTCAAATTTCAAGGGGTATGAGATGAAGAGCCTTTTATTAGTATCTTTGATAATTTTTACGCTAAGCCTTATATCGGGTGGTTCGTACGCATCGGCCGAGACCGCATCACCCGGTTCGTCCGGCCACACCGGGCACACTGCCGTCACCGGGCCGCTCCATAAAAAATTCAACCGCCATACCACCCTCGGCAACAGGTTTTATGAGAGCCGCGACTACGACAGGGCTCTTACCGAATATTACATCGCGCTAAAATACCATAATAAGATGATCTCAAGGTGCAACAGAAATCGGGGACGATGCGGTCACTCGGAGGGTTTTATTAGAGACCGCAGCCTTTCGACTCACCTCTTTATCGGCAGAACTCTCTTTGCCCTTGGCGACTACGACGGTGCCACTTCGAACTTCGATATTGTAATAGGTCTCGACGCAAACGACCTTCGAGGCTACTACGAACGTGGCCGTATCCACGCCTTACTGGGCAACCGGAAGAGTGCCATATCGGATTACGACATGCTCATCGAGCTCGACCCGGACGATAGCTCACACTACATTAAGCGCGCCTATATCTTTCTGGAGAGCGGCAACTATGGCCGGGCTATAGAAGACTACACGACGGTCATTGAAATTGACCCTGAATATACCAATGCCTACAGCCAAAGGGGGGAGCTCTACTTCAAGCACTTCGGGGATAGAAGAAGGGCGTGCAGTGACTGGAGGGTCTCCTGCGAACTCGGAGAATGCTCCGAGTTCGACAGGGCTAAAAGAGAAGGCATCTGCGACTGAGATAAAACAGAACGCTAATTTGCCTACGGCCTAACTTGCAATAATCGACAACACCCATCCGGAATTGTCACAATAAATACCCACTACACCCGTAAATCAATTGAAGAGCTATTCACTCTGGATGCTGACTTCACCTACCACTAAACAATTTAAATGTTAAGAAATTTTGAGAA
>JAJCZG010000069.1 GCA_029262475.1 Deltaproteobacteria bacterium
ATACTATTATTAAAATTACCCGCCGCCTTTAAAACGGCCCGGCGGAGGCGCTCTAAGGGGGGGCGCGACGGTTATGACAGATATTGGTAAACGCGTACTGAGCGGCATGAGGCCCTCGGGCAAACTCCATCTCGGTCACTACCACGGGGTGCTTAAGAACTGGCTTGAACTACAGGAAAAGTACGAATGCTTCTTCTTCGTCGCCGACTGGCACGCGCTTACGAGCGAGTACGCCAACACCGGAGGCATACGCGAAAGCGTAATAGATATGGCGCTAGACTGGCTTTCGGTCGGCATAGACCCGGAGAAGAGCACAATATTCGTCCAGAGCTCGGTCAAGGAGCACGCCGAGCTCTCGCTCCTCCTCTCGATGATCACCCCCCTTTCGTGGCTTGAGAGGAACCCTACCCACAAGGAACAGCTTAAGGAAGTTCGTGATAAGGACCTCGGCACGTACGGATTCCTCGGCTACCCGGTCTTGCAGACTGCCGACATCATCATCTATAAGGCCGACATGGTCCCTGTAGGCGTAGACCAGGCCCCTCACGTCGAGCTCTCAAGGGAGATAACGAGACGCTTTAACTTTCTCTACGGCGAAATCTTTCCGGAGCCGCAAACACTCCTTACGCCCGCCCAGAAATTTTTAGGCACCGACGGCAGGAAGATGAGTAAGAGCTACAATAACTCCATCTACCTCTCGGACGCTCCGGATGTTGTCGAAAAGAAGATTCGCACCATGAAGACCGACCCGGCGAGGATGCGTAAGACCGACCCCGGTAACCCCGAGATATGTCCGGTCTACATGTCATTTCATAAGATGCACAGCTCGGAGGAGACACTTAACTGGGTTAAAGACGGGTGCACTACGGCGGGCATAGGCTGCATAGAGTGTAAGATGAGCGTTTTACCGAAGGTCCAGGAAGAGCTTCTACCAATACGTAAAAGGCGCGAAGAACTCTCAAGGAACCCTGCCCTTATATGTGATATACTACGTGCCGGCGACAAGAGGGCAAGAGTTGTAGCGGCCAGCACCATGAAGGAGGTAAGGGGCGCGATGGGTATGGAATTTTAACCCTGACGCTTATAAGTAAAGATGGGATATAATGTATCGCTTGAAATATTCGAAGGCCCGCTTGATCTCCTGTTGCACCTTATAAGGAAGAACGAGCTGGATATATATGATATCCCGGTCTCCGTCATAACGGAGGAGTACCTGGAGTATCTGGATGTGATAAGGACGCTTAACCTGAATGTCGCGGGCGAGTTCCTTCTTATGGCCTCTACGCTCGTGCATATAAAGAGCAAGACGCTCCTCCCGGTGCACGAGGGGGAGGAAGAAGAGGATGAAGGGGAGGACCCGCGCGACGAACTCGTTCGAAGGCTCCTCGAATACCAGAGGTTCAAGGAGGCGGCCGAGGAGCTTGGCGAGCGCCGTCTGCTCGGGCGTGACGTCTTTACCAGGGGCGACGATTTTACATTCGACGACCCTGCCGCCGGGGCGGGGGAAGACGCCCTGGTTAACCTCTCCATCTTCGACCTTATGGACGCGCTGGGCGATGTTATAAAGAACATCCCAAAGGACTATACTATAGATATCGACTCGGAAAAATTCCGGGTCGTCGATAAGATTAACCAGATACTCGAAACCCTCGACGAGAAGAAGAGCACGACGCTTACCGGGCTCTTTCCTCTCGGCGGCTCGAAGGCGGAGGTGATAGTCACCTTCCTCGCAGTACTTGAGCTCTGCAAGCTCGTAATGATCCGCATTCACCAGACAGACGACGGGATAATACGGGTATACCTGCCGCCTGAGCGGCAAGAGGGGGCGGATACTACCAAAGAGGTAATCCGCGACTTCGACGAATACGGCCCAACAGCTGAAACGGACGATTAAACGAATGGAAATAAAAGATCTAAAACCCATAATAGAGGCGTTGATATTCGCCTCCGACCACCCCATTACCTTCGACCGCCTCTTCTCCGTCCTCGAAGCTGAGGACCGCGACACCGTAAGGGAAGCGCTAAGCGAGCTCACGGGCGACTACGAGGAGGCAGCGGGCGGGCTAGTAATAGACAGGGTCGCCGGCGGCTACAGGCTAAGCACCCGGACCGCCTGCGCGCACTGGATAAAAAAACTCTTTAAGACCGCACCGCCAAGGATATCGAGGGCGGCTATGGAATCTCTTTCCATCATCGCCTACAAGCAGCCCGTCACCAGGGGTGAGCTTGAGGGGATACGCGGCGTGGACTCCGGCGGCGTGATAAAAAAGCTCATGGACCGGAGGCTAATTAAGATAACCGGCAGGAAAGAGACCCCGGGAAGGCCCGTCGTATACGGCACGACGAGGGAGTTTCTCGAAGCGTTCGACTTAAAAGACCTCTCCCATCTGCCTACGCTAAAAGATATCGAATTGCCGGAGACGGACGAAGACTTACTTGACGGTGAAAATGCCCCGATAGTAAATATAAACGACGACACGGAGGCAGCGCAGCTCGAGCTTCAAACAGAGACGGAGAGTGAAGCCGACGCCGATATGGAGGCTGAGGCTCAAGGGTCTGACTCACCTGACTTAGATGACGACGAGGACGGCGGCATTGACGCTACACCAACCCCAACTAACGAATTGATAGAGACAAACGACGATACTATTGCCGGTGGCCCCGAAAACGAGCCACTGGAGAGTGAAACCATAACCGAAGATACAGAAGAAGGGCCCGCAAGCGAGCCCAGGGAAGAAATAGAAGATAAAGATGGCACAGATTCGACTTCAGAAGATAATAGCGGACGCGGGAATAACGTCGAGGCGTAAGGCCGAGGAGATGATCGAGGACGGCAGGGTCCGCGTCAACAGGAGCGTAGTAACCGAGCTCGGCGCTAAGGCCGACCCGGCTAAAGACCTGGTTGAGGTCGATAAGAAAGCAATAACCGGCTCGCTATCCTCCGCACCCAAGCACTACATACTCCTCTATAAGCCCAGGGGCGTAATAAGCTCCGTAACCGACCCCGAGATGAGACCCGTTGTTACGGACTTTATAAAGAAGATCAAGGCGAGGCTCTACCCGGTGGGGCGCCTGGACTTCGACGCCGAAGGGGCGATAATACTTACAAACGACGGCGAACTCACCAACCGCCTCATACACCCCAGATACAAGGTGCCGAAGAGATATCTCGTAAAGGTATCCGACCTCCCGGACGAGAGGAGCCTTAAGCGCCTTCAAAACGGCGTCCGCCTCGACGACGGCATGACCGCCCCGGCGAGGGTCAGGTTCGTAAGGAAGACCGCAGAGAATTCCTGGATTGAGATAACCGTCATCGAGGGGCGTAACCGCCTCATAAAGAAGATGTGCCAGGCCATCGGGCATCCGGTTCTAAAGCTTAAGAGAATATCGTTTGCCGGTATTACGTTAAGGGGGCTAAAGTCCGGCGACTATAGACCGCTTACCGATGAAGAGGTCTCGCGCCTCTCTTCCTTTGAAACTCAAACCAAGAAGAAGAGACCAAAGACCTCCAAACGCGCCTGACTATGCCCGATTATGAAAGAAAGCACGCTACTTACCTTCTATGAATTGCTCTATACGGCCTTCGGCCCGCAGGGGTGGTGGCCGGGGCGTACGCGTTTCGAGATGATAACCGGCGCGATACTCACGCAAAACACTGCCTGGACGAATGCCCGGCGCGCCATACGAAACCTTAAAAAGGCAGGTCTCCTTACGCCAGAGAAGATGCACTGCGCGCCTCTCTCCGCCCTCTCGGCCCATATAAGGCCCGCCGGGTACTTTAACGTAAAGGCGCGGAGGCTTAAAAACTTCACCGACCACCTCTTTAACCTGCACGGGGGGAGCCTAAACCGCCTCTTTGCTCAAGATACTAGGACGCTCCGTAGCGAGCTCTTGTCTATAAACGGCATCGGCCCGGAAACTGCCGACTGTATCGTCCTCTACGCGGCCGGTAAACCGGCCTTCGTCATAGACGCCTACACCAAGAGGATACTAACGCGTCACGGACTGGCAGGCGAGGACGCTACTTACGCCGAGATGCAAAAACTCTTTACAACGGAGCTGGCGGCTGATACGGCCCTCTATAACGAGTACCACGCCCTTATCGTAAAGACAGGTAAGGACTTTTGCAAGAGAAGTACCCCGAAGTGCGCCCCCTGCCCGCTCGGCGCGCTGTTGGCTAGGCGTTAGGGCGCAGTCTCCGGAGATAAAAGGATTTTACCAGGTTGGCACAAAGAATAAAGGTAATGGACGAGCTCTTAAGCTCTAAGATCGCTGCGGGCGAGGTCGTGGAACGACCGGCCTCCATCGTAAAAGAGCTAATGGAGAACTCTGTAGACGCAGGCGCGACCTCTCTCTCCGTCCATATAGTCGAGGGAGGAAAGAGGCTCGTCCGCGTAACCGACGACGGCTCCGGCATCTCCTTTGAGGACGCCCCTCTTAGCTTTGTCCGCCACGCAACGAGCAAACTCTCAACAGATGAAGACCTTGACGCTATAAACACGATGGGCTTTCGAGGCGAAGCGCTCTCAAGCATCGCAGCCGTCTCGAAGGTTACGCTTAAGACGAGGACGAGGGAAGAGATAGAAGGTACGCTCGTAAGGAGTTACGGCGGAGACGGGCCCGAGGTTACAAGGGCAGGGTGTGCGCCAGGCACCGACATAGAGGTCGCGGAACTTTTTTTTAATACCCCGGCGAGGGCCAAATTCCTAAGGACCCCCGGCACCGAGTTTGGCCGCATAACCAATATCTTTAAAAAGATCGCGCTCGCCTACCCGGAGAGACGCTTTACCCTTACGCACGGCCAGTCAACGACCCTGGAGACACATCCCGGCACGCTACTTGACCGGGTAGCCGATATATTCGGCGGGGCCATCGCTCGCGAACTCCTCGAAATTCACCCGGTAGAGATGCCAGACGGCCTTAAGGTAACGGGCTTTACCGGCAGGCCGACGCTCAACTACCCGACCGGCAAGGGGTTATTTATCTACATTAACCACCGGCCTTTAAGAGACCCCGGCATAACACGCGCGGTACTTAACGGCTACTCCTCGCTAATCGACAGGGGGCGCTACCCCTTTACCGTCCTCTTTATAGAGATGAACCCTGCCGAGGTTGACGTTAACGTACACCCGGCGAAAAATGAAGTAAGGCTTAAAAATCCGGGCTATATATTCGACACCGTAAGGACTGCGGTAAACAGGACGCTCGCTTCAGCAACGCCCGGGGCCTCTCACGCCGGTATTGCTACCCCTGCTGAGAAGATGGCAATTTACAACACCTACCCTACGCCAGGAGGCCGAAGAGCCGAAGGAGGCGCATCAGAGAATATTAGCGAGTGGCGGGGGGGGGCGCCTTCTACAGAGCGGGAGCAGCTTGAGAGGCAGTGGAGAGACAGAGCAGGTGAAGGGGGTCTTCACGGCTCAGGCGGCATGAAAGGGAAGCCCTCTTACAATCTAAACAAAACCCCCGTCGAAGGCGTTTCTGAGGGCCTAAGCCTGACGAAGACAAGCGAAGATACAGTTAACCCTGAGTTCCTTGAGTTAGATGTTACGGGGCAACTCTTCGGTGAGTTCCTGGTATGCGAGTCCTGGCGCGGTGGTGGGGCGCTAATCCTTATAGACCAGCACGCCGCAGCCGAACGGGTGCGCTTCGAACGCTTAAAGCAGGAGCTTGCCGGATCGTCGGTTAAGAGCCAACTCTTACTCATCCCGGAACGCCTGGAGACAACACCGGAAGAAAAAGACGCGCTCACCGGGGTGATACCGGAGTTAAAGAAACTCGGCTTCGAGATAATCCCATTCGGGCAATCTTTGAAGCGCGGGGGAGAGAGTTTTATTATAAAGAGCGTACCGGAGCTATTATCGGGCAAAAGCTCGGCCCCTCTAATAGCCGACCTCGCAATAGAGCTCGCCGAACATTCGTCGAGCGTTAGGATAGAGGAGCGTATGGAAGAGATTTTAATGCGTATAGCCTGCCACAGCGTTATACGAGGCCGCCGCGCTTTAACCGACACCGAGGCCCGGTCTCTTTTAAAAGACCTCTCCGAGATAGACTTCGCGGCGCACTGCCCGCACGGACGCCCGGTGGTAAAACGCTTAAAGAGGGGTGAAATAGACGCCTTCTTTAAGAGGAGCTAGGGGATCGCATAAAATTTAAGAAAGTATAGAAGCTTTACCGGTATTTAAATGACAAAGATCGTAACAATCTGCGGCCCGACGGCCTCCGGCAAATCTAAGGCGGCCCTTGAGCTAGCCGAAAGATTTAACGGCGAGATAATAAACGCCGACTCCATGCAGGTCTACAGGGGTATGGATATCGGCACTGCCAAGCCAACGGCCAAGGAGAGGGCGCGGGTAGCGCACCACCTAATCGACATCGTAGACCCCGGCGATGAGTATACCGCCGCGCGCTTTAGAGTAGACGCAACCAGAGCCATAGAGGATATCACGAGTAGAGGCAAGCTCCCCTTCATAACCGGCGGCACGGGGTTATACATAAAGGCGCTAACGATGGGACTCGCCCCCGGCCCGGGCGAGGATAAGACCATTAGAGAGCGCCTTACAAAAGAGGCAGCTACCGGTGGGGCCGGGGCTTTATTTGAGAAGCTTAAATCTACCGACCCGGTATCTGCCACGCGCATTCACCCCAATAACCTGGTACGCGTCATACGGGCTTTAGAGGTATTTTACCTTACCGGCAGGCCGCTCTCTGAGATTCAAGCCGGTCATAGCTTTAACGAGAGCCCCTTTGATACTCTAATGATCGGGCTAAAGCTCGATCGGGAGACGCTCTATGAGAGGATCAACAACCGTACGGAGCAGATGATAGAGGCCGGGCTAGTCGAGGAGGTAAGAAATCTTCTCGACCAGGGCTACTCAAAAGACTTAAAACCCATGCTTGGTTTAGGGTATAAAGAGGTCTCTGCTCACCTTCTCGGGGGCGCTAATCTTAGTGAAGCGATCTCGGATATAAAGAAACACACCAGAAACTACGGAAAGCGCCAGATGACGTGGTTTAATAGCATGGACATTTTATGGTTTTCACCGGCCGATATTTCCGGTATGATTACAGCTATAGAGGAGCACCTTAAATGAAATTTTTCTTAAAAGTACTTACCCCGATTACCATAGCGCCCGCGCTGATGATTCTTTTAGCCCTGCTTTCATCACCGGCCACTGCCGCAAAAAACTTCCCCGGCGCCCTTAAGGTAAGCGCCGAGGGGGTCTCCTACAGGCTCGAAGACGAGACCGAACTCAAGGGAAAAGCCCTCGACATGTCGCTCGCAGAGGCGGTCAACAGCGCCTACGAGACCCTTATAGCCGCAGGAATAAACGAACCGGACCCGGACGCGGATACTCGAGTGCTGCTCAGCAGCCCGCTTAATTACATCCTCTCGTACAGGGTTTTAAGCGATGGATGGATAACACACCTCGTCGTGCCTTCCAGTATGAAGCTTCCGCCAAGGCCCCCGGTCGAGGTAGAACCAAACGACGCCATGACCCTGGAGGACGGCCCGATATTCGGAAGTAAGACGAATTCTACTGACGACCTTGAAACCACCGGAATCGGACAGCCGGGACAGGGCATTGAGCTTTACCATGTGTGGATAGAGGCCGATGTAGACCTGGAAAGCCTGAGAAACGACCTCTTCATAACCGCTCGCTTCGCCTCTGAAAACACTTCGCTCCTGACTATCCTCCTTATAGATATCAAGGACTACGGCGAGTACGAGAAGATACGGGACGCAGTCTCCGCAGTCGATATAGTTAAAGAGGTTTATGCCGATTCTTTTTCAAAGGGTAAAATTGTGCTAACCGCCGAGGTCTGGGGGAACCCCTACATGCTCATGGAAAAACTGACCGTCATAAAAAATACCGGGGACTACGCCCTTATACCGGCAGGGCAGGAGAAGATCGTCATAAAGGCGG
Source organism: Deltaproteobacteria bacterium (assembly GCA_029262475.1). Lineage (GTDB taxonomy): Bacteria > Desulfobacterota > GWC2-55-46 > GWC2-55-46 > JAJCZF01 > JAJCZG01. Next base: position 7,929 of record JAJCZG010000069.1, read on the forward strand.
GCAAGAGGGGGCGTTACTAGCTAGCTTACTTTAGATAGAAGGAACTATGAAAAAATTACTGATAATACTTGTTTTGCTCTTAGCAGCGGCAGGGTGCTCAAAGAAGGTCTCCTATAAGGTTTCTCCGGAGTACGTCGCCCATGCTCCCCGCACCATCGCACTCCTGAGGCTTGGGGGTGTTGAGACAGAGGATGACGACATGGCCCTCTTCCGCACCGTTATAATAAATAAGCTTACCGAGAGGAACTACCTGGTAATCTCCGAAGAGGCTGTTGGCGAGATATACTCCAGCACGGGAGCCGAGGCAATAAATAAAATGTCTCCCGCCGAGGCGGCTTTGCTCTTTAAAGCCGACGCCGTCCTCTACGGCGCAGTTACCTCGTGGGATAAACACTCCCTCTCGAAGTACGCCTCTCTCCGGGTCGGGAGCAAATTCGAGTTATACGCGGCCAACGGCCTGCGCCTCTGGGCCGCCGCCTATCAGACGAAGGAGGCGGATATGAGGTTCGACACTGAACAGATGAAGCTATCCATCCTCGACGCTACTGAACCGAGGATACAGAGGAACCTTGACGCCATATTCATAACACTACCGCGTGTGACAGTAACACGCGAGAAGAAGCGTTACTTCAACTGGCTCCCATAAGGGTATCCATAAATAGATTGATGGCGCTATGAATATTCCAAACTTCTTTACTCTCTTAAGGATAATTCTTGCCCCTGTTTTTATCCTCCTTGTGGCCTCCGGGGCCCCGTATAAGGCGGCTCTCGTTATGGTGGTTGCTGGCACTACGGACCTGCTGGACGGCTACCTTGCCAGAAGGCTCTCAATGGAAACCCCCATCGGTGCGGCCCTGGACGCACTCGCCGACAAGCTATTTCTCTCATCCGCTTTTCTGGTACTTGCAGTATCCGGTCTTCTCCCCTGGTGGCTAGCCATAGTCGTAATTCTGAAGGACGTAGCCTTTCTCGGTACGATCTCTTTCCTGAGGCTTACGGGGAAGCCGGCCGACACCACCCCTACGATACTCGGAAAACTATCGACATTCACCCAGGTCACAGCCGTCTTCGCTTCCCTCCTAACCGGTGGCCCTTATTCGCCCCTCTCCTTTGCGGTCCTCTTCCTTATCTTATCGAGTTCGCTTGAGTACATAGTGAGGGAGATAACAAGGGGCGCAAAGCCTGTGCCCGGCGCCAGTCCTAGGGCGACTAAAACGGCGATGAGATAGGAATGGAGGCTGGGGTATCGTCCAGGCGGGAGACGTCATTAACGTCTCAAAGCGCGCGAAATAGTCTTTATAAGTAAGACGCCGGGGAGAATATAACCCGCCTAATCCGAAGTGCTCCGCATTAATGACCGTGCCTTCAGCCGCCGCCACTCGTATTAAGAGACCCTTTATAACCTTTTACAAAGTATGGATACTTACTCCGCATAAACCATTTCCCTTGAACCCAAGCTACTACTATGTTATAATTAATGTCTTAAACAGCCTGTACTTTCCATTGTAAACTCAACCGAAGTCATAGCTCCCGTAGCTCTCAAGATCGACTCAAACAATGCTAACTCCCTTAATAGGTTTTTTAATAGTGCTTATCGTGGTAGGCACATACCTCTCGAAGCACAAAAAAAAATCCGGTAAGACCGAAGGCAAGATTGTACAGGCCAAGGAGGACGGCGTCCACGAGCCTGTACATATCTCTCCTTTCGTAGACCCGGGGAAGTGCATCGGGAGTGGTGCCTGCATAACGGCATGCCCCGAGAAAGAGGTAATAGGGCTCTCAGGCGGAAAAGGTAAGCTAGTACATGCATCCCGCTGCATAGGGCACGGCGCGTGCGCCATAGCCTGCCCTGTAGGTGCGATAACGCTCGTATTCGGCTCGGAGACGAGGGGTGTCGACATCCCGGACGTCTCCCCCGACTTTCAGACAAATGTTCCGGGCATCTACATATCCGGTGAGCTCGGCGGCATGGGGCTTATAAAGAACTCCATCACGCAGGGCAAGGAGGCCGTGGGTTACATCATAGAGAGCCTTAAAGAATTTGACGGAGAAGACGGCGGGGACGTATTGGACGTACTTATCGTAGGCGCTGGCCCCGCCGGTATAGGCGCTTCCCTATCGGCCCAGCACGCCAAACTCAAGTACCGCACGATAGACCAGGACGAGTGGGGCGGCACCGTCTATAATTACCCGAAGAAGAAGATCGTCATGACCGCCTCCGTTGACCTACCGGGCTACGGCGAGGTAAAACTCAACGAGACGACGAAAGAAGCCCTCCTTGAGCTATGGGAGAAGGTCTTAAAGAAGACCGGCGTAAAGATTCACACCATGGAGAAGCTCAGCGCCGTTGAAAAGATTGAAGCGAAAAAAATCTTTAAGATCACCACGAGCAAGGGCGAGTATATGACAAAGAAACTTTTACTCGCCATAGGCCGACGCGGAACCCCTAGGAAGCTCGGGGCTCCTGGCGAAGATAAGACGAAGGTTGCTTACAGGCTCCTCGACGCAGAGCAACACCAAAGCGAGGACGTCATGATAGTCGGCGGCGGCGACAGCGCCGTAGAGGCGGCAATTGCCATAGGCGACGTTGAAGGCAACCGTGTCGTCCTCTCCTACCGTAAGGACGCATTCGGCCGCATTAAGTCCATGAACAAGGTACGCCTTGAAGAGGCCGAAGCCGCAGGCAGGGTAAACGTAATTCTAGGCTCGAACGTGAAGGAGATAACAGATAAGGAGATAATACTCAAGACCGCAGACGGCGAGGAGACTATCCCCAACGATTATATCTACATCTTCGCCGGAGGCGAACTCCCGAACGCATTTCTACAATCAATCGGCATATCCATAGAAAAAAAGTTCGGAACAAGATAGCTGCGGTTTGTATGAGGTGGGTTTTTCGCGCCGCCTTCGAGCAAGCTCAACCGGGACGTTTATATAACGCAAGACGCGGGCAGGTTTTAGAATCTGTATGAGACGCGCGAGTTGACATTGGTCGTAGTGTAGTCGTCGCGCGTCGTGCCGTCGTAGGAGAGGGATATATCCCACGACCTTCCGGGCCTCAGGTGCAGGGAGGCTCCGTACCTGAGTGTCGTGTCGTTCTCGCCGGTAAGCCCGTACTCGTTATCCATGACGGAACCGTTTAGCGTCAGCTCCACCTTCTCGACAAGCTCTTTCATGAGCCTTACGTCGTAGAGGGTATAGGTGGAGTTATAACCGTCTGAGTAGGTGGTGCTGAAATTTCCGCTTACACCACTCCCTAGTATATTCCCGTCGCTTACGGCGAGCATATAAGTCTGTGTATCCCTATCGCCGAGCATACCGTCATCCGCCAGTGTGCGCGTCTCGACCTTCCCCGTGACGGAATATTTTTTAAGGAGCCTGTAGTTCCCTCTTACGTAGAAGGAGGTCTGCCTGCTTGTGCTGATGGTGAAGTCCATGGATTCGTAGAGGCGTATGGCCCTGAATTCCCGCGCGCCCACTGCGACGCTGGATTTATAATTAGGCCTGTAGGATAGCTCGACAAAACCGTTTGTGAAATCCATCCCGCCGGAGTCCTGGTTAATGTCGCTCGTAAAAGCGCCGAAGACCCTGGCATTCTTCACTGGCGTGAAAGATATGTTGCCGCTCAAGTACTGCCTGTCCACACCGCCCTTGAAGGTGTTATTGACGAATGAGATATTGGAGAATAGTTGATCTCTCCTGTAGTATGCGTAGGCCCCCGAGGAGATGAAATCCGAGTTGAAACCGCCGGTAAATGGATCCGGCTTCGTACCGGCGAATGCGCCTACGCCGTAGTTCTTCCTCTTTAAAAGCACGTTCACGCCGTCAACGTTTTCACCTACACCCTCCTTGGGAGTAAGCCTTCCGACCCTTAAATAGAGCCTCTCCTTGACCGGAGCGTACTCCATGTAGAAGGTATCCACCTGCCAGCTCTTCACCAGGCTTGAGTACTCCTGACCGCTAAGTTGAGTCCTGTAACGGCCGCCAAAGTGCATTGAGAGGGTCCCGGCGTCGTTTAGTTTAGTTGCATCCAGCCTCAGTCTCGTAGAAAGGTAATTTCTTGAAAAAGTAGAGCTGGACTCGGACGAATAGTTATCGTCGACCGATAAACGGCCATGGAGCTCCGCCTTATCTGAGATTGGACCGACGCCGGAGAGCGTATGTGGAAGGGCCAGCCCGACATTGGTCATAGTAGTTATAAAGCCGCCTGAAGCCTTATCTGACTCTGAACCGTCATCAAGGCTTGCTTTGCTTACGCTCTCCCTAACGGCAACGGTTTCATCCTCTTCCGGAGTGGCTTTCGAGTCCTTGCGTGAAAACTTTAAGAAGGAGAATGGTTTCTTAATGCCTTGGGCCATGCGGCTAAGGAGACCGGCCTTCGGGGCTTCTTCCACAGCCAATGCATCCGCAGTTTCTTCGACTGCTACTACCGCTGCCTCGCCTGGAGCAGTTTCTCCAACGGTGGCCGTTGCAGGTTCCTTAACGCCCCTGATGGCCCCGGGTATGCTCTTTATACTTTCAAGGGCGCTGCCCGTAGCGCTCCCTACTGCGCTTCCGGCCCCCTTAAGCTTACTTAAAACGCTAGCGCCGAACGCAGCTCCTGCGGAGGTTGCCGCAGTTGCTGCGGTACTTTCCGCTGCGCCAGCGGCGGCTCCGGCAACGGCACCTGCGGCAGTTCCGGCAACTGTCGATACGACCGCCTTATCTTTAACCGGAGCGGGCGTTTCATTTACTGTCCGTGCGTCGGCCCGGGTTGTCTCTTCAAGGACTGTGTCGTCTGTCTTTCCGTTTTTCATTGCTTCCGGGATACCCTTGATACGTTCCACGGTCCTTCCGGTAGCACCCCGGGCGGCGCTCCCCGCCCTCTTAAACCTACTTATAAGAGTAGAGCTCAGCTCTTCTTCCGGAGCGGTCTCCGCTGAAATCTCCGGTCCTTTATCCGCCTCAGTGCTTACGGCCTTATCCTTTGAAGCAGCGGGCGTTTCCTTGACTTCAGCGACAGGAGCCGTCTCCGGGAGACCTTTTTTTATCTCAACCGCTTCCGCTCCCTCAGGCTCCGGGGCTTTTACGCTCCTTACCGCCTCAGGTATCTTCTTTATCTTATCAATAGTGTCGCCTACGCCTTTACCTACTGCGGCTCCGGCGGCCTTGAGAGAAGTCACTACCTTTCCGCCGGTCGGGGCAACGGGTCTGGACAACTCACTGACGAGCTTAAGCTCCGAGACCGGAGCCCTCGATACCCATGCGCTCTCTGCGGCGGCGTAAGTGGACGAGACATTCCTTACTTCTTTCTTCGCTGCTTCAGGGTTATCAAAGAAGCCTATCCTTACGCGATACCACGTCTTTCCCTTTACGTTCGCCGTTGATACATACGACATGTAGCCCCCCGAAAGAAGCTTTTCGCTAAGCAGTTCCGCGTCTCTCTTCGACTGAAGAGAGGCGACATTTATTACATACGGTCTCTTTGGGACGGCGTTCGTCTTAACAGGACGCTCGTTTGTGGCGGCTATTGGTTTTGGAGTCTTTTCCTTACGTGCGGCAGTAGGAATATCTTTTTTAGACTTTGTGGATTTGGCGGCTTTGTCGGCTACAGGAGGTTTCACCTCCCTCTTCTTCGGGGCTCTTATTACTTCCCTTGGGGCAGGTTTTTTAATGTCGGCGGTCCGTGGGGCGAGCTCGGAGAGCGGAGCCCTGGAGACCCAGGCGCTCTTTGTGAACTTATCCGTAGCGGCAATCAATTTTGCTTCTTCTCTGGCGAGAGAGGCGTTCTTGTAAAACCCGACCCTTACGCGGTACCAGGTCGTGCCCTTTACCTTGGCCTTGGAAATATAAGCCCTGTATCCGGAGGAGACGAGCTTATCGGTCATAGCCTTGGCCGTCTCTTCGGACTGGAATGAGGCGGCGTTAATTACGTAAGGCTTCTCTGCGGCCGGGGCTACATTAACCGTCTCCGCGGCCCGGGCACTCACGGGAAGGGGAAGACCTACCGTAAAGACGGATAGTAAAAATACCGTGCCAAGGGCCGGTATTAAACTAAGCGTTCTTTGCTTATGCGCCCGGTTCCTGCGGGTAGTAGTTCCATTCACTTCTATCTACCCCTTGGATGGCAGTCAAGGCAACCAGGATTACCCCTGCTTGTATGGTGAGTATC
>JAJCZG010000070.1 GCA_029262475.1 Deltaproteobacteria bacterium
TTCACGCGCGAGGGTCACAGCCCCTCCGTGCATGCGCCACTTCCAGTAGCGCCCTTCGAGCGATAGGATTTGTATATTGTGGCGGCTTGTGGCGGCGTAGTCCTCGGCCCACCTCTTGTGCGAGCCTGCGAAGTACGGCTCTACGATAAGTATTTTCATCTAATAATAAACCCTTCATCGGAAATTCTCGTAAATCAGTGCTCATATTAGCAGATTTCAGGGCAATTATGAAGGTGTGTCAGACAAATAAGGGATTCTCCGGGGTAGAGGAGTTAGTCTATAATAAAGAACAGGTTGAACCGTAAACTATTAAAGTTTATAGGACTTTCTGACGATAATAAGATGTCATAGTTGCAAACATAAACAGGACAAGCGAATCTTGTTGCCGGTTAAGTCATCGGTGCCGATGCCTTAATCACTTATTGGCATCTCGCACATAGGGTTATCAACTTGGAAAAAACAAAGAATATTAACGCAATAGTACCATCAAAATACCTGCACTTCGGCTTCTACTTCCTAAGCACCTTCTGCCCGGCCGTACTTATTTTTACTATTCTAATCTTCGGTCTCTACAGGATAGAGGTCTATAGCTCGGAGAAGGTCTCTTTATCGAATGAACAGCACGTAACCACTCTTGTCAGCGAGACGGTTACTGATTTTTTTAACATGGCGATAAGCGATCTTAAGCACCTTGCTTCACAAAAAGAGATGGAAGATATATTTGAAAGCGTCGGAGAGGGCAGTCTTGACACGCTCTCCGAGGAGCTTCTTTCGTATTGCAGGCTAGAATCCCTATGCTTAAACGTGCGCCTAATCGATTCGGGTGGCATGGAGCTGCTGAAGGTCCAGCGCGAGGGGGAGTATCTCCGCTACGTCTCCGGGAGAGAACTGCAAAGTAAGAAGGGCCGTTATTATTTTAAAGAGACTATGAAGGTCGGACGCGGAGAGGTATATGTCTCCCCCATGGACCTGAATATGGAATACGGGGTGATAGAAGAGCCGCTGAAGCCGGTGGTGCGTGTCGGCACGCCCATCTTCGATCGGCACGGTAAGAAGGCGGGAGTGATAGTTATTAACTTTCTGGGCGGAAAGCTGTTGAAGAAACTCAGGTCTGTTTCACCCGACGGTATAAACCAGCAGATGATCCTTAACATGGACGGCTACTGGCTCCTGGGCGGCGCCCACGGCGATGATTTCGCCTTCAAGTTCGAAGAAAAAAAGGCGCTTAAGCTCGGAAACTTCTACCCCGAGATATGGAAAGAGATATCCACAGCTGCAAGCGGCCACGGCCACATTCTAAGCAATGCGCAAAACGAAAACTACAGCGGAATGGATTCCTTTACTTATTCGCATTCGGCGGACTCGATGGGGCAGTTTACATTTTTGACCATCTACAATACCGCTAGCGGGTTTGTGCACGATAAATTCTTAAGCAGTGAACACTTCGTGAGGGTCAACAAAAAACCTTCTGAGGGGGTAAAGGGCGAGCCCTACTGGAAGGTCATTTCATATATTCCTCACGAAATGGTAGTTGGCGCGCACCACAGCAGATATAAGAGGATATACGTCGGCCTTTTAGCCCTGCTGCTGATTATATCTATTTTATACGCAAAATACATGGTCGATAAAAGAGAGGCCGAGGATAGGAAGAAAGAATCGGATGAGAAGCTCAGAGCGCAGGAGAAGCAGTACAGGATGCTCCACAAGAATGCCTTCGACGGGATCGTAATCGCTGACTGTAGCGGTGTGATAATAGAGAGCAATAGCAGCGTAGAGAAGATCTTCGGTTACGAAGAAAGCGAGCTGATAGGGAAAAACATTTCAATCCTCGTCCCTGAGACGTACCGCGAAAAACACGATAAGGGGTTAAAGAGATTCGTCGAGACAGGCGAAGGGAGCATCATGGAACAGGTGCTTCAGCTTGAAGGCAAACGAAAGTCCGGTGAGTTCTTTCCTATAGAACTCACCCTGAGCCAGCTTATTATAGACGGCTCGCTTCTGCTCTCCGGCACAATGCGCGACATTAGTGAAAGGAGGAAGTCGGAGGAGACGATAGAAAACCTCGCTTACTACGACCAGCTTACGGGGCTCCCGAACAGGGTGCTCTTCATGGACCGCTTGAAGCAGTCGCTCGCAAGGGCCAGACGTTACGACACGCAGCTTGGGCTCCTCTTCCTCGACCTGGACCGTTTTAAAACCCTTAACGACACCCTTGGGCACGTGATAGGGGACCGGTTTCTGGAGGCCGCCGCAGAAAGGCTTACGAACTTCACCCGCTCTTCGGATTCGGTAGCGCGCATCGGTGGGGACGAGTTCGTGATCTTCGTAGCCGACCAGGAGGATGTCGGCGGTATCATGGTTGTGGCCGGGAAGATAGCATCGATCTTCAAGGAACCTTTTGAGATCGATGGGTATGAGTTCTTCATGACTGCCAGCATAGGCGTAAGCGCCTACCCGCACGACGGCGATGATGTCACTACACTTATGAAGAACGCCGACACCGCCATGTACAGGGCGAAGGACGAGGGCGGCGGC
>JAJCZG010000071.1 GCA_029262475.1 Deltaproteobacteria bacterium
GGCGGCAAGCGCATAGGAGCCTTTTACATGGCTTACGGCGCCGGTGACGGCCTTTAGGAGGTCTCCGGTAATCTTCAAGTCACGGTTAATGAGGTGGGCGAGTATCTCGGTATCCGTCTCGCTCTTAAATATTGCCCCCCCGGCCTTAAGCTCTTCTCTAAGCGCCAGATAGTTTTCGATTATGCCGTTATGAACGACGGCGACGGAGCCTTCGAGGTGAGGGTGGGCGTTAACTTCAGAGGGGCGTCCGTGCGTGGCCCAGCGCGTGTGTCCGATGCCGGTACTTCCTTCAAGCGGGCTCTCGGAGAGTTTTAACTCAAGCTCTCGTAGCTTGCCAACGCTCCTGGCGAGGTTGATCGAAGCCCCGTCCGGGCTCTGGATGGCGAGCCCCGAGGAGTCGTAACCCCTGTATTCGAGCTTCTTAAGCCCTCCGAGGAGGACTTCGCATGCCTCCCTCGCGCCGCTATATGCTACAATGCCGCACATATTATTCTACTTTCCCTTCTTTAAGGGGTTCTTCTTACCTGTGAGGTTCTTTTGTTCCGTCCTCGATAGCGCCAGTGCGCCGTCCGGGACGTCTTCGGTAATGGTGGAGCCCGAGCCGATATACGCGCCCTTCCCGACCGTCACCGGAGCGATTAGCTGGGTAGCGCTGCCTATAAAGGCCCCTTCCTTTATAACCGTCCTGAACTTGTTTTTTCCGTCGTAGTTACAGGTTATCGTCCCTGCGCCGATATTTACGCCGGACTTGATATCCGCATCCCCTAGGTACGAAAGGTGACCTGCCTTCACGCCGGGCCCGATATTCGTATTCTTCACCTCGACGAAGTTCCCTATCCTCGCGCCCTCCTTTAAGACGTTTCCCGGCCGGAGCCTCGCAAACGGTCCGACTGTGACGTTCTTACCCACCTTTGAGTCTTCGATGACGGAGTTGCACTTCACCGTGCTCCCCGCGCCAATGTATGTGTTCTTTATCCGGACATTCTCCTCTATCGTTACGCCCGTGCCTATCGTCGTTTCGCCTATTAGATGAACGTTTGGAGATATTACCGTATCCCGGCCAATCTTAACCGTGGCGTCGATGTATGTGGCCGCCGAGTCTATTATGGATACGCCCGAGAGCATGAGAGAGCGGTTAATTTCAGCGCGCACCGTAGAGGCTACGGAGGCAAGTTCAGCGCGGTTATTTATGCCTCGCGCCTCGCCGGCAGTGGGTATGGTAAGGGCTTTAACCGTAAGCCCCTCTTCCACGGCCATACCGATAAGGTCCGGCAGGTAGTACTCTTCCTGCGCGTTATCGTTTGTAAGCTTATTTATATTTGCTTTTAAAAATTCGGAGTCCACCAGATATATGCCGCAGTTTACTTCCCGGATAAGGCGTTCTTCTGTCGTTGCGTCCTTATCTTCGACGATGCCAACGACAGCGCCGCTTTCGTTCCTTTTGATTCTTCCGTAGCCCGACGGGTCTTCTAAGAGGGCGCTCACCAGGCTTATGGCGGCTTTACTCTTTTGATGGAGCTTCTTTAGCCCCTTAACCGTCTCTTTCCTTACAAGTGGCACGTCGCCCGAGAGTATGAGGATATCTCCCTTAAAGCCTTTAAGGGGCCCAGCTGCGATCATAACGGCGTGGCCCGTGCCGAGCTGCGGCTCCTGGAGAGCGAAGATAAGACCCTTCTCATCGGCGAAGGTTTCCCTTATCATATCCGCCCCGTGCCCGACGATGCAGACAACCGGGTCAATCTTAAGGGTTTTCAGGAGCCTAAGGGGGTAAGCGAGCATTGGCATGCCGCAGATGGGGTGAAGCACCTTCGGAAGCGACGACTTCATCCTCGTCCCCTTGCCCCCGGCAAGTAATATGGCAGCCGTGTTTTTCATAATTCTTAAGATATAATAACATCTTAAGATGGTCAAGGCATTTTACCCTCAGAGGCGTTTACAGGTGGGCTTCTAAAATAAAAAGCCTTGTTTTTGACTAAACCCTATTGCATACTGTAAAATGGATTTAGCAACTCCTCTATTGCTTTTTCGTTCATTGAGTAAAGGTGTTTAAGATGGAAATTACACTCGGCCCCGTCCTCTACGACTGGCCGAAGGATAGACTTAAGGGCTTTTACAAAGAGGCCGCCGGGTGGGATGTGGATACCGTATACATCGGTGAAGTCGTCTGCACCAAGAGGAAGGGGCTCTCCGCTAAAGAGCTCGGCGAGATAGCCGAAGACCTTACTAAAGCAGGAAAGAAGGTCTACCTCTCCACCCCGGCTGTGGTCGCCACCGAAGATGAACTTGAGCTCGTAAAGGGGCTCGCCGCCCTCGGCCTGCCAGTAGAAGCAAACGACGCCTCGGCCCTCGCCGTAGCAGAAGCGGGAGGGTTAAAGATCGCCGCCGGACCGCATATTACGACCTATAACGCCTCCGGCATGGAGTTCCTTAAGAGCGTCGGCGTGGATAGGGTTACCTTCCCGGTGGAGCTCCCAAAGGAGTCGGTAGCCTTTAATACGGAAAATACCGACTTAACGACCGAGGTCTTTGCCCACGGTAAAGTACCTCTTGCCTTTTCATGGCGGTGTTATACAGCGCGCTCCTTTGGCCACACGAAGGAAAACTGCCACTACGAGTGCCGCCAGTTCCCCGAGGGTATGGAGATTAAAGACCTCGATAAGAACCCGCTCTTTACCATAAACGGCACCTCAATACTTAGCGCCGATACCTATAGCCTCGTAGACAGGGTCGAGGAGCTACGCGAAATGGGTTTAGACGCTCTTAGAATATCCCCGCACCCCGAGCATACGGGTGAGGTAATAGAGCTATTCAGAAAGCGGATAGACGGCCTGGTAACGCCAGGCGATGGGGTTAAAGCCGTAAAAGAACTAACCGCAGGCAAGATCTGTAACGGTTGGTTCATTGGCGCAGCCGGTAAAGAGTTTTTAATGGAAAACGAAGCGCTGGTGGTGTAGTCAAGTGTTGGTGGTGCCGCCTAAGCGTATACAGGCGCGAACGGTTTTTAATGGACAACGAAGCGCTGGGGATCTAGACAAGTATTTAGGAGCAGCCTCCATCAGAAGGTACTTGAAGGACTGGTTTTAATGGAAAACGAGGCGCTGGTGGTGTAGATAGAGGCGCAGGGTTTTTACCCCTTCTTTTTTGGCAGTATTCCACTGCGAGATTATTCGTAGAATCGATATAAACAATTTTAGTAGGAGGTTATACTATGAGTGACGTTCTGGATAAACTTATCACGCTCGGCCTCGGCCTTGAGAAGAAGGCCAAGGAGACGCTCTCGGAGCTTCAGGAACTCGGCGAAGAGGAGAAGAAGGATCACGCAGCCGCTGCGGAAGGAGCCGGAGAGGGCGAAGGCGAAGAGCTCACCTCAAAGAAGAAATTTGAAAACAAGCTCGTCGATAACGGCGTAAAGCTCCTTACGGATTTACTCTCTTCGGTATCAGAGTGCAAAGATAAGCTCGACTCAGAGGTCTCCGGCGGCTCGCAGCGTGTCGTCGATAAGCTAGGCATCGCTACCAAGGACGACCTCGACATCATAATGGAGATGACCAGAGTCGCGAGAGAGAAGGTAGAGGCCCTTGAAAAAAGGGTCGAAGAGCTTGAGAAGAAGGGATAACCCGGCCGGGAGAGATGAAACAGGGCTATAAGAATATACGGCGGCTCCACAGGATAGTCGCTACCCTTATAAAGTACGGTTTCGGCACCATCGTCGCCGAGATGAACGTTGTGCCGTTTTTTTCCGTAATACAGCGCCTCCTATTCTTCCGGCGAGCGGCCACGGGCGAGAGCGTCCCGGTTCGCATAAGGCTCGTCCTCGAAGAGCTTGGGCCAACATTTATTAAACTCGGGCAGGTCGCCTCCACGAGGGCCGATCTCTTGCCGCACGACTGGGTTGAAGAGTTTAAGAAACTCCAGGATATGGTCCCTCCCGCTCCCTTTACCGATATTAAGGCGGTGGTGGAGCGTTCGCTCAAGGGAACTCTCGAAGAAAAATTCGCAACATTTGAAGAAGAGCCCGTTGCCTCCGCCTCAATAGCGCAGGTCCACTTCGCCACCTTGAAGGACGGTACCGAGGCGGCCGTGAAGGTCAAACGTCCGAAGATAGGGCCGGTGATAGAGGCCGATATAGCGGTGATGTACACCATCGCAGGGCTCTTCAACCGTTACGTGCCCGCCGCTCGCCGCTACAGGCCCTTCGAGGTCGTTAAGGAGTTCTCCAGGATCATTCACATGGAACAGGATATGAGCGTAGAGGCGGGTAACTTCGACCGCTTCGGCCATATATTCGCCGACGAACCCAGGCTTAAGATCCCCGATGTCTACTGGAAGCTCACCACCGACGAGATCCTTACGATGGAGCGCATCAGCGGGACACCGATGGACGAGTCCGAGCTTATTCGCGCCAAGGGGCTGGACATAAAGACCGTCGCCCTTGACGGCCTGGAGATATTCTTTAAGCAGGTATTCGAGCACGGCATATTCCACGCGGACCTACACCCCGGAAATATATTCGTAAGAGACGACGGCGTAATAATATACCTCGACTTCGGCATAGTCGGCAGGCTCGACAGAAACCTCCGGCGCTACCTCGCCTCCATGCTCTACTACCTCGTGAAGGAAGACTTTCACAATATGGCCGTAGTCCATAAGAAGATGGGGCTTATCGGCAGGGGTGTCGATATCGGTGAGTTCGAGGAGGCGCTTCGCGATATAGCAGAGCCCCTTATGGGGAAGCAGCTTGAGCATATAAGTGTATCAAGCCTTCTTATTAAACTTATTGAGACGGCACGCCGTTTTGAGATGCTCCTTCAGCCGAACCTCCTTCTGCTGCAAAAATCTATGGTGATAATAGAGGGCGTCGGTCGCCAGCTCTACCCCGATATTAACGTCTGGGAGGTGGCCAAGCCGCTCATATTTAAATGGATGGCGAAGGAGAAATTCTCGCCGAAGGCGGTCTTTAGAAAGGGCGCCGACGACTCGAAGCTTATGCTCGACACCCTGGTGGCGCTTCCGGGGCAGGCCGGTGAGTTCTTCGACATGGCGATAAACGACGAGCTTAAGATAAATTTTGAACACCACAGATTAGAGGCACTCACAGATGAGATAAGAAACAACGGTAAAAGGACCGGGGGCAGTTTTCTCATAGGCTCTCTGGTGCTCGCCTCGTCCCTGGTGACGGTATTTTCCGGGCCGGATGCGTTTTCTCTTCGCGGTGTACCGGTCCTGGGGCTAGCCGGGTACGCCGTCTCCGCAGTTCTGGCTTTTAGGTTATGGAGGATCAAGTAGCATGAAGGAAGAGGAGAAGACGACCCATTTCGGCTATAAGGACGTGCCGGTGGAGGAGAAGAAGGGGCTCGTAAAGGGGGTATTCGACTCGGTCGCCGGTAAATACGATTTAATGAACGACCTGATGAGCATGGGCACCCACCGTATCTGGAAGAGGATCTTGATGGACGAGACGGGGCTTAGACCTGGGCAGAAGGCCCTCGACGTCGCCGGAGGCACGGCGGATATCGCCATGCTCATGGCTAAAAAAACGGGCCCCGCCGGTAAGGTAGTCGTATTCGACATCAACGCCGATATGCTCCGCTACGGGAGGGAGAAGACCGTTGACGCGGGTTTTCTCCAAAATATAACCTTCGCCCAGGGCGACGCAGAGGATATCAGCTTCGCGGATAACTCGTTTCACTGCGCAACAGTCGGCTTCGGCATCCGTAACGTTACCCGTATTGAGAAGGCCTTCCGCGAGATGACGAGGGTCGTTAAGCCCGGCGGGCGCGTCGTATGCCTTGAATTCTCTCACCCGACGAATACGGCCTTCAGTAAGCTCTACGATAAGTACTCCTTTAGCGTAATACCATTTATCGGCGAGGTGATGACGAAGAACCGCGACGCCTATACCTACCTCGCCGAGAGCATAAGGAAGTTTCCCCCGCAGGAAGAGCTTAAGGCAATAATGGAGTCTGCGGGGCTTTACAAGGTGCGCTACCATAACCTCTTTAACGGCATAGCCGCAATACACACCGGCTTTAAGGTATAATACCGGGTATGGAAATGGATGAGGCAAAAAAAGATGAGCTTCTCGAAAAGCTCGAGGAGTTCGCCCTTAAGGGCGTAAGGGGGCCGCTTAAGGTCATCCCCTTGTGGGTGGAGGCTACCGTCTTCGGGACATTCCTGAAGCTCGTTATCGACGCCAACCCCGACCTTAAGGAACGCCTTCCGGAGCTCGACGGGAGGGTCATGCTATTTGAGGCCACCGACCTAGGGAAGAGCTTTTATCTCTTGATAGAAGGAACCGGTATAAGGGTAAGGCCCCACTTCCCCGGCACGCCCGACGCGGTGATGAGGGGGCCGCTAAAGGTACTCGTGCGCGTAATGCTCGGTAAAGAGGACCCGGATACGGTCTTCTTCTCTAGAGAGCTTGAGATAAACGGTGACACCGCCGTGGCCCTTCACTTTAAAAATATCCTGAGTTCCATCTAACCATAATTTGCGAGGAGGGGCCGGGGTTGTCACCTTATCATGGGGCAAATATTGGGGGAAAATGTTAAAAGCTTCGTGGCCAATGCGCTCCACTGGATTTCGGCGGCAGTCTTCGTCTCCACGCTCTCTCTGGGGCTCTACATGACGAGCCTTGAGTTTATGCACCCGTGGTACAATTCGGCCCCCGATTTTCATAAGAGTACCGGAATCGCCGTCTTCTTCCTCGTCGCCATAAGGAGCGTCTGGAGGTTCTTCTTTATCGAGCCAGCGCCTATCCCCGGGGGGGACTGGAAGCGAAGCGTAGACCCAATCCTCCACAGGGGTTTTTATTTCCTCTTCTTTGGTATAACCTTTTGCGGTTACCTGATACCTACGGCAGACGGCAGGGGGGTGGAGTTCTTCGGTTTATTCGAGGTGCCGGCGCTCTTCTCTTATAAAGAACCACAAGAAGAGATCGCAGGAACGCTTCACCTCTCGCTGGTGTTTTTAACGCTTTGCCTTGCCCTCCTCCACACGAGGATAAATATAAGAAGGTGCGCCAGTAAGTTTAAGAGCTTATTTAAGCTCTCTTCCTAGCGGCGCATGGGGCTTCGGATATATAATCAGTTTAATTAATCGATAAAAGGAGGGGATATGAAGAGACTTAGCTTATTAGCCGCCTTTGTGATGGCGGTCGTTATTATGCTTCCCGGCGCTCTCAGGGCCGAGGAATACGTCATAGACACAAAAAAGTCTCACGCCTTTATAGAGTTTAAGATCTCTCACCTGGGTTTCAGCTGGATCCTCGGGCGTTTTAATACCTTCGAAGGTGAGTTTACATTCAATGAAGAGGACCCGGCGAAGTCGAAGGTATCGGTTACGATAGATACGGCCTCAGTTGATACGAACCTTGCCGAGAGGGACAAGCACCTCAGGAGTGATGAGTTCCTGGACGTAAAGAAGTACCCTAAGGCGAACTTCAAGAGCACCTCTATAAAACTCACGGGCGAGGATACCGCCGTTATAAAGGGAGACTTTACGCTCCGCGGCGTGACCCGTGAGATAGAGTTAAATGCGAAGCATATAGGCGCTGGAAAAGACCCGTGGGGAGGTTTCAGGAGGGGCTTCGAGGGGGTAACCACCTTCGCCCTCCACGACTACGATATGACATATAACCTCGGCCCGGCATCGAAAGAGATTGAGATATTTATCTCTTTTGAGGGTTTAAAGAAGAAATAAATATATATCCCTCTCCGGGATAATCCGTAAGGACCAAAGGCCAAAAAAAGGCCTGCCGTTAACTTGGGCGGGCCTTTAATGATTTCAATATGCGAAGAAGATGGAGTAGGCGGCTCTCATCCTTGGACTCCTTAGTCGGAACAGTTTGTACTCATAGAAATATCCTCCACAGGCCATATAAAATAAAGCCCAACCATCCAAATATTATAACAATCTGTATCTTCTCTCGTAATTGTAATTGCATGAACTATCAGCCTATTCTTTCTCGAACTTAAGCTCTTTTATATCCTTAGCACTTATGCTGTAGGTGCCGAAGCTCGAAGCCCCGTAGAGCCTCGCCTCGGAGCTAAAAGTGATGGCGATGACCTCACCGTCTTTGAGCATGACCTGAGCGTCAACACTACCCCTCGCCTTGCTCCCAACGAAGGTGACTTCCTTTACCTTATCAAAGGGTATATTTACGGTCCCGTCCCCGCGCTTGGCTGAGAAGTTGGTCCTGCCGTTCCATGTCACGTTGCCGCATTTTGTAGTAATATCTTGATGGTCCTTTATGGTGACGGAGTAGTTTACCTCCGGCACTGGAATCTCCCCGTCGGGGTTTACCCCCATCGCGGTAAGAAATACGAAGGCGAAGAGGAGTAGAGTTGCGGGAAAGAGTCTTTTAATATACATTTATAAAACCTCCTACTGTGGTAAGGAGTGTAAAGGCTCTGAGGAGTGAAGCTAAGGGAAAGAGTCTTTTAATAAATATCTATAAAACCACCAAATGATTGAATTCTCAATTTATTGTAAAGCCTGTTTAATGTCAAGCTTTAATGGCCGTACCGGTGAGCAGATAAGGCCCCGTCGCTACCGGTAGCCTTGAAGGTAGGAAGGGCGTTTTCGGTTATAGTTACGCGCAAAGGCGCTTAGACGCTAAATGTTACATCCGCCCCACCCTTTTTTGAAGTACGCGTTGGTGTTGACATTAGGGGATGATATAAAATATAATTATACGGATACGCTTCATACCTAATTGAGATAGATGCCTGGCCCTCAAACCTGAGCATGGAGACTATGGAAGACGCAAAGCGGATAGCCGGGGCGAGGGAGCGAATTTTCGCTTCGGCAAAGCTTCTAGTCTTAACCGGAGCGGGTATATCCGCCGAGAGCGGCGTGCCGACATTCAGGGGTTCCGGAGGGCTCTGGAAGAATTTCAGGGCTGAAGATCTCGCCACCCCGGAGGCCTTTGAGCGCGACCCGGCCCTTGTATGGGAGTGGTACGGCTGGCGGCGCGAGGTGCTCGGGGGGCTTAGCCCGAATCCGGCTCACTTCGCACTTGCCGATATGGAGAGACGAGGACGGGGCTTTACACTCGTTACTCAGAACGTAGACGGGCTCCACGCCCTCGCGGGCTCCGTTAATATACTTGAGCTTCACGGAAATATCTGGCGAACGAGGTGCCCGGGGTGCGGTGTGGTAGCCTTAGAGCGGGAGCTTGACTTAAGCAGCCTTCCTTACTGCGGCTGCGGCGCGTTACTAAGGCCCGATATCGTATGGTTCGGCGAAGCCCTCCCGGAGGATATCTTAAGAGGCGCATTAATGGCGCTCGATAGCGCGGATGTGATGCTCGTAGTAGGGACGAGCGCCGTTGTAGAGCCTGCGGCGTCGATGGCACTGAGGGCAAGGGCCTCGGGGGCTTACGTAATCGAGGTAAACCCTGAGGAGACACCGCTAACAGGAGCCGTTGACCTCTCTATAAGGGGCATGGCCGGCGAGCTACTCTCACGCCTCCTTTAACAGCGCCGGGAGTTGACGCAAAAGTTATCTTTCTGGCCAGTAGTGGCCGTTTCGTTGAATACAGGACAAAATTTAACTCCAAAGGAGCACCAATGAAGGTTTTTAGTAGTAACATCCGCCTCACAACCACTGATAAGGCCACCGAGACGAATATCACCGACCTTGTGGAGGCGATAGTCCATGAAAGCAGCGTTCAGGATGGTTCGGTTCTTATAAATACCGGTCACACGACCGCCGCCATTCACCTGAATTACTCAGATAAGGACCTCGAAGATGATTACATGGAGCTCTTAAACGACCTGGTACCTAATAAACCCACTTACCGTCACAACAAGGGCGACTATGGCAGTAACGCCGACGCGCACTTGAAGTCGATACTCGTAGGCAACTGCGTAACGCTGGCCGTTACCAAGGGTAGGCTCTCACTCGGTCAGTGGCAGGCCGTTTACTTCTCCGAATTTAACGGCCCAAGAAACCGGCTCATCTCCGTCAAGGTGATGGGTATATAGAGATTTACTACGATGAGGATAGTCGGCGGAACTCTAAGGGGGAGAAAGCTTACGGCCTTCAAACACGCCGCAGTAAGGCCCACTGCTGACAGGGTAAGAGAGGCGATATTTAATATCCTTCGCCCCTGCGAGCCCTTTAATGACGTTCTCGACCTCTTCGCCGGGACGGGGGCCCTTGGGATAGAAGCTCTTAGCCGGGGGGCTGGAAGCGCGGTATTCGTCGATAGCGATAAAGCGGTGACGGCCTTAATCGAAAAGAACCTTTCGACCCTTTTGCCAGACGCCAGCTCCAGGGTATTAAGGGCTGATGTGGGAAGCTTTCTTAAGCAAACCGCCTCCTCCGTAAAGGCATTCGACCTGATCTTTATGGACCCCCCTTACGGGGACGGGCTCCATGAGCAAATGATAGAGGCGATAGATAACGGCGGCCTCCTTACTTCGCAGGGAGTGCTCGTGGTGGAGGCTTCTAGAAGGACGGAGCTCTCGCCGGAGCTTAAAGACCTGAGGCTAGCCGACAGGCGCGTTTACGGCGATACCGCCGTATACTTCTACAAAAGATGCCGGGAGTTAAGAAATGGGCGATAATATCGGGGTTTACCCGGGGACCTTTGACCCCATCACCCGGGGACATATTGACATAATCGAACGAGGGCTAAAGCTATTCGACCTATTGATCGTTGCGGTGGCCGAGAGTCCGGCTAAAACCCCCCTCTTTTCAGTGGAGGAGAGGGTCAGTGCAATCAATAAAGAGACTGAAAAGTTCAGTAACGTAAAAGTGGAAAGTTTCGACGGGCTTTTGATAAACTACGTTCGGCAGAAGAAGTCGAGGACGGTACTCAGGGGACTCCGGGTAATGAGCGACTTCGAGTACGAGTTCCAGATGGCGCTTACGAACAGGAAGCTATCGCCGGATGTGGAGACGGTCTTTATGATGACGAAAGAGGATTTCGCCCCGGTCAGTTCCAGGTTCATTAAAGAGATAGCAAGACTTGATGGTAATGTTAATCCGTTTGTAACACCGAATGTGAAGCGTGCGCTCAAGAAGAAGTTCGCTTCATTGGAGAAGGCAAAATGATAGACGTATCGAAGAGGATTATGGAAATTGAGGAGTCCCCCACTATGGCCGTCATGGCGAAGGCTGCGGCCCTCAGGGCCGAGGGGAGAGATATCGTTGGTTTTACCGTGGGTGAGCCCGATTTCGATACGCCGGAGAATATAAAAGAGGCGGCAATAAGGGCCATAAAAGACGGAAAGACCAAGTATACGCCCGTTGGCGGCATCCCGGAACTAAAAGACGCTATAATTAAGAAGTTCGAGAGGGATAACTTCGTATGCTACAAGCGGAGCGAGGTGACGGTCTCATGCGGCGGCAAGCATTCGCTCTACAACCTCTTTCAGGCTATTCTTAACCCTGGGGACGAGGTGATAGTCCCGGGGCCCTACTGGGTCTCGTACCCGCCGATGGTCTCTCTTGCCGGCGGCACTCCGGTTATCATCCAGACCGAGGACGTAACGGGCTTTAAGCTCACGCCGGAGATATTTAGCGAATACATAACCTCAAAGACCAAGGCCATTATTTTAAACAGCCCGTCGAATCCTTCAGGGGCGGCCTACTCAAGGGATGAACTGAGGGATCTTACGGAGATAGCGCTCAACAACAATATTCTTATAATCTCCGACGAGATATACGAAAAGCTCGTCTATGACGACTTTAAATTCTCTTCGGTCGCTTCGATCTCCCCTCGCGTCAAGGAGAACTCCGTCATAGTAAACGGGGTCTCCAAGGCCTACGCCATGACTGGCTGGCGCATAGGGTACACTGCCGGCCCAGCGCATATCATAAAAGCGATGGAAAAGCTTCAGGGGCAGAGCACCTCCAACCCTACGAGCGTAAGCCAGTGGGCCGCCATCGAGGCCCTCGCCGGCCCCCAGGAGTCGGTTAACGCCATGCTCCAGGAGTTCTCCGTAAGGAGGAAGGCTATGGTAGACGGGCTTAACGCAATCGACGGAGTATATTCCATCATGCCCGAGGGGGCCTTTTATGCCTTCCCGAATGTGGCAAGGCATTTTGGTAAGAGTTACGAGGGTAAGGAGATAAAGGACGGCTCTGACATAGCCGGGTTCCTCCTTGATAGCGTCGAGCTCGCCGTAGTGCCGGGCATTGCCTTCGGGAGCTTCGGGCACCTGAGGTTATCCTACGCCTGCTCGCTTGAAACCATAGAAGAGGGGCTAAAGAGGATGGAGAAGGCCTTTTCTTTACTTAAGTAATCTTTACCCGGACCCGTTACGGGCCGCCAGATGGTCTTTACTTATGTGCTCTATATCTCTTCTTTCCCGTACTTACCGCTTATTTAAAATAGTGCCACTGCCGACACCTGCCGGAGCGCTACTCTCACCGGTATGGTTTTTGACCTCCCTTCTTTTGCTTCTTACCATAATAGCCGAGCCTCACGCGGCCTTCGCCGCTACCCGGTCCATACAACACGACCCCTGGGAGTACAGGCTAGGCGAGGGGCTTCGTATTGATAGTACCAATTTTACGCTCGGCGGCTACATGAGCCTTAACTACGTGGAGGCCGACGGAGACGACGGCTCCTTTAACTTCGACGACTTGAGCCTCTTCCTCTTCGGCCCGATAACCGATAAACTAAGCTTCTTCTCCGAACAGGAATTTACCGATATCTACACCATCCATACAGACGGCAGCACACACGCGGGGAGCGACTTCGAGGTAGAGCGCTTCTTTTTGAACTACAACCACTCCGATACCGTCGCCGTAAAGTTCGGTAAATTTCTGACGCCCATAGGCACCTGGAATGAGATACACGCAGACCCCCTTACATGGACCGTTTCAAGGCCGGTTGTCACAGCCATCGCTTTCCCGGAGCATACATCGGGGCTCCTCTTCTCCGGGTTTTTCACGTCGCTGGATAAGGAGTTCTCCTACAAGGTCTTCCTGCAAAATAACGAAAGCATAAACGAAGATACCGGCGTGGTGAGGACGCATACCATGTACGGGGCGCGCCTCAGGTGGCTGGCGTCACCGTCGCTGGAGATAAGCGTTCCGCTCCTCCATTACCTGGAGTACATGCTTAACCAGCGCGTCTACATGACCGGCCTCGACTTCACTTACACCAAAGGCAGGCTCGAATTAAGGGGCGAGGGCACGCTTGCCCACGTGCAAATGGCCTCCGGGCAGGGCACTTCGAGGGAAGACGGCTACTACCTCCAGGCGATGCTTACGGTTACCGAAAAATTCTTCACGGTCGTAAGGCATGAGTATTTCCGAGCCAGGGGGAGGGAAGGTAAAAAC
The DNA here is from genome assembly GCA_029262475.1 of Deltaproteobacteria bacterium. GTDB lineage: Bacteria > Desulfobacterota > GWC2-55-46 > GWC2-55-46 > JAJCZF01 > JAJCZG01. Next base: position 13,303 of record JAJCZG010000071.1, read on the forward strand.
AGGTCGAGTAGCTTTGCAGCGGCCTACAGGTTCAGGCCTCAGGTGGTCTTAAAGGCGGAGTACCAGCTAAGGGACGGCAACCTCGTTGTAAAGGGTGAAGGCATCAGTGGCCGAGATCGCTTCTTAACCTCCTTCTCGTTACTTTTTTAAATGGGTATCAGAGTTGTTTTCATAGCCCTCCTCACCATCATTTTTACCACCGTATTTACCGGGGGCGCAGTGGCTATCGACGTCGCCGTAATCACGGCAGGAGATACCGGGGAGGTGGTTACGGCCAAGACGATTGAGAGGATCTTTTTAAAGAGGAAGCTTTACTGGAAGAACGGCAAAAAGATAGTCCCGATTAACCTCCCTTCCGAAAGCGAGGAGAGGGGGATCTTTACAGATATTATAATCAAGAGAGGGCACCGGGAGCTCGTGGACTACTGGAGCGCCCGCCACTATAGCGGCATGGCCCCGCCGATGGTAGTCGAGAGCGAGGAGGCTGTAAAAATATTTGTTAAGGAAATAGACGGCTCGATTGGATATATCAGGGCTGAGAAGCTGGACCCTGAGTTTAAGGTTTTATATCTTATAAAGGATGGGTTTTGATAGAGAGGATCAGAAAAAGCCTCGTCTTGAAGACTGCGCTTATCTTCTTCGCCGCCGTCCTGATACCCTATGTGGTAGTCGCGGCCTTCTTCTTAGGTAGCTCCAAGAAGGCGCTTTATAATGAAATAGTAGACGGGCTTAATACCCGTATAGGACTCTTCAGGGACGCCCTCGACGCTCGCGTCTACCTCTTAAGGGGAAATGCCGTGGCGTGGGCCGAGCTTGATGTCATGAGCGATATCCTCGTTGACGATATAGATAAGAGGATATCGAAGATATTTAAGGGGTTAAAGAGGGACTACCGCCTTACAGGGGAGATTTATGCCATGAACCTCGACGGCAGGGTCGTCGCGTCGAGCAACCCGCACGCCATCGGTCGCTCCGTAAAGTCGAAGTGGGTGCAAAGGACGCTCGCCGGAGAGATGATGGAGATGGACATCCACCCCTCGGAGCTTGGCACGGGGAAGGTCGTAAGCTTCGCCATCCCCGTTACGGCGCTATTCGACGCCGATAGGACTATAGGGGCGCTGGTGCTTGAGTCCAACCTTACAGGGCTTAAGGAGAGCCTCCTCTCCGGCGACATAGAGGCGGGTATCTTTACGGATTCAGGCGAGACGGTGCTCGCCTCCGACGGCTGGCCGTTTGAAAAGGAAGCCGTCCTCTCCATCAGGAACGGAAACGGAAAGAAGCTGAAAAACCTTACCCCCGGATATATAGTCGCCTCCGCCTCATCAGGGGCTTACTACGACTTCAGGGGTTTTGGCTGGACGGTTATCGGCGCCGCCTCGGAGGATGAGGCCCTTAAACCCATAAGGACCGTCCAGTTCACCAGCATAGTCATTGGCACCGTCGGGATACTCTGGATCTTCGGTCTTGTCTCGATATTCGCTTCGAGGACGGTGCGCCCGATTAAGGAACTCTCGATGACCGCCGACCATATTGCGAGGACCAAGGATTTCAGTTTAAAGGTGAAGCGAGCGTCGAGCGACGAGGTCGGAGACCTCGCCGACGCCTTCAACCACATGGTAGGAGAAGTAAACGCGCACCTCGGGCTCGTAAAGGAGATGGAGGGGGAGATGAGGAGGGCCGACAGGCTTTCAGCCCTTGGAGAGCTTTCTGCAGGCATGGCGCATGAGGTGAAAAACCCGCTCGGCATGATCAAAAGCAGCGCCGATATGCTAAAGAAACGTTACGACGAGAAAGACCCCGACGGCGCTCTTATGAAGGTCATCTCCGAGGAGGCGGAGCGGCTGGCAGGAATACTCGACGCATTTTTGAGGTTCGCGCGCCCTGCGGCCCCGGTCGTCGCCCCCTCCGATATAAACGAGGTCGTGGATAGGGCGTTGTCGCTCGTGGGGCCGGAATTAAAGAAGGGTTCCATAGAGCTTGTACGGAGGAGTTCTACCGAGCTCCCGCTCGTTTCTACGGACCCTGACCAGCTCTACCAGGTTCTGATAAATATAATAATTAACGCTATCCAGGCGATGGAGCCCGGCGGAACCCTTACGGTAGGCTCCTCTCGTGTGGACGGGCCGAGGTCGAAGAAGATAAAGAGCCGCGCGGGTTTCGTGGAGATCGCGATAACCGATACCGGAAAGGGCATACCCGTTGAGGAGTTCGATAAAATATTTAACCCCTTTTACACTACAAAAGAGACGGGCTCGGGGCTCGGGTTGTCGATAGTTCAGAGGATTATAGACGGGCTCGGAGGGTTTGTCCTTGTCGAAAAGAATCCGGCAGAGGGTAGTTCGTTTATGATATACCTGCCGCTTGAAGAAGGAGGAGATAATGAAGACCATACTGGTAGTAGATGACGAGAAGAACTACCTGGTGGTGATGGAGGCCCTCCTTACGGCGGAGGGTTATGATGTGGTTACTACCAATAACCCTAGGAAGGCCGTCGCTATCGTTCAGGAAGACCCTCCGGACCTCCTCATTACCGATATGAAGATGCCGCATATGAGCGGCCTTGAGCTCATGAGGTCGGTAAAGGCCATGCACCTCTCGCTCCCGGTAATAATACTGACGGCTTACGGTACCGTGGAGACTGCGGTCAGTGCCATGAAGGAGGGCGCCGACCATTACCTCCTTAAACCATTCGACAACGACGAGATGAAGCTCGTCGTCAAGCGCGTCCTCGATATGAATACGCTCGCCGAGGAGAAGAGCCTTTTGAAGAGGGAACTCTCAAAGAGGATAGGCGAGGATGGTTTCATAGGGCTCTCACCGCCCATGAAGGAGATATCCGGGCTTATAGAAAAGATAGCCAGGACCCGAACGACGGTGCTCATAGAGGGGGAGAGCGGCACCGGTAAGGAGCTTGTCGCGAGAGCCATACACAAGGCGAGTGATCGCAGTGTAAGGCCGTTTGTAGCCGTCAACTGCGGCGCCCTTACCGAGACGCTCCTCGAAAGCGAGCTATTCGGCCACGAGAAGGGCGCCTTTACCGGAGCTACCGCCAGGAGAAAAGGTCTCTTTGAGATGGCCGACGGCGGCACCCTCTTTTTAGACGAGGTAGGCACTACCTCCCCGGCGCTCCAGGTAAAGCTACTTAGAGTCCTCCAGGAGAGGAGCTTTGAGCGTGTCGGGGGCGAAAAGAAGATTACCGTAGACGTGAGGGTGATAGCGGCCTCCAATAAACTCCTTAAGGATCTCGTCACTCAGGGGGTCTTCCGCGACGACCTCCTTTACAGGCTTAACGTCTTCACGATGAAGATACCACCCTTAAGGGAGCGCCGGGAAGATATAGGCCCGCTTGCCGCGTACTTTGCGGCGGCCTTCTGCGTCGAACTCGGAAAAGAGGCCAAGCTGATACCCGACTCCGTTATGGAACGCCTTTACAAGTACCGGTGGCCCGGAAACGTTAGAGAGCTTAGGAATGTGATAGAGAGGGCCGTAGTGGTTAGCTCTTTAGATTCGCTATCTCCCTCCGATCTGCCCGCCGAGCTCTCAGAAGACGCTTCCGGGAAGGGAGGCCTTCCAGGTGGATCTTACGAATTGAAGAAGCCGCTCACCGAGGCGGTTAACGACTATGAAAAGGCGCTTATAACTACGGCGCTCGACAGGGCCGGGGGGGTCCAGGCAGCCGCAGCGCGTCTCCTCGGGATAAGCCCCACCAATCTCCAGTATAAGCTCGGAAAACACAAGCTGAATCAGCCGTGATAAGGCCGTCACTTTAAAGGTTTTGCCCTTTATGCCGATAACCTATAGTGTTATGATACTAAGCGGATCATTGTATTGTTTTGTCTAACCTGAGATAAAGGCATTAGGTTATGGGGAAATTTCCAGCTCTGGAAGAACTCAGCAATTTTAAAGACATAAGGCTTCCGTCTTTCCCCGCAGTCGGTCTTAAGATCCTGGAACTTATCAAAAAAGATGAGTTTACCGTCAAGGAGCTCGCTAAGACGATCAGCGCCGACCAGGCGCTCGCCGCCAGAACACTCAAGCTCGCCAACTCCGCCCTTTATTCTCCTTTAAGCCGTGTTGACACCATCGAGAGGGCCGTCTCGGTACTGGGGACAAATACCCTTAAAAATATAGCTCTCTCCTTTGCAATACTTGATAAGTTGAAGGAGTACGAGGGGGGCGACTTCGACTACGACAGCTTCTGGAAGCATTCTGTAACGGCGGCTGTCGCCGCCGAGACGCTCGCGATCCGCCTTCCAAGCAAAATGGATGACGCGTTCGTGACTTCTATGTTAATGGACATAGGCACACTTATTATCTACCTCTGCAGGCCGGGAGAATACGGCCGCGTCCTCTCTGGTATGAAGGAGACCGGAAAAGATCAGGTAAGTGTAGAGGATTCCGTATTCGGCTTTAATCATATGACCGTAAGTAAAGAGATTCTTCAGAGCTGGTCCATCCCGGAGAATCTCTATATCCCCATCGCGCACCATCACAATAGCGGCGCTACCCCAAAGAAATATACCGATGAAGTTCGCCTCCTTGCGCTCTCCGACCTTGTCTCAAGCCTCTGCCTGGAGGGCGACGGCGCAGACCAGAGTGTCTTCGATACTATAAGAGAGATGCTCGTTGGCAGTTATTCTTTTACTGACGACGAAGTCTGTCACTACCTCGACGATGTCGCTAAAAAGAGTATCGAAGTCCTGGAGAGCTTCCATATCCCGTCCGACGGTATTCGCCCGTATTCGGATATACTTCACGGCGCAAGCGTGGAGCTCAGCAAGCTTAACACCGGTTACGCGAAATTAGTGATGGACCTAAAGGATGCCAACGAGAGGGGGGAGAGGCTTTCGGACCAGCTTAAGGAGGCCAATAAAGCCCTTAAGGAGATGGCCTTCAAGGATTCCCTCACGGGGCTCTATAACCATCGTTTTCTTCACGAGATGCTCGATAAAGAGATGAAGAGATCGGAGCGCGATGGAAGAAGTTTCGCTCTTATGATATTCGACGTAGATAATTTTAAGCAGATTAACGACACCCACGGCCATAATCAGGGTGACGCGGTGCTTATGGGCGTAAGCCGTATAATAAGTAAAACCATAAGGGGCGGAGATGTCGGAGCAAGATTCGGCGGAGATGAATTCGCGGTCATCCTCCCGAATATCAACATCGGCGGCGCTGAGGCCCTCGCCGAGAGGATAAGGTATAAGGTAGAAGCTCTAAATACCAGCTTCAAGGCCAAAATGAATACCAACGTCGGCTTTACGGTAAGTATAGGTGTTGGTGTCTATAATGTTTCCAAAGGAAAGAAGAGCAAGAACGATATAATAATTGCGATAGACCAGGCGCTCTACAAGTCAAAGGCCGCCGGCCGTAACAAGGTCACCGTAGCCGCCTAGTTTCAGGATCTACTATAATAAGTTCTTGTAATGTTTAAGTAACAGTCCCGCATGGGGTTCACCTCTTCGCCATCTTCGATCTTCCACACCTCTGAGAGTTCAGAAGCCCTGGATACAACTTTTTTCATGGTACGTGCAAAAATTTATATGATATCTCAATCTCGACGAGACCATCGTTGCTGTAAGTAGCTGGAATATCTAGTATTTTTAGGTGATCGGCCTTGGCACGGCTCTTGCTCTTATATCTATCTCGTAAAGAGTTTATCGAGATAAATAGATAAGTGGTGCCATAAAAGACCTTCTCCGGCGGTATATATGAATTGAAGAAGGGAAATCAGTCGTAAATCAGGATAAGACGGCGATGGCACAGCGGGGAGTTTAATAGTATAACGGCACTTCTGGAGAGCGTTTGTGACGAAAACCATAAAGATAGGCAAGACCCTTATAAGTAACCTTGACGGCCTCTCCCTTAGCCTTGTCGGAGAGGACGGGGAGGGAAGAAAGGCTGTGGAACGCTTTGCCCACAGGGTCTACGCCAAGCAGTACGGAGCAGATATTAAAGTATTTAGCCGCGACCTCCTTACGCTTAATTCGACAGAGGACGGTTTTTTGAGCTGCATCGGGATAAACACCACGGAGAGCGGAAGCCTCTTTTTTGAGAAGTATCTTGACCGCCCCGCCGAAGACGAGATATCCATAAAGACCGGCCTTAAGGCCGTTAGGGATGAGATAGTGGAGATAGGAACTCTGGCGGTTCACCCGAGGGGGCTCTGCCAGCTGATGATGGCCGGGCTTGCCGGCCTGGTTACGGCGAGGGAGAAGAGGTTTATGGTCTTTACCGCCGTAAAAAGTCTCCAAAACACCTTAAGGCGTCTCGGGATTGATTATACCGTCCTTGCCGACGCCGACCCGTCCAGACTCTCGGGCGATGCCGGGGAGTGGGGGCGTTACTACGAGGCCTCACCGAAGATCATCGTCCTTGACCTCCATAAGAGCAGGCTCCGGCTCGGCGAATTACTAAATAACCGTGACGGCCTCGCCACAGAGCAGTGGGCGCGCCTTATTTACAGGCTCTTTGTCGAGGGTTTTAATATGGAGAGTAAAAAGATTTTAAAAGAGAAGGTGGCTTAATGCTTCAAGCCTGGAGGAAGGTAGAGCTCCTCGCCGCCCTGGACCCGGATAGACCGGCCCTAAATGATTATACCTATAAGGGTCTCCGGGACGCAGTCGCCGCCGTATATGATTCCCTCCCGGAGGTCGAAGGCAAGCGCGCCGGGCTTCTAGTCGGTAATACTCCGGTATGGGCCATATTCGATATCGCGCTTACACTTAAGGGGGCCGTGGTGGTTCCGCTCGCGGGCTTCTTTTCAGTTACGCAGATTGAGCATATCACCAAAGACGCGGCCCTCGATATCGTCGTCGTCGATGAAAACGCTATTACACTCTCCCCTGGAAGCCTGGCCGATATAGAGGTTATAGACGCCGGGGTATTTTTGACTGCGGCCAGGGATAAATATCGAGCCTCAGAAGAAATAAAACGCGAAGTAAATTATAATCATATTCCCTCCGATAAAGTAATTAAGGTAATATATACATCCGGGACCACCGGAGGGCCGAAGGGGGTTATGATTACTCGCGGCGCGGTAGAGGCGGTGACCTCATCTCTGGCCGAAAGGAGCGGGGCTTCATCTTCGGACAGACACCTTTCTCTCCTCCCGCTCTCAACGCTCCTTGAAGCTATAGGCGGCGTTTATGTGCCGCTCCTCAAAGGAGCCTCCGTGATATACCCGCCCGGCTCAATAAGAGAGGTGGCGGCTGACCCGAGACGGCTCCTTGGGATTATTAAAGATCTTCGTCCTACGACTACTACGCTTGTTCCGGCGCTCCTTCAGGCCTTTGTAGCTATTGGCGAGGCCGTACCAGGGCTCATGCCGGGCAGTTTCAGGTATATTGCCTGCGGCGGAGCGCCTGTCCCGTTAGCGCTCCTCGAAAGGGCCGCCGAGCTTGGTCTCCCTGTCTTTCAGGGGTACGGACTCTCCGAGTGCGTATCTGTAGTAGCTGTAAACTCCCCGGAAGATAACCGCCCGGGGAGCGTTGGACGACCACTCCCGCACGCTTTGGTAAGGCTCTCCCCGGAGGGCGAGATAATCGTAGGGGGCGAGGGGGTTATGGCGGGTTACGTTGGCCGAGACGACGAGGCTTTTTTGAAAGAGGTCTCGACCGGTGACACCGGCTACATGGATGAAGACGGATACCTTTACGTTACCGGCAGGAAGGATAACGTTATACTTACCTCACTCGGGAGGAACGTATCTCCTGAGTGGGTAGAGAAGGAAGTGGCGATGCTCGCTTCAGTGAAGCAGGTTATGGTCATAGGGGGAGAAGCCGAGCCTTTTCTCTCAGCGCTTGTGGTGCCGGATGAAAACTGGCTGGCTGAGGCTGCAGAGAGGCTCTCTGCCGGTAATTCAAAAGGCGATAATGCTTTTGACCGGGAGACGAAGTTCAGGCTCGCAGAGGAGATGCTAAAGGAGATATTCATTTCAACCAGACATCTTCCCGAGTACGCACGTGTAAAGAGCGTTGCCATTATTATGACCCCCTTTACGGCGGAAGACGGTTTGCTTACCTTAAACGGCAGGCTCAGGCGTAAAGAGATCATGGAAAGATACAGGGAGGCTATCGAAGCTCTCAATGATAATCGATTTATTGAGGAGGTAATATGAAAGACGGAAAGACCGGGTCATTGTTCTTTATCTCTTTTTCGAGTATTTTGATAGTCTTTCTTCTCGCGTCGTTTTCTTTTGCGGGCGAAAGTGCGGTTGATCTTGTTAAAACCGGCGACGAACTCTATAAGAGAAGGGCCGAGGGGCACTCCGGAGACAAAGCTCCGGTGGATATAGTACTTAAGGCGAGGGACGCCTACCTTGCAGCATACGATAACGGCGACCACTCCGAAGAGCTCGTCGATAAGCTTATGAGCGCGAATTACTTTTACGCTACGTACGCCGAGGAGGACGAAACAAAACAGAAGCAGGCGTTAGAACTTTCCATAAAAGTCGGAGAGGAACTGCTTTCACGGATGCCCGATAGCGTAGCCGTCAATTACCAGATGGGCGGTGCGTGGGGGCGCTGGGGCGAGGTCTTCGGCATCTTCGCTTCGGCGAGGAAAGGGGTAGCGCAGACGGTCAGGGAGTACGCCGAGACGACAGTGGCCCTCGACCCGGAATATGCCGGTGGCGGCGGTTACAGGACGCTTGGAAGGCTTCACTTCAAGGCACCTAAGATTCCTTTCATACTCTCCTGGCCGAGCAAGAAGGAGAGTGAGAAGTTTTTAAAGAAGGCCACGGCTCTCGGCCCGGATAAGCTTACTAACCACCTCTTCTACGCCGAGACCCTCATGGCCTCGGGCGCGAAGAAAGAGGCACTTAGCGAACTGGAATTTATATTAAAGGCCATACCTAGCCAAGATACGCTCGTTGAGGATCTCCGGGACCAGAAAGAGGCCGGGGAGCTCAAAAAGAAGCTCTAGAGATATTTCGGGAGATATTTATCATGGTAAAACACAGCGGAATAAGCAAATACACGAGCCAGTACATACCGGACGCCCTATGGGATATCTTTAATATCACCCCTGAGGAGTTAAAAGGCCTCTCCGTACTGGAGAGTAGCGTTTATCTTACTCGGGAGTGTAACCTTAAGTGCCAGTACTGTAAGATAATAAAGACCGAACTCCCAAAGGAACTCACCATCGAAGAGTGGATAGAGGCGATGGATATCCTGGAGGATATCGGCATTAAATTCGTAAATATCGCAGGCGGCGAGCCGACGGTTCTCGATGGGCTGCCGCGTATCATAAAGCACCTTAGCACCAATACGAAGATGGACTTCTCCATAGTCTCTAATTCTCTCTTCGGCGCAAAGAAGGCTGAAGACCTGGTAGATGCGGGGCTTAAAGCCTATATAGCCAGCGTGGACGTGCTCGGCGGCGGGGACATGAAGGTTCATGACCTGAGGAAATCGAGCGCGGGGCTTAAGATGCTCGTAAAGCTAAAGGAGATGGGGGTACCCTATCTCTGCGCCAACATAGTCATCTCGGCGACCAATATCGATAACGTAATGGATGTCGTGAAATTTCTGAGCGACGAGGGCATATGGGTAAATATATGCCCGATCATCTGGGGAAAAGGCGATAAGTGGGACGAGATCGATATCGAGGATGAGAGGTACCGCCTCGGCCCCGAGCATACAGATAAGCTAAAGGCGATAGCCTCCGAACTGATCGAGATTAAAAGGGGCGGGGCTTTGATACTCCCGACCGAGCCGTATTTGGAGGGGCTCCCGTCGCATGGGGTTTTACTCGACTGGCGCTGCTGCACGGAGAAGATCGAGACCCCTCCTCCGAGGCTCACCATAGACGCCGACGGCTCCATGATGAGCTGCATTAATATGAGGGGAGATGTAGCCGAGAAGTACAAGATCTTCGATATGAGGAATAAGGATACGTACAATAAATTCCTCAGGGACTGGTGGGCTGAGGCTAAGTCGTGCGACGGCTGTTACTGGTCCACCATGGCGATGGCCTCGGAGAGGCAGGATATGTTAACTCAACTTAAAAATAAGCCGGGGTGGTTGGAGTCGTGATACTAAAAGGTGTAAATGTAATGATAACCGGCGCTGCTGGCGGCATAGGCAGGCATATAGCCGGGGCCTTCGCCTCCAGGGGCGCGAACCTTAGCCTCGTGGATATGAGCGAGGAGAGCCTCGCCCCGGTGCTGGAAATGGCGAAAGAGAAGGGCGTTAGTGCCGTTCCGGTCGTCGCCGATATCACGAAGGACGAAGATATAGAGAGGGCCGTCCGCGAGACGGAAGTAGAGCTTGGCAGCGTGGGTGTTCTCGTAAATAACGCCGGTATTATGCCATTTAAGACGGCAATCGACCACTCGCCAGGAGAGATAATGGCTACGCTCATGGTAAATGTCTACGGCCCGATGAGGCTAACCCAGACCGTACTTCCCGGGATGATTAAAAGCGGCTCAGGAAGGGTCGTAAATATAGGTTCGACCTTCGGCTCACTCGCCTTTCCGTATTTTAGCGTTTATTCGGCGACGAAGAGCGCCATGCGGTCTTTTTCGGAGGCGTTAAGGCGCGAACTTCAGGAGGTTAAGGGCGTAGGCGTGACCTACGTGGCCCCGAGGGCAGTAAGAAGCACGCAACCGCCGGTCTTCTTCGAGATGGCCAAGAAGATGAAGATGAGCCTAGATGAGCCTACGAAAGTGGCTTCGGTCATCGTAAGAGCGGTGGAGAAGGAGGAGAGCGAGGTCTACCTCGGCGGCTCGGAAAAACTCTTTATGTTCATAAACAAGATAAAACCTACAATGGTCGACGGCGGGCTAAAGAAGCAGATTGAGATAATGAAGGAGTATAGCCCGAAGATGCAGAAAAAGTAGACTCAGCCGTAGACACTTCCTCTTCCGTAAACGATAAAGGCCTTTCATATAGCAGATTATCAAAAAAACCATGCCGGATGTTGATGCTCATGAGTTCCCTCCATCGACGGAGGGTCTCTCTAACCTAACATGCCGTTCTTATTTACGATACTCAGGATGAGTCTCCCTGCTTAAGAGAGCAATCTACCCGTTTAATCCTATTCCATTTCGTTTGGAATTCCCTCTAATTCGAAGAAATAGTATATTTTATTCCTGAATCAAAAAAAACTTGACAAAGGTCATTAATCGGACTAACATGGTCTCAATTATCTTAGGCTTCTGGGGGTTTTAGTGTTTTCTTAAGGGGTATATATGTTCAGATTAAGCCGTGGGGCGGAATATGCCATACGCGGACTGCTATATCTGGCTATGCAGCCGGAAGGGAAAATATCCTTTATTGAAGAGATATCCATAGCCCAGGAGGTACCTAAAGCATATCTTGCTAAAATATTTCAGACACTCGGTAAAAAGGGTTTCGTTAAATCGTACCGCGGCCCTGACGGGGGCTTCGTTCTTACGAAGCCTGCCAGCGAAATAAGCCTTCTGGACGCGATAGAAGCCCTGGAAGGTCCGATTCACTTTAATGATTGTCTGATTCACGAGGGGTACTGCCACAGGGATGAGATGTGCCCGATTCATGATGTTTGGATGACGGCCCAGAAGCAGTTTCTTTCGGTCTTGACGGGAACAAACTTTACAATCCTTGCCGAAGCGGCCAGAGTAAAGGCTGCCAAAAAGACGGATAGGCTTAAAGAGGCAAAATGCAAGCAGAATTAGCGGTTTATTTTCTCTGGTAAGTTATGTTATTTAATGGGTAAGGCTAGAGTTGCGTTGATAAGTACGGGAGTTACATTACCTGTTTGTCTTGATTGAGTCATCGGCTGGTATAAAATTTATTTTCTATAAGGAACCAAAAAAAAGTAAAAAGTGAGGTAGAGCTTATGAGTAATTCGGCTGTAGAGCATCACGAACCGGAGTGGGAGGTAAGCCCCTGGCCCTTGATAATAAGCGTCGGGATACTCTTCTTGCTTCCGTTTTCGTTCGCTCTCTATTTTGTCTATGATCAACCAATGCTTAGCGTCATTTCGCTGGGTATCGGCACACCGCTAATCGTCGTATCCATCATCGGATGGGTAAAGGGTTCGTATGCCGATATAGCGCATCACGGCAAGGAACCGGGTTACGGCCTCGGGGCCATGCCGTTCTTTATTTTAGCAGAGGCGTTTATCTTTATCGCCTTCTTCGGCGCGTACTGGGTGCTTAGGCTAACGGCCCCGGAGTGGCCGCCGGCCGGAACTCCGCATATGGCGAGTACCACCCCTATTTTAATGACCATAGTTCTTGTAGCGTCAAGCTTCACCATCCATTTCGGAGAGATGGCTCTAGCTAAGGACGACAAGAAGGGGCTACTCTTCTGGCTTATAATAACCATAGTCCTCGGCTCAATATTCTTCGGTCTCTCGGCTGTGGAATGGAAGCACCTCATCCACTCGGGTTTTAGTTTTGATACTAATCTCTTTAGCACATTCTTCTTCTCGATTACAGGCTTCCACGGCTCTCACGTTCTGGTTGGCCTTTCAGCGTTCCTGTGTGTGCTCTTTCCGCTCCTCGCAGGCAGGGTGAGTCATACCTTCGTCAAGTCCGTAAGCGTTTACTGGCATTTCGTCGATATTATATGGTTCTTCGTCGTTAGCCAGATATACTTCTGGTAGGGCAGGCTATCGATGATGGATCTACTGTGAGGAAAGTAAATTTAATAAACCTTTTTGTAGTTGCTGTGCTCTCGCTTACGTTTTATGGCGAGGCAAGAGGCGAGTACGGAAGGACGCCGGATACATCGATTGACCCCTCGGTTATACAGATAGACGAGGGAAAGTATCTCGGCGCAAAGCTTGACGGGGAAGTAGAGCTGGAAGACTCGAAGGGGAAGAGTTTTAAGCTCGGGGATCTATACGGGAAACCAACGATCCTGGTCTTCTCCTACTTCAACTGCGACGGCGCATGCCCGACGATAAGCAGAGACCTTAAGAGGGCGGTAGGCAAGGCCGATGGGATAGTGGCAGGTAAAGATTTTAATGTAGTCACCATAAGCTTCGATAAATCCGATAACCGGGACGAGGCTAATAAGTTCGCAATGATGACGGGAACAAACCTTGAGGGCTGGAGGGTGGCTATAACGCGCGATACCGAGGATATTTCGCGCCTTACGGAGAGCGCGGGCTATAAGTTCTTCTGGTCGCCGAGGGACGGCGCTTTTATACACCCCACAGTATTTATCTTTCTATCTCCGGAGGGGAGGATAGTCAGGTATCTCTACGGGGCGTCTCTAGGTGGCACGGACATAAGGACGGCGATAGCCGAAGCGGACTTCGGTACGCCGGGGAAGAGCAAGGTCAGAGATCTTTCAGACCTCTTCCTTATAGCCTGTTACAGCTACAATTATAAGGAAGGGAAGTATTCACTTAATTATCCACTCTTTATTGCAGCAGGTGCTTTTATCTTTAGTTTATCGCTTACGGTATTTGGAATATTGATATTTAAAAGAAAGGTACGGAGGTAATTGTAATGCTAATAAGACGAATCTATATGTCGGTTTTCCTCCTATTGGTAACCGTGTGCACAGCGTCGACATCTTTTGCGTCCCTGGGCGTACGGGAGCCGGAGGAAGAGGGGTACCATCTTTGGGGCGTCTCTGATCCTGCGGAAGGGTTTCACCACCTGTGGGAAGAGGTGATGATAGATATCTTCGCGATAGGTATCATCTTCTCGCTAATCACCATCTATCTTCTCATAAAGTACAGGAGAAGGTATGAGGGACAGGAGGGGAGCCCACCTAAGTTAACCAAGATATCGAGGGTCGGCTGGGTACTAATACCTGTTTTTATCTTCATGGCCGATGATCTCTTCATAGCCGCCGAGGGTTGGACACTCTGGAATACGTACCGTACACCCCCTGAAAATAGCTACGAGATAGAGCTTGAGAGCGCCATGTGGAGTTGGAACTTCACCTACCCGGACGGCGTTGAGGCGATGAACGAGCTTAGGGTTCCCGTCGGGACGCCGATTTTGCTCAGGATGACGAGCCGTGATGTCGTCCATAGTCTCTTCCTGCCCGACTTCAAGGTAAAGGAGGATTCGATGCCGGGGCGCGTAACCTACATGTGGTTTCTGCCAAAGGATGCTGGCGAGTATGTAATGACATGCGCGGAATTCTGCGGCGTCATGCATTCGATGATGCACGGTAAGGTCATCGTCATGGAGGAAAATGATTTCAATACCTGGATGGCCGAAGAGAAGGCCAAACTCGGAAAAGGAGGGGCCTAGATATGAGCGGTAAAAAAGGGTTTGGAACAACCTTAAAAGAATGGATCTTTACTACAGACCATAAGAGGGTAGGTATACTCTACCTTATCGGTTCCTTCGCCGCCTTCGCCGTTGCCGGCGTGATAGCTCTTATCATAAGGATGGAGCTATCGACTCCGGGGGCGGATATTACGGATCCGAATACCTATAACGTAATGCTCTACTTCCACGGCGCTGCCATGATTCTCGGCTTTCAGATACCGGCGCTTACAGGGTTTTTAGCGAATTATCTCCTGCCCCTTCAGATAGGTGCTAAGGATGTCGCCTTCCCAAGGCTAAATGCACTGAGTCTCTGGTTATTCTGGATGGGCATAGTGCTTGCGCTCCTGACATTCGTAATACCTAATCCTCCCGATATTATGTGGACAGGCTACCCGCCGTACTCCATCGTAAGTCCGGGTAATACTGCTTTCTATACATTTACGGTCCTTATAATGGGCTTTGCGTCGATCGCAGGTGGTGTTAACCTGTTAACGACGATCATCTACATGCGCGCTCCGGGCATGAGGTGGTTCAAGTTAAACATGTTTGTCTGGTGTACGGCAGCTGCATTCATCATCCAGCTCGTATTCGTACCGGTTCTCGGAAGTGCGGTAACGATGCTTTCCTTTGATAAGTATCTCGGCACCCACTTCTTCGACCCTTCGGCAGGCGGCGACGTGCTGCTCTATCAGAATCTCTTCTGGTTCTATTCGCACCCGGCAGTTTATGTAATACTTCTGCCGATGCTCGGCATAATGTTCGATGTAATAGCGACATTCGCAAGAAACCGTATCTTTAACTATAAGGTTGCGGTTCTCGGCGGAGTCGGCGGCATAGTCCTGATGAGCGGTGAGGTCTGGGTCCACCACCTCTACACATCCGGCATGCCGGACTGGATAAGGATAGGAATGATGGTCTCTACCATTCTTATCAGTATCCCGGTTGGAATATGCGTGATAAGCATGGTAGGCACGCTCTACAGGGGCGCTATTCAGTACAAGACCCCGATGCTCTATGCGGTTGGCTTCATATTCCTCTTCCTTATAGGAGGACTTACGGGTATACCGCACGCGGTGGCCGCACTCGACCTGCACTTGCAGGATACGCACTTCGTTGTGGCGCACTTCCACTACGTCATGGCGGTCTCGGGTACATTCGCCGTAATTGGCGGCACCTACTACCTCTTTCCGAAGATGAGTGGAAAGATGTGTAACGAAGGGCTCGGCAAGATCGGCTTCGCCTTAACATTCATCGGTTCGAACCTGACCTTCTTCACCATGTTCCTCGTAGGTCTGGACGGTATGCCGAGGCGTTACTTCGACTACTCGCATATGCCGGAGCTTGCCAGCCTCCATCAGATAATAACCTACGGCGCCTTTATCCTGGGCCTTGGCGTGCTCGTAACCTTCATAAACTGGATACACGCACTTATCTGGGGCAAGAAGGCCGTAGATAACCCGTGGGGCTCGAAGTCTCTCGAGTGGACAACGACCTCACCTCCGGGGCCGGGTAACTGGGCAGAGGTTCCGGATTGCACTAATTTCGACCCGTACGCTTACGGCGAGGACTAGAAAAGAAGAAATTCAGCACCGTTTTTTGGAGGCGACTTAGATGAAAGAAAAAAACAGACTAACCCCCGGGCTCAGTATGCTGCTCGGCGCGACCATACTCTTTACCTATATGCTTATGGTCATGGGAACATTCGTAACGAGCACCGGCTCGGGGCTCGCCTGCCCCGACTGGCCGCTCTGTTACGGCTCCTTTGCCCCGCCGCTTGAGATGAGTATCTGGTTTGAGTGGGGGCATAGACTCCTTGGCGGATTATCGGGTATATTCATAATCATCTCGACCGTCGTCGTTATGAAGCGCTATAAGGGGCTTCCTAAGGCGCTGATGTTATCGGTTATAGGGCTTCTTGCCGTGGGGGTGCTGCTAGGCGGCCTTACGGTTATCGTAGAAGCCCCGCTCCTTTCGACGGTAGCGCACGTTGCGATTATATCGTCGCATCTGGTGATAGCCACCCTCGTTCTTATCTGCCTGGTATTTACCTACAGGTATCTCGTCAAGGGTAGCGCCGCAGAAGAGAAGGGTTTTTATAAGCTCATCTTCGGCGTAGTCTATCTCCAGGTGATTATAGGTATCGTCGTCAGATACGCCGGGGCGACACTTGCGTGTTCGGACGTTCCGCTTTGTAACGGGGCGCTCTTTCCGGATATCTCGAATAACCTGATACTACTGCATTTCCTGCATAGGCTTACGGCGCTGTCGATAGTGGTTATTACCGTCACGGCCCTCTATAAGTCCGTTAAGCTTAATCACGGAGTAAAGGGCTTTGCCATAACATTCGTACTGGTTCTATTGCAGGCGTTCTTCGGTATTATGATAGTCGTAAGTCAGATGTTCCTGCCGTTCATAATATTCCATGCCGCCACGGGCTTTCTCCTTCTAGGCTTTATCTCCTACAAGGCGATGCCTGGCTTCTTTGCACTACCCATGAGAGGCGGCGAAGAAGGGATAATATAATGAGAGGGTTAGCCGTAACAAAGAGCGCCGGGGATGTCGCGCGACTGCCTGTAAAGGCCGAAGCTGCCCACCGGAGCGTAGCACGCGATCTCTTCATCCTCTTTAAGCCGGGGATAGTCGGGCTCGTGCTCGTCTCCACTCTTACGGGAACTTACCTTGCCGGCGGCAATTCGCTTGGCCTCGGGCTCACGCTCCTTACGCTTCTAGGAGTGGGGCTAGCCACTGCCGGTTCTGCTGCGCTAAATAACTATTTTGACCGCGATATAGACGCCTTGATGAAGAGGACTTCGACGAGGGCGCTAGTGACGGGTTCGATACACCCTTCCGTAGCACTCATATCCGGTCTTCTTATGGTAGTTGTCTCAATGCTAGTGCTCGGCCTCTTCGTGAGTACGGTTTCGGCAGCCCTTACCTTCTCGGCAAGCGTGCTCTATGTCGTCGTCTACGCTATGATTTTGAAGAGAAGGAGTTCGTGGGCTAACCAGATTGGCGGCATAGCCGGGGCGCTCCCGCCGGTAATAGGCTTTACCGCAGCAGGCGGCGGGCTCGGAGCCGAGGCGTTTAGCCTCTTTTTTCTGGTAGCGGTCTGGCAGCAACCACACGCGTTAAGCTTGGCTCTAAAATATAGGGATGACTACAAGTCAGCCGGTATACCGGTCGTTCCGGTTGCCTGCGGCGTGGAGTCCACAAAGCTAAGGATCTTTCTCTACTCGCTACTCCTTTTGCCGGTCTCTATACTTCCGTACATGCTGGGAATGGGCGGGCCAATCTACCTGGCGTTCACAGGAGTTGCAGGGCTTGCCTTTGTGGCCCTATCGGGAAGGTTCCTCTTTTCGGCGAAGAAGTGCGATATATTCCTCTTCCTCTATTCGGTCATCTACCTTACGGTAGTATTTCTATCCATGGTGGTTGAGAAGGCCATATAAGAGATGAAGGAGAATTACACATACAGGTGGCTTGCTATTTCGGTGGCCTTTCTTGGTATCGGCGGGGCCTTTGCTTTGCTCATCGGGCTATCAAGGACGCCCTTTGGCCACGCATACCTGCCGCCGGACTTCCTTCACCAGGGGATAGTCGGTCACGTTGTGCTCGCAATTATCATGTGGCTCATTTCATTTACCGTGGTGCTGTGGAGTCGTTTCCTTAACGGGACCAGGTGGTTCTTTACCTATACGCTGGCCCTTATCGGGGCTTTACTCGTTACACTTTCGGTCTTTGACCACGGCGGGATCGCAGTTATAAATAACTACGTCCCCGCTATGGACTCGCCGGTCTTCTTCACCGGCCTCGCGCTCTTTTTTACCGGTTTTGCCGTGAACGCATTCGGCTTCCTCGACGACGCCGTTAAGTCAATCTCTTCCGAGGATCCGGTAAAGGGTACGCTCTCCGTATCGGTCGTAGTATCGGTGGTGCTTATTGTCTCGATGGTCTTCTCCATGCTCCTTCACGAGCGCGGAGAGTACGCCGTAGTATTCTTCGAGAGGCTCTTCTGGATACCGGGACACATACAGCAGGTTCTAAATGGCACGCTACTTATAGCCGTTTGGTACGTCCTTGCAAAGGGCGTCGGCATTGAGGTAAAGGGCAAGGCAGCTCTTCGCCCCTTTAACTACCTGCTGATACTATCCGCATTCCTTCTCTTCGCGATGCCCTTCTTTACCGATCCGATAGGGAGGCCGTCGAAGATATTTTCCGAAGTTGTCTACGCCATAGGCCTTGGTGTACCGGTATTTGCGCACGGACTTTATATCCTCTCGGGAATAAGGGGAGCGAGGGGTAAATATACGAGCATCCCGTTCCTTTCCATGATATTATCAATGACGATATATCTCATAGGAATGGCGATAGCGTATACGGGCTTCGGTAACGACCTCCGGGTACCGGCCCACTACCACGGTGCGGTGACGGGCCTTACGCTCGCAATGATGGGCGTAACATATGGCCTTATCAAAGACCGTATGAAGAGGGGCGGGCTTATTGAGCGCGTCCTTCGTATTCAGCCCGTACTCTACGGCCTCGGCATGATACTGGTAATACTTGGGCTCATGGTCTCGGGTCATTTAGGCGCTCCGAGGAAGACCTACGGAGTAGCCTTCTCAACGGACCCGGTAATGCTCGGAGCCCTTACTGTTATGGGCATTGGCACTCTTCTGGCGGTTGCCGGAGGTATCTTATTCGTAATATCATCAGGGGCAGTGCTCTTCAAGGGCAGAGCCTCTTTACATCAAGACTAGACAGGACTAAATTAATGGAGATAACTCACTCAATGGATGAGAGAGATCGTAAGAAAAAGAGGATGGGCTTTATTATACTCGCTATCGTGCTCTTGAACGTGTTAGTGGTCTCCATAATACTCGCTAACAGGCTCTAGGGCTCTAGTATTATGGATCTGGAAGCTATCCTCTCGCTCCTTAGTCGAGTTACCATCGCCTTAAGTGGAATATGTATCATTACAGGCGTGGTGCTCGTTAAGACCGGGCGAAAAGAGACCCACAAACGAGTGATGATCGCTGCGGCGGTACTCGCCCTGATCTTTGTTACCATCTATATCGTAAAGAGTTCCATGTTTCCGCCGGAGCGCTACGCAGGCGCCTACAGGAGCTTGTATCTCTTTATCTTATGGTCCCATACGGTCCTATCGCTCGTTAACCTGCCGCTTGCGGCAATTACCATATTTCTCGGCTTGAAGGGGCGCTACACCGGCCATAAGCGAATCGCCCCGTATACGGCCGGGGTTTGGATCTATGTAGCTTTTACCGGCTGGCTTATATTCTTCTTTCATTAAGCCGACTGGAATCAACCTGGTAAAGCATATCAGACACTCGCCCACGCGGCGGTGAAACACTAAACAAGAAGCACAAGGAGGAATTTAAAATGCAAAAGGCAAACGTACTTGAAACAAGTGAATATAGCGACGGTAACGTAAAGAAGGTAACCTACATCAAGACCGATCAGGTCGCTCAGGATACCTATTACTTTAAGCCCGGCCAGGTGCTCGCATACCATCGCCACCCGCAGGGCGACCAGGTATTTTTTGTCCAGGCCGGCACCGGCACCTACACCACCGACGACGGCACAGAGGAGTCAACCGAGCTAGCTCCTGGCGTAGTAGTGCTTGCCCCGTCTAACGTATGGCATAAGATCGAGGCCA
>JAJCZG010000072.1 GCA_029262475.1 Deltaproteobacteria bacterium
AAATGTCGATTCCCCCTCGTCACCGGGTACGTTTCCGGTGTAGACGTAGCGGAGCCCCTCCGTAAGCCCTATCTCTCTGGCGCGGGTGAGCGTACTTACCGGGGTGCGCGGGAGATCGGTAAGCTTATATGTCGGGTAAAAGGCGCTTATGTGCCAGGGCATCGTCTTATCGGTCTTCGCTATCCATTTCGCGATACCGGTTAGCTCCTCGTCCGAGTCGTTTATAGTCGGTATTATGAGGGTCGTTATCTCCACCCAGATACCCTTCTCCCGCATTAGCTCAATGGAAGCGAGTACCGGGGCGAGGCTCGCCCTGCAAACCTTCTTGTATGTAGCGTCGTCAAAGCTCTTCAGGTCGATATTTACGGCATCAAGGAAAGTAGCCGCCTCAATTATACACTCGGGCGTCATGTAGCCGTTTGATACGAATATATTTTTAAGGCCCCGTTCTTTGGCGAGCATAGCGCAGTCGGCGGCGTACTCGAAGAATATAGTAGGTTCGGTATATGTGTAGGAGATGCTTTGACACCCCCCGGCGAGAGCGGCGCTTATGATCTCTTTTGGGGTGACATCTTCGCCGAGGATAATCTTTTTATCTCCGGGCATCTGTGAAATTTCCGAGTTCTGGCAGTGGAGGCAGTGGAAGTTACATCCGACGGTGGCGATGGAATACGACCGCGAGCCGGGCATGAAGTGAAAGAGCGGCTTTTTTTCTACCGGGTCCGAGCCGCTTGCGATGAGCTTATTATAGACGAGCGTATAGAGGGTGCCGCCTCGGTTTTCGCGCACTCCGCAGACGCCGCGCTTACCCTCGCCGATATGGCAACGGAAGCTACAGAGGTTACAGTTTACGTAACCGCCTTCGGCCTTTGTGTAGAGACGAGCTTCAAATGACGCATCGCTCTCTCCTGTTGAATGGTCAAGCATTTACCCACCTCCATCAATATGCTTAGACGGTCTAGCTATCGCGTCTCCAGTAGACGCGTGTGATCCTCGTGTCGTCGCCCAACTGGTACTCGACCTCTCCCCCGTAGGTCTTCTTCAGTATGCGACCGATCCTCTGGGCGAGCTTGCCGCTTGTTGTAGATACCCGAACCTCGTCCTTCCCGGGCGTAATCTCCATAATGCGGTCCAAGGGGTTATGGCTCATCGCTATCTCTTCTTTATTCTTGATGAGATTTATGATTTCGTCAAGATGCTCGTCCTTGAAGCCGCCTGATATGGTGACGAACCCTTCGGCGTAGCCATCCTCTATCTTCCGGCAGGCGGGGCAAGTAACTTCCGTAAAGCAGACCCCTTTGACATCTTCGGGAAGATCGTCTGGGAGATACCAGCGTTTATTGTGGTAGACTATGAGACAACCGGTGCACGCCGACAAATCCTCAAATTTCATGCCCGCTAGATACGGGTCTTTCTCCGTATCGATAGCCTTTTTTTTGCCGGACCGCTGATCTATCGCCTTCTTATGGGTTCCGTTCATATCGACCTCTTTTCTTCTATATAATGCCCCGGGTAAAGGGAGCTATAAACGGACTTGGAGGTGCTAAGTTATTGATTCATGTACCTAATTTTAGTATAGCGGTAAACCCTTTGTCTGTCAAGGTAGTGCGTGGGAGGGTCAAGAAGGGGGTGATTTTACTACTTTATTTCCATGCCGATTAGAATGTCGTTTTTATTTCCCCACGCAGCCAGAAAAGGATTCTAAAACACGTGCTTTTATTATAAAATAGAAGGAGTGTATAAAATAACTATCGGAGGTATTATTAGTGCAGGAATACGACCATCATATATTCGTCTGTCTTGGTAAGCGTTGCAGTAAAAAAGGCGCGGAAGATCTTATAGATGCCTTTAAGGACTCCGTAGAGGATAAGGGGATGAAGGGGCTCTACCGAGTCTCCCGAAGCGGGTGCTTAAAGACCTGCAAGGAGACCCTTGTCGAGGGGGAATACTCCCCCATAGTCGTCATATATCCGCAGGGGGTATGGTACGGCAAGGTTACGAAGGGCGACGTCGGCGAGATAGTAGACTCCCTCAAAGTCGGTGGTAAGCCAGTCGAAAGGCTCTTGCTCCACCGTAATTTTTAATGAGCCACGGGTTCTTTTCTTAGGGATGAGATTCCATGATAATAGGCGTTCCGCGTGAGATAAAGGATAACGAATTCCGCGTGGCTATGGTCCCGGCGGGTGTTAAGGCCGCTGTGGACGCGGGGCACGAGGTAGTAGTCGAGCGCGGCGCCGGGCTCGGAAGCTCCATAAGCGACGACGCTTTTAGAGATGCGGGTGCGGAGATTCTATCTGCCGCCGCCGATCTATTCGCTAAGGCCGAGCTCATCGTAAAGGTAAAGGAACCGCTGCCCGAAGAGTTTCCGTACCTGCGTCGTGGCCTTATGATCTTTACCTTCCTCCACCTCGCCGCTAATAAACCCCTTTTCGAGGCCTTAAAGAAGGGCGGTGTTACGGCCATTTCTTACGAGACGATAGAGCTTGCTGACGGCAGAACCCCGGTTCTCGAACCGATGAGCGAGGTTGCGGGCAGGCTTTCGGTGCAGGTAGGCGCGCACTTTCTCCTGAAATCGTCTGGCGGGAGCGGCATACTCCTAAGCGGAGTGCCGGGTGTGGCCAAGGGCGAGGTGCTCATAATCGGCGCGGGCGTCGTCGGGCAAAACGCGCTAAAGATTGCCTCGGGCCTAGACGCCGAGGTAACGATTATGGATACGAATATCGAGCGCTTCAGGCATATCGACGAACTCTACGGCGCACGTGTTAATACCCTCACCGCCAACGCCTATAATATCGAAGAGGCGGTAAGGCGAGCCGACCTTTTAATCGGTGCCGTTCACATCCCGGGCGCCCGGACTCCGAGTATAGTCACCCGGGCGATGGTAAGCTCCATGAAAAAAGGCTCTGTGATAGTCGATGTCTCGGTGGACCAGGGCGGGGCGGTCGAGACGACTAGACCGACGACCCACTCGGAGCCGGTCTTCGAACTCGATGGCGTCCTCCACTACGGCGTAACGAATATGCCCGGTACGGTGCCGAGGACATCTACATATGCTTTAACGAACGCCACCCTCCCGTACCTCCTTAAGATCGCCGGGGGAGGGCTAAAAGGCTTGCTTGACGACCCGGCCCTTGGGAACGGCGTTAATATTCACGCCGGCGTGGTCGTAAATAGCGCCGTCGCCTCCTCCTTCGGTGAGAGTTTCACCTTGCTAAGCACCCGCATCTAACGCTTCCACTATTGGCTTCAAGCCAGCCTTAAAACCCTTCAAATTCCTTGACTATTTCAGGTGAATGGGTTACTTTGTTCCATGATATTTTTATACTGGGGATTTACGCCTTGTGGACTTCCATGAAGGCATCTAAGTCCTTGAAAAATAAACAGATAGGCTGAAAAATATGAGTGAGAAAAGTTCGGAAAGAGAAAGACGCCTGGAAAAGCTTTCGGCGCTAAGGGAAGAGGGTGTAAACCCGTACCCAAACGACTTCAGGCCTAAAGCGACCGCCGCATCCGTCTTCGAGAGTTACGGTGAATTAGGAAAAGAGGCGCTCGATGGGGTAAGTGAGAGCTTCTCCGTCGCGGGAAGGCTTATGGCCATAAGGAAGTTCGGCAAAGCCTCATTCGTCCACATTCAGGACAGGACGGGCAGGATACAGATATATATAAAGCGCGACTCCGTAGGCGTAGATGCCTATACGCTCTTCAAGGGTTTCGACGTCGGGGATTTTATCGGGGTGGAGGGCACGCTATTTCGCACTAAGACCGACGAGCTTTCGATAGAGGCGTCATCGGTAAGGCTTCTGGTTAAGGGCCTTAACCCTCTCCCCGAGAAGTGGCACGGCCTAAAGGATGTCGAGGCGAGGTACCGGAAGCGTTACGTTGACCTCATGGTAAATGACGCTTCGCGCGACGTATTTAAAAAACGCGCCGAGATAGTAAGGCACATCCGCGAGTTTCTGAGCGAACGGGATTTTATCGAGGTCGAGACCCCGATGATGCAGCCGCTCGCCGGAGGGGCCGCTGCAAAGCCCTTCGTTACGCACCATAACGCGCTAAAAAGAGACCTGTACCTGAGGATCGCCCCGGAGCTTTATTTAAAGAGGCTCGTTGTCGGCGGTTTTGAGCGCGTATTCGAGATAAACAGGAATTTCAGGAACGAGGGGATAAGCACGCGCCATAACCCGGAGTTCACGATGCTTGAGTTCTA
>JAJCZG010000073.1 GCA_029262475.1 Deltaproteobacteria bacterium
ACCATCTTTCATGAAATCATAGAAGAGAGCTTCATGAGAATAAGAATCCGCTCGTAGATAGACAAATCTTGCCTCTTTTACACCTGCAAGTGGTTTAAATGTTTTTATATGCTTACTCTGTACTTCTACACTCGCCGGGAACTTACCGGTGACAGGATCGATATTTACAGGCCTGAAGGGAAGTGAACACCCTGTAGTTGTCAATAATATTGACCTGCCCCCCAATAACTGGTCCATATATTGTGTTAAAATTATGGATCTAAAAAGGGGGGTAAACTATGAAGAAGAAACGCTTTACAGCAGAGGATATTATCGGCAAACTAAGGGAGGCAGAGATACTTCTTGGTCAAGGCTTGCCTGTTGAGAAGATGCTGCGCAAGATAGCAGTCTCTGCCCAGACCTACTACCGTTGGCGTAAGGAGTACGGCGGCATGAGAATAGACCAGGCAAAGAAACTCAAAGAAGTGGAGAAGGAGAACGCACGGCTAAAGAAGCTGGTAGCCGATCTCTCTTTGGATAATGCGATACTTAAGGAGGCCTCCAAGGGAAACTTCTAAGCCCGGCCAAGCGCCGCCGGGCGGTAAAATATGTCTGCAGTGAACTTACTGTTTCAGAGCATCGTGCTTGCAGAGTTTTGGACCAGCACCGTTCTACTCAACGGCACGTTATCCGTATAAGCGACTATGAGACAAGACTAACGGCCAGGATTGTGAAGCTTGCCTGCCAGTATGGGCGTTACGGTTACAGACGAATAACTGGCCTTCTAAAACAAGAGGGCTTTGAAGTTAACCATAAGAGAGTCGAGCGGATATGGAGAAGAGAGGGTCTTAAGGTACCGCAGAAGCAGCCCAAGCGCAGACGGCTCTGGTTTAACGACGGCTCCTGCATAAGGCTACGGCCCGAGAGAAAGAATCATGTATGGAGCTACGACTTTGTATTTGCCCGTACAAGTGATGGTCGTTCCATTAAGATGCTGAACATGATAGATGAGTACACCAGGGAATGCCTGGCAATTAAAGTTGGAAGACAGCTAAGGAGCCAGGACGTACTTGAGTGTCTAGGCGATCTATTTATCAGACGCGGCGTCCCTGACCATATACGATCTGATAATGGTGCCGAATTTACGGCTCATGCAGTTAGAGAGTGGCTTAAGCGCCTTGGAGTAAAGACACTTTACATAGAGCCTGGGAGTCCATGGGAGAACGGATACATCGAGTCCTTTAACGGCAAGCTCAGGGACGAACTGCTTAACGGAGAGCTTCTTGATACACTTCTTGAGGCAAGAGTATTGACTGAAAGGTGGAGGCAGGAGTACAATCAGATCAGGCCACATAGCTCCCTTGGATACAAGCCACCGGCACCAGAAACCATCGTACCTCTACAGGTTATAGGTGGAGAAAATTCACTCTAAGGGTGGACCGACTAATGGGGGCAGGTCATAACGCTGTAAACAATCCATTCTTCTATTTTTTCTCCAGGCATCCCTGCGCTTCCAGATGGCATCCCAGGAAGAACAATTCCATCAATATCAGGTTTTTCTTCAAGCAACTTGTTTATTGCTTCAATAGGAACGTGCCCTTCAACAAAGTAATCTTCAATAACTGAGATATGACAACTCCTCAACCTTGAAGGTATGTTATATTTGTTTCTTATAGAAGTAATATCCTCCATTATGATGACATTGGTATTAAGCCCATTTTCTTCTGCATAATCTGCCCACCCCACACAACAACCGCAAGTTGCAGATTTAAAGACAGTGAGTTCCATATCTCCTTTTGGCAAGTTATCAAAATCAATCTCTGTAATTTTATCATTGTTAGAACAACCAGCTAGAGAGAAGCCCAACACAATTACGAAAATCATTACAAATATAACTTTTAGTTTTTTCATCATAACCTCCTTTATAATTTGATTAATGAGGTTATATTTATATCTTATTATTTTTCAAATTCATCTACTTTTATAAGAGAATAGGAGCTCGTCATTGTTTACAGCGAGTTGACATGGAACTGCGCTTGGTTTTGACAATCTTGTTTCAATATATAGGATGTATATATTTCGTTTGTAATGACTTCTGCCTAGGCTGGTCAAGGTACTCGTTCCACTACTTATCTTCATTGAGCAAGGAAGCGAGTAATGTGCTAAAGGAAGGAAAAGATACCAGAAAGACTGGGCTGTGACTAATCGAGATGCTAGAAGTGTTACAACTACAGAATGTTCCTTGATAACATCAAACCTGTGCGGATGCTGGCACATACAAAACTGTGCCCGCTTACTGTTCAAGGTGGAGTACGGAGTTCGCCCCTATTGCGACTCAACCGAGGAAAATAGTGCGAATTAGGACATTAGCAAGGTACTGTAGTAACCGGAATCAGAGAAGAATAAGAGGCAGGAGACGCCAGGCGAGCTGATTATGTATTCCACAAATACGCCATGATATGATAACAGGTATGGCAACCTTAAGAGGCTCTCCTCTAAGATCAGCTAGTCGCGTAACTCCCTGACCGAGTTTGTTATGACGTGTACGGCAGAGCGGAGGAATACGGCCGCGATAAAGACGCCTATCACGATATCCGGCCATCCGGAGCCCAAAACCCACACTCCGACTGCCGAGACGAGGACCGATATGTTGGCTATTATATCGTTACGCGAGCAGAGCCAGACAGAACGCATATTGATATCATCACTGCGATGACGCCATAAGAGGGCAAGGCAGAGCGAATTGGCCAGGAGCGCCACAACCCCTACGGCCCCTATGGTCTTAGCGACGGGGAAGATAGGGTATAGAATTTTATATATTGCCTCTCCGAGCACAAAGATGCCGAAAACGGCCATAACCGTTCCCTTGAGAAGCGCCGAGACTGCCTGCCACCTGTCATTTTTCGTCAGGACGTAAAGACTGAACCCGTATACGATCGAATCGCCAAGCATGTCAAGCGAATCGGCGAGCAGGGCCGTTGAGTGAGCCGCAATACCAGCCCCGGCCTCCACGAGAAACATTATCGCATTTATGACCAAGACGACCTTTAAGACCGCGCCCTGTCTTTCTTTAAGCGCTGAGAGATCGCACGCCTTGTCTTCACAACAACCGTACATTAAATAGTCTATCTCACCTCTAGCCTTAATGGAAAAGTCATCATCGCAGCCTCTCCAGCGGATACCCGGCTTTCACCCACGCATTGAAACCGCCTTTAAGAGCGCTTACTCTTGTGTAGCCCTTCTTCATCAGCATGAGTGCAATACTAGCGCTCGTCTCCTCATTTAGACACGTGCAGTAAGTGACGATATGCTTCTCCTTATCAGTTGGGAGCCCCTCGCCCCTATAGAGTTCTCCAAAGGGCTTTCTTACAGCTCCCTTTATGACATCCTGTGAGTCACTGCCA
>JAJCZG010000074.1 GCA_029262475.1 Deltaproteobacteria bacterium
TAAGCTCCAATCAAGGCTTTACTACGTTTGAAGCCTGAGGCCCTTTTGGTCCCTGGGTTACCTCGAATTCGACCTCTTCACCCTCCTTGAGTGTCTTAAAACCATCGCCGGTTATGGCCGAATAGTGGACGAATACGTCCTCTCCGGACTCCTGCTGGATAAAGCCAAAACCTTTTGTGTCGTTAAACCACTTAACCGTACCGTTTGCCATTGCCACTTCTCCTTCCGTTCGTGTTAAAACTTATCCGACCCCCGCTTTGACCCGGTACGCATTAAGGCTTGGACCCCCTCAGATCTTTTACCGCAGAGATACCGGCCGGGCAACAGATAATCGTAAACGGGGTTTTTAAAAAACCCCGGCCTGCAAAAATGTATTCATAGACTCGCCGGACGTGACCGTAAAAGGTCCGCCCGAAGCGGCCCGACCCGTATCGGGCCGGAAAGTAGATACTACCTCAGAAAAGTGACGTCTTAATATCCGGTACATGGCGCTGGTTTAAGCCGATCGGTAAAACCTTAAGCAGTTGTTGTTTTACGACCGATGCCCACTTGCCGAAGAAAAAGGCCGGGCTAAAGTTACGGCATGAGCGTAACCAGTGCTCCTTAAACTTTAAATCGATCAGACAATATTTACATTTTTGCAAGCTATCATAAGGTAACAACAAAGGCAATATATGTCAAATATTTAGTATGTAACGGGATTATTTATTAACCATCTCAGGCGGAGGTTTGACTTGAGGAGGAGGTGTTAAATAAGGTGAGTTCTTTATTCATAACTGATGGCGGGACTTGCCGTTAGTGAGGGCATCCTTTTGAAGAGTAGCTCGTTTAAGGCCGTAGCGTTAAGGGTAAAATCTGTCTTGAATGCGGCATAAAAAAAGCGGCCCGCATCCGGAAAAGATGCGGGCCGCCACAAAAGAAGACGCGCGAATCATGAGGCCGGGGAATCCCCGGTGGCATGATCCTCCAGTATTTGCTTTAGCACCTGGGTTGGAGGCTCGTTTCCGTTAAAGATAGAACGCCAGGCCTCGAGAAAACTTTCCTCTCCCATGTCGTCCATCACAACGGCGATGCCCTTTAGCACATCCACGGTTTGAGGGAGTCTGCTCCTTCCTGCTACGGAGAGGGCGCGACCGAAGAAGCTTAAGGCCCTCAGGTTCTCCTTCAAACTGGCGTTCATTACGCCGAGTTGAGCGAGGGTGCTTACTATAGCTTGTCTTTCCTTTATCGTCTCGAAGACCTCCAATGCCTTTTTGTACCACTCCTCGGCCTCGCCAAAGAGCATATCCGACTGAGCTATCAACCCGAGATGGTGGTAGGCCATTGCCTTTTCACGCTCCCTGCCGGTGCTTTCGCATATTGCAATCGATTTATTAAACCACTCTTTGGCCGTCTCCATCTCGTTCTTGTCCTGGTAGATGGTGCCGATGTGGTGGCAGTCGCTCGCCGTGCCTGCGGTATTGCCGATGCTTTCGCTCATCTCAAGGGCCTCGGTAAAGGAGGTTATGGCGGCGTCGAACTCGCCCTTTTCGTGCAGGACCATGCCAATGTGGTGCAGGTCGTTTGCCACGGCATGTTTATTTTCTATACGGTCGCTTATCTCTTTGGCCGCCTTGAAACTTACCAGAGCGCGGTCCAGGTCGCCCTCCATATGGGAGGCGAGACCGAGGTGGTGAAGCTCCATGGCAGTGCCGAAGTCGTCTTTGAGTTTTTTCTTCAGTTCAAGGGCTTTTTCAAAGCACTCCGTAGCTTCCTTGGTCTTGGCGCAGTACTGGTGAACGAGCCCCAGTTGATGGTGGGTCTCCGCAACATGGCTCTCACTCTCCATCTCTTCGCTTGCGCCAAGGAGTTCGAGTACCTCATTAAAACCCTCCTCGGCCCCTTTGAGCTCTCCGGTTTCGCGGAGGTCCATAGACTCGTTAAACCTTAAGAAGAGCCAGAGGCACGCCCTTGCGGTATCTTCCTTAGGGTCTACTTCTTTGCCGATAAGTTCAAGGAGTGAGCTCCTGAGAGCGGACCACTCCTCGCCCCGGTTAGTTGAGATGAGGCTGGCGTTTACTGCCATCGAGAGCGCCTGGAGCCACCCCCACTCTTCTCTAGCCATACCGGTCTCAATTGAGCGCAGTATGTTTCCCTCTTCACAGCCGATTATCTGAGACACTTCGGCCTCCCCGGTGATAATCTTTTCGTAGAGCTTTGCCGCCAGTGTGGAATAAAACCCTGCGAGCGCCCAGGAAAGCTCCTCTATATCTTTTTCTGAAAGTGTCTTTTGAAGTTCGCCGAGAAGGAACTCCTCGGCCCCCTGCGCAATCTTATGCGCCTCGCCACCGCCTTCTTCGAGAAAGCCGGTGCAGCCGGCGTCTACCAGAATTGCCTCGAAACCGGCCTCATCAGGAAGTGAGCCCATGAACTCCTTGTAGGGGCCGTAGATACGCGTGAACTCCGCGATATTAGCGGTACTTACATACCCCCTGAAGAGGGCGAGCATCGGAAGGTGCCTTCTGGCCTCTTCTCCGAGTTTAGAAAATGCCAATGTGTAATCAGTTTCCTTAATATTATCTTGAGCCACAACTTCCCCCAGTCTTCTTCTTTATGTTTAATAATTTACCGGCGCTTAGTTTAACCCTTTGCGCCGGGAGTTACAAGCTTCATTATATGCGCAGCCCATCACTTAAGGCTCACCGGGCCTTCTATGTCATGAGGCAGGTGATTAAAAACTATGGCTGCTCTTCATGAGGAGCCCGACGCCGAGGTAGGTGAATAGGACTATGAATATGCCTATTACAGTTGCTATGCTCAGCCCGGTGCCGCGCCACTTTCCGACGAAGAATGCGTGCATCGCCCCGGCGTAGTAGAACCACACTATAAACGACCAGACAATCTTTGGCTCCCACATCCAGTAGGCCCCCCAGGCGAGGTAGCCCCAGATGGCCCCGGCGAACATCGATGCCGAGAAGAAGAGGAAGCCCCACATAATCGACCTTGACGATATGCGCTCGTACTTCCTGAGTTCGGCCTCAAACTCGGGGCCTGAGCCGCCCTTAAGCAGGTGCTTTTTAATAAGATAGGTAAGGGCCGCCGAAAAGGCAAGTGTAAAGAGCGCGTAAGAGGCAAATGAGCTCGTAACGTGTATCTCGAACCATATAGTCCTGAGTATCAGGGTAAGCGTTTTGCCGGGGACTTCGTTAAAGAACGCGAATACGAGGGCGGCTACTGCCATCGGGGTGGTGATGAGCCCGGTTGCACTCTCGCTGTACCTGGCCCTCACGATTAAACTCACGAGCGTTATCGCCCAGCTGTAGAAGAGGAGTGTCTCGTAGATGCTCGCCATCGGGGCGTGGCCGGTCGATGCAGTGCGCGCTATTAACGCCACTGTATGTAGGATAAATCCGGCCCCGAGGAGAAGCCCGGACGGCCCTCTGAGCGGGTCTTCCTGTAATCTGCCTC
Organism: Deltaproteobacteria bacterium; assembly: GCA_029262475.1. GTDB lineage: Bacteria > Desulfobacterota > GWC2-55-46 > GWC2-55-46 > JAJCZF01 > JAJCZG01. The sequence continues at coordinate 3,448 of JAJCZG010000074.1, forward strand.
TTAGCCCCTGAAGAAGCAAAAAGACAAACGAGAGGCCGTAGCAAGATACCGTTATGTAGAGGAGTGTCTTCATCTGAAAATTCTCGTTACATCCTTTCGTTAGCGTCCCAGATTTCTTTATGGAGTTGAGTCTGGAGCCTTACGTTTAAGCCGTCTTTGAGTATCCACGCGGCGAGCTCTCTGGCATCGAGCGCTGTGCTTACGGGAGAGAAGAGTATGCCCGCTCCAGAACTTTTGGCACCTGCGAGGTGAGTTTCAATAAAGGTTTTTCCGAAGTCGTAGTCGCCCCTGTCGGCTATAACGAATTTAATCTCGTCGGACGGGCCGATATGAGCGAGGTTTTCCATTAGAAACGAAGCCGCTTCTCCGCTCGATGGGCATTTAACGTCTACGATCTTTATAGCCTTCTCGTCAAGTGGGGCAAGAGGCACCGAGCCGTTCGTCTCTATTAAAACCTTGTAGTCGAGCTCTAATAGTCTTTTGGTGAGTGTAAAGGACTCTTCCTGGATGAGCGGCTCTCCGCCCGTAATTTCGACGAGGGCGCACGGGTAGCGCGCCACTTCACCCAGGATTTCAGAGGTGTCCATTTGGCGCGTCTCGTCGCCTCGCCTGGCGTACTCGGTGTCGCACCAGCGGCAATCGAGGTTACAGCCGTATAGCCTTATAAATATACAGGGGAGCCCGGCGTATGAGGACTCCCCCTGAATACTGAAAAAAATCTCGCTTATTTGCATCGTTTCATTTTAAGTAGAAGTGTACAGGAGGCCTGCTAAGTTAAAGCAGGCTCGCCTCTTCAACCCTCTTTGCTGGCCGTCCCTTCCGAATTCGCATCCTTCTTGGGTTTCTTTGAACCTCCGCCCTTTGGTCTGGCGAATGTCTTATAGTTCGTGGCTAGCTTCTTTAGCCGCTCAATTACGAGGTGATTTACCGTGTCTTTTGCGTATGCGCCGTCGGAGTTTAACTCTCCGACCTCCTTGCCGGTGAGGATCGAAAGCCCCTCGTCCACCATATCAATCGGGTATATTGTAAACTTCCCGTCCCTGGCGGCCTCTACTATTTCTTCCTTGAGCATGAGGTTCCTGACGTTACGCCGGGGGATTATTACGCCCTGTGAGCCGGTAAGCCCCTTTTCCTTACATACGTCGAAGAAGCCCTCTATCTTTTCGTTTACCCCTCCTATGGGCTGGACCTCGCCGCGCTGGTTCATGGACCCGGTTACGGAGATGCCTTGAGCAAGAGGCAGGCCGGAGATGCTTGAAAGGAGGGCGTAGAGCTCGGTGCACGTTGCGCTATCGCCTTCTATTTCGCCGTAGAGCTGCTCGAAGCAGACCGAAGCCGAGAGCGTAAGCGGCACCTTCTGGGCGTATCGCTCTCCTAGGAAGCTTGAGAGTATCATAAGGGCCTTATTATGAATACGCCCGCTCATCTTCACCTCGCGCTCGATATTTACAACACCCGAGTCCCCGAGGAAGGTTTTTGCCGTAACGCGCGAGGGCTTGCCGAAGCTGTGGTCGCCGAGGCTCATGACGGCTAACCCGTTTACCTGACCCACCACGCTCCCCTCGATATCGACCATGATGGTATCCTCAACGATATACTCCTGCATCTTGTCTTCTATCTTCGAGTTCCTGTACCTGCGCTCCCTGTGGGCCTCTTCCACGTGTTTTCCGGAGACGCGCTCGGCCCCGTCCCGGGATGCCCAGTAATTCGCCTCGTCGACAATGTTGGCAATATCTAAGAACCTCGCCGTGAGCTTATCCTTCTGACCGGCGAAGCGGACGCCGAGCTCAACGACCCTCGCAACCGCCGAACGGTCGAAGGGCATAAGCCCCTCATCCTTACAGCGTGTGGAGATGAAGGCCGCGTAACGCATAACGACCTCATCGGACCTCGGCATCTCGCTGTCGAAGTCGGCCTTTACCTTGAAGAATTTTTTGTACTCCGGGTCAAGGTTATGGAGGAGGTAGTAGAGGTGTGGTTCGCCCACGAGGACTATCTTTATACTAACGGGTATGGGCTCGGGCTTAAGAGATGTTGCGCTTACGAGCCGGTACTGCTCCCAGGCGTCCTCAATCTTCACCTCCCGGTTCTTTATCATCCTCTTTATGGCGTCGTATACGAAGATGTTACGAAGTACGTCGAGTGCCTGGAGCACCAGGTAGCCGCCGCTGGCTCTGTGCGCCGCCCCGCCCCTTATCATCGTAAAGTCCGTTAAGGCCACGCCGTACTGGACGCGGTGTTCGATATTTCCGAAGAGGTTATAGAAGGTGGGATTCGTCTCGATTATTACGGGTGCGCCCTTTGTCTCGCTATTATCGACGAGCAGGTTTACAGCATATCGCTCGAAGCTCGGCTCCCGCGTCGGCAGGCTCAACCCCGGGATGGAGACCTCCTCTTCCTTGCCCCTGAAGTCGTCAATATTGGCGAAAATATCCTCCCGGACTGCGCTGAGGTAGTCTATTATCTGCTCGCTGTCTTTGTATTTTTCTTTAAGGTCGTCGACAAGGGGGTTTATTATGTACTGGACCATCTCCTGATCGAGATCCTTTATGCGCTCCTTTGCTTCCTTCTCCACCTTCTTGGCGTCGCGTATTGCGTCGCTTAAGCGTTCCTGGAGCTGCCTGGTCTTTTCGTCTATCTCTTCTCTCTCCGTCCTGGGGAGAGCGTCGTAATCTTCCTGCTTAAGGGCTTTGCCGTCTCTGGCGGGTATTACGGCTAGCCCGCGAGCGCCCTTCTTTAAGAGAAAGCCTGTTTCCTGCGCGGTGAGTTCGAGCTTATAAAATATATCTTTTGTCCGTTCCTGTTGCCCGTCGAGTATCTCGTCGCGGTGCTTCTCGTAGTCTCTGCTCTCAAATACTTTTGGAATATCGCGCCGTATGGACAAGACCGCGCGCTCCATGTCGGACTTAAAGGCTTTACCCTTGCCGGGCGAAAGCGCAAGCGAGGAGGGTTTGTCCGGGTCTTTGAAATTAAAGATATAACACCAGTCGCCAGGGCAGTCTTCTCTGGCGGCCTTCTCCTCTATGAGCGTCTTTACGGTAGTTATCTTCCCGGTGCCGCCCTCGCCGAGGACATAGATATTGTAGCCGCTCTTTGCGAGCCCGAGGCCGAAGTTCATAGACTTAAGCGCCCTCTCCTGACCGATTATTCCGGCCAGCGGGGTAATCTCCTCCGTAGTCTCGAAGCCGAGCGAGCTCTCGTCACACTTCCATCTGTACTCTTCGGGTGGTAGCGGTGTTGTCCCGGACATATTTAAAACCTCCATTTAGTGGTCTAAAGGGCGCTAGCAGGGCAAATACACAGGCGGTTTTGCCGGTCTCTTCACTAGTGATGATGGTTGTGGCCGTTTATGTGGTTATGCTCAAAGCTGCGCAGAAGGCTATTTGAGCCGCACCTGTCGCACTCGGCCTGCAAAGTAGTATAAAATATACCGTAATCTTCAGCAAGGCTTTCGTTTATCTTCCTGAAAACATCTCCCTGTCTTTTTTGCCACTCTTCGGTGATGTCCACGTGCGCGCTAAGTGAAAATATATTATAGCATATGGACCAGATATGGAGGCTGTGGATCTCTGATACGCCCTCGACAGCGCGAATATCTTTTGCCACCTCGCCGAGTTCAATGGACGTTGGCACGCCTTCGAGGAGTATGTGGGCGCTCTCGCTTACAATTTTATAGGCACCGGTAAGTATTATGGCGCCGATAAGCACGCTTATAATCGGGTCTGCGATATTAAAGCCGGTATAGTATATTATTATCGCAGCGACGATTACGCCGACCGAGGCCGCCGCGTCCCCTATGACGTGAAAATAAGCGCTCTTTACGTTCAGGTCGTGGCCCGCAAAACTTTTTAGATAGAAGGCAACGAAGAGATTAACGGCAAGCCCTACGAACGCCACGGCGAGCATCCCGACGCTCTCTACCTCCGGGAGAGCAAAGAGGCGGAAGGCGGCCTGGTAGAAGATAAAGCCCGATACGGCTATGAGCGAGAGGCCGTTTATGAGGGAAGCAAATACCTCGAAGCGGTGAAGGCCGAAGGTCTTTGTCTCCGTAGGGGGCTTTGATGAGATGTAGTGCGCAAACCAGCTTATTGCGAGCGCAAAGACGTCCATAAGGACGTGCGCGGAGTCGCTTATGAGGGCAAGGCTATTTGTCAGGAGCCCGCCGACGAGTTCGGCGATAAAGATTATCCCCGTAATGAGCGCTGCCCACTTAAGCCTCTTGCGAAGCTTTATTTCATTCAGATTACTGTCCATATTAATGTTTTACCTCAAGTTTTTCAGGATAACCCGCTCCCCAGCTCATGGCAAGCCCTATTTAGGCGGCATTGGCCCGAAAAAATCCGTTTAGTTATCATTATTACATAAATTCGTTCTTTATTTAACCCCGGCGCTCCATTGTAAAGCCCTTTTTCCGCTTCTAACCGTAGCGCGTTTCTCGTGAGTGGGGGTTTTCTAACTGTTAGAAGCTCTCTATCGCGTGCAAGTTGTCTTTTTTGGTTGACACCAGCGTAGCGGAAGGCCAAAATCTATCCATTATGATACCGTTAAGAGACGATATTCCCTCAAAGAGCTTTCCGGTCGTGACGCTTTCGCTCATCGCGGCGAATATAATAATTTTTTTCTTCCAGATCTCGCTCGGCCAAAACGACGCCCTGCTCTTTATATATAAGACTGCGGTAATACCGTACGAGATAACCAATTTAACGGATTTACAGCCCTACGGCCTGGTGCCTCCGCCCGTTACGCTCTTAAGCTCCGTCTTTATCCACGGCGGTGTGCTCCACCTCGCCGGAAACATGCTCTATCTCTGGATATTCGGCGATAATATAGAAGACCGCCTGGGGCATTTAAGGTTCCTCGTCTTCTACTTCAGCGCTGGAGCGGTAGCGAGCCTGGTGCACGTCTTGACCGACCCGCTCTCGCTCACCCCCGTAGTCGGTGCGAGCGGGGCCATAGCCGGTCTGCTCGGCGCTTACATGTTGTTATACCCGAGGGCGAAGATCCAGACGCTCATATACTTTTTCGTCTTCGTGCGCTTTGTATGGGTTCCGGCTATATTTTTCCTCGGGCTCTGGTTTCTTCTTCAGCTCCTTAACTCAACGGCCGGGGGTCAGGTGGCGTGGTTCGCCCATATCGGCGGATTTGTTACCGGCATGGCCGTCGTACTTCTATTCGGACTTAGAAAACCCGGAAAGAAGCCCAACGGCCGGCGATGAGTTCTGTCGTCGATTTTGCAAAAATGCCTTGTGCGTCCAACAAAAACGCCTCTTATATCCAAAATATAATTGACTTCTATTTTTAAACTGTGTTATAAGCGACAGGTTATCATCATAATCGCAGCAGAGAGGTGACCGGAATTGGCCAAAGAGAGCGGCGCGCCTCAGGGCAGAATACGGGGGATGGCTAATCTCGCTTCCCTTGGCATTCACATGGTGGTGGCCACTTTCATAGGCCTCTTTATCGGTATATACCTGGATAAGTATTTTTCCACGGCCCCGTGGCTGATGATCGTCTTTTTCCTACTGGGCATCGCCGCCGGCTTCAAGAATATCTTTACGGCGGCAAAGCGGTACGGCTTCACCGACGACCCGGATATGTCCGGTATGGCCGGGAAGAGTGATGACGACGGGGGCGACAGGGATAACGATGGGAATAGTGGCAACGGAGACGGGCGAGGGTAAGCCGGAGGCTGGCGAGACCGTCACCGTTGAAGGGATAGCGGCTAAGGCCGCTAAGATTAGCCTCGGCATCGGTCTATTCGTAACGGCTGGCCTTTTTTTTATATTCACCGACGCCATGATAGCGGCAGGGCACGCATCGGGAGTCGCCGTAGGCATGATAAACCTCATACTCCTTTACAGGACATCGAGGTCGATAGTCGGGCTAGACCCCGAGATGGCTAAAAGTTTACTCATGAAGCGCTACGCGTCAAGGTTTATACTGACGCTGGCTTTACTGGCGCTCTTGCTCTTGAAGACGCCTGTAAACCCTTTTGCCGTAATGGCGGGTTATACTGTAATACTCTTCGGAGCCATCGGCACGATGGCGAAGATGATGGGCAAAAGAATCGCGCCCGTAATATAAATTAAGCTTTAAAACTATTTTTAAAGGAGACAAGAGAAGATGCACGGCATAATTCTCCCCACATTCGGTCTGGCGATACATACGGCCCTGATGATCTATATAATAATAGGTCTAGCGATATTATTCGCCATTATGAGTGGAAGGCTTAAGATTATACCCGGCAAGTTTCAGTCGATACTCGAAATTGTCGTCGAGGGCTTCGAGGGTCTGGTCGCCGAGAATATGGGGCCGAAGGGCAAGAAATACCTGCCCTTCATCTTAACCATCGCCATCTTCGTTTTTGTAGGTAACGCGCTCGGCATGATACCGGGGTTTTTGCCGCCGACGGCAAATATCAACTGTCCGGCAGGCATAGCGGTCGTAGTCTTCCTCTTAACTCATATAGTTGGCATAAAGGAGCACGGATTTAAGTATATCAAGCATTTCACCGGCCCCATCTGGTGGATGACTCCGCTGATGCTCCCGCTCGAGTTGATAGGCCACCTGGCAAGGCCCGTTTCGCTAACATTAAGGCTCTTCGGCAACATGATGGGCCACGAGCAGATAGTCGGAGTGCTTCTGGTACTTATGCCTATAGCGTATCCGCTCCTTGCCTTCTCAACGGTTCTGGGAGTCATAGTTGTTTTGGTTCAATCATTCGTCTTTGCGCTACTCGCCATGCTCTATATCGGCGGGGCGCTGGAGGAAGCGCACTAATATATAAGGGTAAAGCCCGGCTTGCCGCTTACGGACTGAGTAGTAAGCCGATAAAAAAGGTATTTTAATAAAAAATGGGGCCACTAAAAAAGGCCCCGCAATCAGGAGGTAAAATTAATGAAAAGGATCGTAAGTGGGTTATTTACCCTTGCTTTTATACTCTCAGGTGCAACTACTGCTCTGGCAAGCGAGGCGGCAGGCGGTAGCGGCGGCGGATCAAGCATTGCTCTCGCAGGTCTATTCATCGGCGCAGGGCTTGCCATCGGCATCGGTACCCTTGGCCCTGGCATCGGTCAGGGACGCGCAGCTGGAAGCGCACTTGAAGGAATGGCCAGAAACCCGGGAATGTCCGGTAAGCTTCTTTCCACAATGATCATCGGTCTTGCGCTCATGGAGTCGCTCGCTATCTATGCCCTCGTTGTGGCGCTGATACTTCTCTTCATGTTCGCCGGAAAGCTTATATAACGGTATTAGTAATATAACGGCGGGACGGATATCTACGCACCACTGCTCCCTGCAACCGGTATATTATTAGATTATAGAGAATGCTCAGACCGCGTGAGGACTTTTAATAACGTCCTCACGCGGTCTTTTCTATTCTTATGTTTACCTACTACTTGCGTGCGTTAAGGCGGCAGCAGTACCAGACTACACCTCTCAAGCTGCCCGCCAGCCCGGCGATACTTGACTTTTTCGCTCTATTATGGTATAGATTTATATTGGACGTGCCTTGATTTTATAGCGAGCGAGTTCACTTCATTCGGCGGCCTTAGAGGAGGAGCCCTTCAAGCCCCGATATACGGCAATAAAAAAACCATAAATAATTAAAGGATACGGCAATGGGTTTACCCGTATTATATGATTCAGTTGAATCGTATCTCGTAGAGATAGGCAGATTTCCCACCCTCTCAAGGGAGGAGGAGCACGCCTTGAGCGTTGACTATTGCGAAAACAAGAATATGGATAGCGCCCACAGGCTCGTCACGAGCAACCTGCGCTTCGTCGTAAAGATCGCTATGGAGTACAGGAACTACGGATTGCCCCTTAAGGACCTCATTCAGGAAGGCAATGTCGGCCTCATGACCGCCGTAAAGAAGTTCAACCCGTACAAGGGCTACCGTCTTATAACCTACGCCGTCTGGTGGATCAAGGCCTGTATCCAGGAATATATCCTGAAGAGCAAGGGCGCTGTAAAGCGTTCATCCAAAGCCCTTAAGAAAAAACTCTTTTACAAGAATGCTGATATAAAAGCCCTTCCCTCGGGAGAAGAGGTTATTACTACCGCCGATTTCTCGCTAAATACCGCTATTGGCGACGGCGAGGAGACGACGCATATGGATATGCTCCCCGACCCTTCGGGCGA
>JAJCZG010000075.1 GCA_029262475.1 Deltaproteobacteria bacterium
ATGGTAAGAGAGTCTAAGCCACTTTGCAAATACAAAATACCCAATTGAAAATATGAAAATAGTTTGTATGAACAGTGGTATGGCAATCCACAAAATAGTAAGTGGATTACTAATGATGACTTCGCCCTTGAAGGAGAAGACGAGTATCAATGTTAAGAGTAGCGCCGTTATACTTACAGTGGTAAGGTAAGGTAGAAATTGATCATTGAACCACTCTACTCCTTTGTATTTAATTATCCACTTCCTCGATAAATATCCCGCTATCAAAGGTAATGCCACGTAAATTAAGACTGAAAGCAAGATCGTTTGCCAGGGTACTGGCATGGAATTTACGTTTAACAGCAATGCTCCAAGCGGACCGTAGAGGAAGAGCATTATCACAGAGTTGATCGCAACCATTACCAAGGTTAGACTGTCATTGCCTTTAGAGAGATAACTCCACATCAGAACCATCGCCGTACATGGTGCGATACCTAAAAGTATTGTGCCGGCGATATAGCTTCGCCACAGCTCGACTTCTTCACCGCTTGCAAGGATCTCTGTTCCCGGTAAGAAATCCCTAAATAGATAGCCCAGGAATAAATATGATATTCCGAACATAGTAAATGGTTTTATTCCCCAGTTTATAAATATGGTCAGAAGAACGGGTTTGGGTGTTTTGGCAGATTTTAGCACCTGAGTGAAGTCAATCTTTACCATGATAGGATACATCATCAGAAAAAGGCAAATAGCAATAGGAACTGATACCTGGTGGATGGAGAAATCATTTAGCGTGGTGGCAACGGCAGGAACAGCCTTCCCGAGGACGATTCCGCCTATTATGCATAGCAAGACCCATACGGTCAGGTAGCGTTCAAAGATCGATAATTTTTTGTCTGTCACTTGATCTTGATCTCCAGATAGAATGCAATGTGACACGTAAGCATTATGTGATAATAAAGGCTAAGACCTTCTTTAATTATACCTCTGCTACCGGACGGAGTCAAGCTTGGTGCTCTATCAATTACTTATAGAAACCTGGCATACGACTGACGGTACTTACAGTGCGTAGTAGCAGGTTGACCTCCGCATTTGTTCTTCTAGTTGAACTTGGTTTGATTAAAAGATGTAGCGAGACGGAAGGTTTTGCTTATGTGTGAGGTTATGGGTAGGTTAACAGTGGTCACGAAATACTCCCCAAAAAATAGAAAAGGGCTACGGGAAGCTCGTAACCCTTTGATTTCAAAGGTGGCCAGATGGGGTGCCCCATGATAGAATCTATTGAATATCCTGATTTTCGCTCACTCAAATGACGTTTTCAGGGGGTGTAGAATTTATCTCTTCAAAAGTCTAATCATTTGTCTCATAATTGTGTTATGATTCTAAGTATTGACTTACCAAGTTAATGGGGCGGTGGTGGTATAATATCAAGATTATATCTATAATGTGCGACCCCGATGCGAAATTAAAGACCTGTACATTTAGCAGGGTTTTTTTACCGGCAAAAGCAGGATATTTTCAGTTTTCTTAATAGATTACCCGCTTAGAGCAGTTTGACGAACCATGAGTGCAAAGAAGATTAAAAGGGGGCTTTCCCTGCCTATCGGAGGCAAGCCGGACGAGCGTCAGGTAGACAGCAAGGCCTCTACCCGCGTGGCCCTCCTTGCCGACGATTATATCGACATGAAACCGGCTTTAGCCGTCGCCGTAGGCGATGATGTGCTGCTTGGACAAACACTCTTTACCGACAGGAAGAACACCTCCGTAAGGTTTACCTCACCAGGAACCGGCAGAGTCGTTGAGATCAACCGGGGCGCAAAACGCCGCTTCGAGTCGATAGTAATAGATCTCGACGACGAAGAGGGTGAGATTACCTTTGAATCATTCCCCGAAACCCGTCTTTGTGGTCTACACAGAAAAACCGTCGTAAAACTCCTTACCGAATCCGGCCTCTGGACCTCTCTTCGCGCGCGCCCCTACGGTAAGGTCGCCGACCCAGGTACCGAGCCCCACTCCATATTCGTAAACGCCATGGACACGAACCCGCTTGCGCCTTCATTTGAGAAGACACTCGAAGGCAGGGAAAAGGAGTTTAGGCACGGCCTGTCCATAATCTCAAGGCTGACCAACGGAAAAATATACCTCTGCAAGGAGAAGGGTGCAAGTATTCCAACTACCAAAGCGGTGCAGGTTACCGTTGAGGAGTTTTACGGCCCCCACCCGGCAGGAAACGTCGGAACGCATATACATTTTCTCGATCCGGTAGACAAGCACAAGACCGTATGGCATATCTCGGCCGATGACCTTATAGCCGTCGGGATTCTCTTTGCCACCGGTAAGCTCTTTGTGGAACGTGTCTTGTCGCTCGCAGGACCTTCGGTCGGAAATCCAAGGCTCATTAAGACGAGGCTCGGCGCTTTTATCAAGGATATCGTCTCTGACGAATACGACTTTGGGAGCCACATTGAGTCGGATACCCGCATCATCTCCGGCTCTGTCTTCTCCGGCCACACGGCAACAGGCACGAAGAACTATCTCGGTAGATACCATCGCCAGATTACCGCCGTGGCCGAGGGGCGGGAGAAGGTGATGCTCGCCTGGGCGCGACCCGGCCTTGACCTCTATTCGGTAAAAAACCTCTTCCTCTCCAAATTATTCTCCGGCAAGAAATTTAACTTTAATACGGCGATCAAAGGCTGCGTACGCGCTATCATACCGAACGGATCGTACGAAAAGGTGATGCCGCTCGACATACTACCGACACAGTTACTAAGATCGATACACATAAACGATTTTGAAGAGGCGGAGAAGCTCGGGTGCCTCGAACTCATCGAAGAAGATCTCGCGCTTTGTACTTTTGTTTGCCCGTCGAAGTTGGACTACGGACCGATTCTTCGCGAGTGTTTAACCAGAATCGAGAAGGATGGTTGATGTTATTTTTTAGGGGGATCTTCGATAAGTACGGCAAGCATTTCGAGGAGGGCGGACGCCTTAAGGCCTTCTACCACTTCTTCGAGGCGATGGAGTCGTTCTTCTTAAGCTCGGGCAAGGTAACGCAAAGTAGTACGCATATTCGCGACTCTTTAGACTTAAAGCGCCTCATGATGACCGTAGTCGTAGCCGCCTCTCCGGCTGCACTTATGGCGCTCTACAACACGGGCCTCCAGGCCAACCTCGTAATGGCCGCAAACGGCATAACCGAGATCGACGGCTGGCGCGGCCTTTGGATGGGTTTAGCCGGCTTTGGTCACGACCCTGGCGACATACTGGCAAACTGTTTCCACGGCGGCCTCTATTATGGCCCCATATATATGGTTACGCTCTTTGCCGGTATGTTCTGGGAGGTCCTCTTCGCCTCGATCAGGAAGCACGACATATCGGAAGGTTTTCTTGTTACCAGCTTCCTCTTTCCGCTCATACTGCCGCCCGATATCCCGCTCTGGCAGGTGGCTCTCGGCATATCGTTCGGTGTGGTTATAGGTAAAGAGGTCTTTGGCGGTGTCGGCATGAATATCCTGAACCCGGCGCTTACGGGCAGGGCCTTCCTGTTTTTCGCATACCCGGCACAGATTTCAGGCAACAGCATTTGGGTGGCCGTCGACGGTGTAACAGCCGCTACCCCGCTCTCCGTCTTAAATGACTCGGCCCTCTCGCTCTCCTATACCTGGTGGGACGCCTTCCTCGGTTTTATACCCGGCTCTATGGGAGAGACCTCTACTCTGGCCTGCCTCCTCGGGGCTGGAATACTCGTCTTTACCGGAGTCGCATCGAAGCGGATCATTATTAGCAGTTTTGCCGGTATGACGGTGCTGGCGCTATTTTTTAATTTGATAGGCAGTGAGACGAACCTGATGTTCGCCGTCTCGCCACTGTGGCACTTCGTGCTGGGCGGCTTCGCCTTCGGCGCGATTTTTATGGCTACCGACCCGGTAACGGCCGCCATGACCGAGCCTGGAAAGATCGTATACGGCTTGATGATCGGGGCGCTCATAGTGCTTATACGCGTTGTGAACCCGGCCTTCCCCGAAGGGACGATGCTCGCGATACTCTTCTGTAACGTATTCGCGCCTATTATAGACAGGATATTCATTAACCGTAATATCAAGAGAAGGCGGCTTAGAAATGTCGGCTGACAGCACAAAAAAAACGATAGCTACCGCCATTATAATAAGCCTCGTTTGCTCGGTGCTCGTAAGCGTGACGGCTGTTTCGCTTAGGCCCGTGCAGATAAAGAATATGCGGTTGGACAGGCTTCAAAATATCCTTATGGCCGCAGGTATCGAGGCAAAAAAAGACGAGGCGGAAAAGCTCTACAGAGACCGTATCACCCCTATAATAATAGAGCTCGAAACAGGAGAAGAGCTGGGTAAAAATGAATTTGACAGGTTTTTGAACCTCGAAGATTTCGATATAAAGAAGGTCGCGGCCCACCCGGACTATGGTAAGGCCATACCGGCCGAGCGCGACATAGCCGGGATAAAGAGGATGCCTAAGTTCATGCCGGTCTATCTCGTAAAGAGTGGCGGCCTTACAGAACGCATTATCTTTCCCCTCTACGGAAAGGGGCTCTGGTCCACCATGTACGGCTTCATGGCGCTTGACCGGGACTTAACGACGATTAAGGGCTTTACCTTCTACGAGCACGGCGAAACCCCGGGGCTCGGGGGAGAGGTCGATAACCCGAGGTGGAAGGCGACCTGGAAAGGTAAGCTCGCCTTCGACAAAGAGTGGAATGTGCGGATCCAGGTTATAAAGGGAGAGGTCGATCCAGGTAGCGCCGAGGCCAAATACCAGATCGACGGACTATCGGGCTCAACGCTCACTACGCGCGGGGTGGATAGTCTCGTAAGGTTCTGGCTAGGCCCTGACGGCTACGGCCCTTATTTTGAAAGATTAAGAGGAGACGGCACCGATGGGTAATTACAAGAGCACTCTGCTCGACCCCTTAATAGATAAGAACCCGATAACTTTTCATATTCTCGGTATATGTTCGGCCCTGGCCGTGACGTCACGCCTTGAGACATCTATCGTCATGTCCATAGCCGTTATCTTTGTCTTATCCATGTCGAACTTTTCAATAAGCCTCATAAGAAACCATATGCCCGGAAGCATAAGGATACTTATAGAGATGACGATTATCGCTTCTCTCGTTATCATCGCAGACCAGGTGATAAAGGCCTTTGCCTACCAGATAAGCAAGCAGTTATCGGTATATGTCGGTCTTATTATAACCAACTGTATCCTTATGGGTCGTGCCGAGGCCTTCGCCTCGAAGAATACGCCGGTTAAGAGCCTGGTTGACGGCTTCGGCAACGCCCTTGGCTACTCGTGCGTACTTATTGCCATCGGCACTATTCGAGAGCTCGTGGGTACCGGAAAGCTGCTTGGATTTACGGTGCTTCCGGTCGTGACCGATGGCGGCTGGTACGTTCCGAACGGCCTCTTTTTACTCGCGCCGAGCGCGTTCTTCCTCATCGGGCTTCTAATATGGGCCATAAGGACCTGGAAGCCCGAGCAGCAGGAAAAGGACTGACGAGATGGAAGATTATTTAAGTTTATTTATTAAAGCCGTATTTATTGAGAATATGGCGCTGGCCTTCTTCCTTGGCATGTGTACCTTCCTTGCCGTCTCCAAGCGTATCGAGACGGCTGTGGGACTGGGGCTTGCCGTGGTCGTAGTGCAGACGATTACTGTTCCCCTGAATAATATCATCTATAACTATCTGCTAAAGGAAGGCGCTCTCTGGTGGATCGGGCTAGAAGATCACGACCTGACCTTTCTCGGCCTCATCACCTATATCGGTGTCATAGCCGCCGCAGTTCAGGTTCTCGAAATGGTGCTTGACCGTTTCGTACCGAAGCTCTATAACGCGCTCGGTATATTCTTGCCGCTCATTACGGTTAACTGCGCCATACTCGGCGGGTCTCTCTTTATGGTGGAAAGAGAGTATACCTTCCCCGAGTCAATCGTCTTCGGGCTCGGTTCCGGTACGGGGTTCGCGCTTGCGATCATCGCTCTCGCGGGGGTTAGAGACAAGCTAAAGTACAGTAACGTCCCGGCCGGACTCCGGGGGCTCGGGATAACTTTTATAACTGTAGGGCTGATCGCTATTGCATTTATGCTCTTTTCAGGGATTCAACTCTAAGCAAGGGAAGCAAGTGGAAGGTATTGGCTTAATAGTAGTAGGGGTCGTCGTGTTTACGGCTATCGTGCTCATACTGGTTTCGATTATACTCTTCGCTAAATCGAAGCTCGTGGCAAGTGGTAACGTAAAGATCATAATAAACGAAGACCCTCACCACACCTATGAGATCGCTCGCGGCGATAAGCTCATTAGTGCGCTTTCGGAGCGTAAGGTCTTTATCCCTTCCGCCTGCGGCGGGGGAGGAACGTGCGGACAATGCAAGGTCATTATTAGAGAGGGCGGCGGCGAGATACTCGCGACCGAGATGACGCTGGTCAACAAGCGAGAGGAGCGCGCAGGGGTAAGGTTATCTTGTCAGGTCCCGGTCAAAAACGATATGAAGCTTGAAGTGCCTGCCGAGATATTCTCCGTAAAAAAATGGGACTGTACGGTGCGCTCTAACGATAACGTCGCAACCTTCATTAAAGAGCTCGTCCTTAAGCTTCCCGAAGGAGAAGATATAGACTTTCGCGCCGGAGGTTATATCCAGATAGAGGCCCCGGCGCATACCGTTCATTATAAGGACTTCGATATCGGCGAAGATTACCGGGGGGCATGGGACCACTTCGACATATGGCGCTATACCTCAAATGTCACCGAAGATATAGTACGAGCCTACTCGATGGCGAACTACCCCGGCGAAAAGGGTATAATAATGCTTAACGTCAGGATAGCTACACCTCCTCCGAATATCCCCGACGCACCTCCGGGGCAGATGTCGTCCTTCATCTACAGCTTAAAGCCCGGCGATAGTGTGACGATCTCAGGGCCCTACGGCGAGTTCTTTGCGCGCGAGACCGGTAGAGAGATGATATTTATCGGTGGAGGAGCCGGCATGGCCCCCATGAGATCGCATATCTTCGATCAGCTCATGCGCCTTGACGCGACACGCAAGATAAGTCTCTGGTACGGGGCCAGAAGCCGTAACGAAGCATTCTATGAGGAAGACTTCGACCGGCTCTCCAGAGAGCATGATAATTTTACCTGGCATCTGGCGCTCTCGGAGCCGCAACCGGAAGACGCCTGGGACGGGCTCACAGGCTTCATCCACCAGGTACTATTTAATGAGTACCTGAAAAGTCACCCCTCGCCCGAGGAATGCGAGTATTATCTCTGCGGCCCTCCGATGATGCTAAATGCGGTTCTAAAGATTTTGGAAGAGCTCGGTGTGGAGCCGGAAAATGTTCTATTTGACGATTTTAGCTGATCCGGGTTAGAATAGGTTATCTTCCGACTTGTTGGCTACTCTTTAAAGACCACTCAACCCGCAAAAAAGTGGAGTGTGATATGAAAACTGCTCATGATCTGCTGGAGAAGAAGGGCTACGATATTCAGTGGGTAGCTCCGGATACGACTATCTTTAACGCAGTAAAGGTAATGGTCGAGAAGAAGATGGGTGCAATACTCATAAAGGAAGCGGGTAAGTTCGTAGGCATCTGGACGGAGCGTAACCTGCTAAAGCAGAGCATCGAACCGGAGTTCGATATTAAGACGGCACGTATAGGCGACTACATGGTCACAGACCTGAAGAGCGCGCCGCACACGGCAACGGTCGTGCAGCTATTCGATCAACTAGTCGGGCTAAGAATCCGTCACCTTCTAATAGAAAAGGACGGCGAGTACATCGGCTTCATCTCCAAGCGAGACGTAACGAGGCTCGCGCTCATTGAAAAATCCGAAGAGAACGAGGCGCTAAACGAGATTGTCAACTACGAGTACTACGAGGACTGGCATTGGAAGCAGAGCAGCAAGAAGTAAGGCGCTACTGCTCATGAATACCACCCCCTTAAAGACGCCAGTACCGTCCCCGCTCTTTAAAAGTTTAAATTTTTATCTTTTCCTCGCCCTGGCCTTCGCCTCTCTTTGGCTCGTATCATGCTCGGACCGTGCCGCCTTACCCGAACCGGTAGAGATAACCGGGGCGACGATGGGCACCACCTACACGGTTAAATTCCCTGTAAGTAAAGACGCCGCGAAGACTTATGATAAAGAAAGTTTAAGGGCCGCTATAGACGCTCTCCTCGAAGAGGTGAATCACCGTATGTCTACATACGATCCGGATAGCGAGCTTTCCCGTTTTAACCGTTACACAAATACAGATTGGTTTCCGGTCTCAGATGACCTCGCTCGTGTAGTGGAGGCGTCCCTTATTTACTCGCGCTCCTCGGGAGGCGCATTCGACATCACGGTCGGTCCTCTTGTAAACCTCTGGGGCTTTGGCCCGACTAAGGTAGAGCGCGGCGTGCCGGAGGTGAAAGAGATCATAGATACCCTTCGCCGTGTCGGCTACACCGGGGTCTCGGTCAAATACGATCCGGGAGCGCTAAAGAAGGCCGACCCGAGTCTTTACCTCGACCTGTCGGCGATAGCAAAAGGTTTCGGTGTCGATATGGTTTCAAAGTACCTCGAATCGCAGGGCATCTACGACTACATGGTCGAGATAGGCGGTGAGGTAAGGGCCGACGGCAAGAACCATCTGGGCGAGCCATGGCGCATTGGCATCTCCACACCCGGCGGCGGCTACGAGATACAAAAGGTCGTAAATGTAAGCCATGCCGCCCTGGCGACCTCCGGCGATTATCGTAATTACTACGAGCTGGACGGCAAGCGGTATTCGCATACGATAGACGCAAGGACAGGGCGTCCGGTTACGCACGGGCTCGCGTCCGTTACAGTTATTGCAGAAGACTGCATGGAGGCGGACGCCTGGGCAACAACGCTTATGGTACTCGGCCCTGACGAAGGGCTGGAGTTAGCTGTAAGGAGCGGGCTTGCCGCCTTCTTTATAGTTAAAGATGGTGCGGATTTTGTAGAGCAGATGACCCCCGGCTTTAGGGACTACCTGAACTAAACGGAAGCGTAGCGATGATAGAGCGATTCTTGGTTGCCTTTATAGTGACGGCCGTTATGATCCTGGTGATGGGGGGGGTGCTCTATCTATGTAAATATAAAAAAGGCGGCGTCTGTAAGATGGACGTCGAAAAGCTGTCATCGAGGATGTCGGGCGGCAATAGGGCGCAAAACGGAAACAGAACTAAGCAGAGCGGTGAAGAGACGACGGCGAGTAAGAACTCTGTAAAAAAGCAGAGAATAAAGTTTTTCGGAGTTGAAGCGGCTAAGAACCATCAAACCGAACGATTCGCTCGCGATCCAATCTTCTCTATAAAAAGCCTTATACAAGTAATGCTACGAAATAAGCCAAACTGAATGGGAATTACATAGACCGACCGTCATGGAACGCCGATACTCCATCCATCGCTCCTCGCCTGACATAGGCAGCTTAAATTTCAAGCTATCGCCGTCACACCGGTAAGGGAGCCTGGATGTGAAGAGATCAAAGGCTGTGCCGCTTCAGAGGCAAAAGAGGTAGCGCTCGCGCCGTGCAGGTTGAAGGTATCCGGTTTAGACCGGCACTAATAATAGAGAGGTTTACAGTTCGATTCCCACCTCCGGCACCAACTTTTAACAACTTATGCTCATCCCTCTTTCCCCCAACTAACATAAAACTACCATGCGGACTTGCTTCGGGCTTATTTGCGTGTCTGCATGGTTGATTTGCTGCCTTCTGAATACTCTATCCTGTGTGTGTGGGTGCTACAAAATCCGCATTTGTGGATTTCAGTAATTAGTTGTATATTAGGAGTTGAATTCACCGACTAACTTCGCTAAGCTTTACCCTAATGACCATGTTTAATACTCACCCGCTTAAGGGGAACTGCCAAAGCTTCTCAAGAGGTCGTCATGAAGATTAAAGTAAAGACCAGGCATGTCGTCATAGTGGCCGTAGCGGTCGTAATCATAACCTATCTCACAGCGAGTCGCCAGTGTGATGAGGTTTGGCGCTACCGGCATGCGTTAAACGACAGGCCCGTCACGAATGCGGATAAGATAGCTTTGGCCGAGCGTTTCAGCGCCTCGGCCGTGATGCTCTCCATAAAATATAACGTCCCCGAGGAGATGGTCTTTCGTATTCTCACCGAATACCGAAGCGAGCGTTTGTTTGCTAAAGGAAGTGCCGAGCTAAGGGCGACGGTGAAAAGGTACTCTGAGGAGTACAGTGTCGCCCCCGCCGTTGTGGCGGGGATATTTTATGATATAGATTTGCAAAGTGGCGGGGGCTAATAAGACACGTGAGTTGTGTCTTAAAATGCATTGCTTGATATGAAGGCTGTCAGCACGCTCTTCAAAGCCAATCTTTGCAACAGAGATTGCGAGAAATAAAGTCACTCTAGAGGTGGCCGATTAAGAGAGACAGGTCATATCTCCTAAGGAGCACTACTTAATTGTTAAAGCATCTTCTTGATAGCAAAGTAGCTATATTCATCCAAAAATCCAGAATATTCCTGGTGCAGTGGTTCGACCGGCATGGCGTGTCGGAATCCGGCATGGTTATGATAACGGCTCTTGCCGTAGGCATCTGCTCCGGCCTGGCTGCGGTCTTCTTCCGTCGTCTCATCTCAGGTGTTCAGATCATCTCTTTTGATGGAGTGGGCGGCCTTTTACAGTGGATAGCCCCCTTTCACCTGATCATCATACCGGCTGTAGGTGGCTTAATATTCGGTCTCATCATTTATTTCTTTGCAAAAGAGACAAAGGGTTACGGAGTGCCCGAGGTAATGGAGGCGGTAGCGCTCCGAGGTGGACGTATTAGAATCCGAGTGGCCTTTGTTAAGGCGCTGGTGACGGCGGTCTGTCTTGGCACAGGCGGTTCGGCCGGGCGAGAAGGGCCGATTGTCCAGATCGGTTCTGCCGTGGGTTCGGCAGTAGGCCAGCTCTTCAAACTCTCTGATGAACGCGTAAAGAATCTTGTCGCCTGCGGAGCGGCAGGCGGCATTGCCGCTACCTTCAGCGCGCCCATCGGGGGCTCTCTCTTTGCACTTGAGGTAATTCTCGCCCAGTTTAATACCGTCTACTTCGGTGCAGTCGTCATTTCGGCGGTAACAGCCAGTGTCGTAGCCAATATCTTTGAGGGTGGTATCCCCGTCTTCGATATACCCGCATACACGGTGGTGAGTTCGTGGGAGCTTCTTTTATATGTCGCCCTGGGTGTCGTCTGCGCCTTCACTTCAGTCTTCTTTTCAAAGATCCTCTATTTTTCTGAGGATTTATGGGAAAAGGTACGCGTCCCGGAATACCTGAAACCTGTTCTCGGCGGCATTATACTGGGAGTGATAGGTATCCTGACCTTTAAGGAGGGCGGTTTTCCCAGAGTCTTTGGTGTCGGTTATGAGAGTATCACAGATGCCCTCACCGGAGGCCTTGTGCTTAAGGTAGCTTTATCTCTCTTCTTTATCAAGATGCTTGCCACTATCGTAACGCTTGGCTCAGGCGGCTCAGGAGGAGTCTTCGGCCCCTCCCTCTACCTGGGGGCGATGGTCGGAAGTGTCTTCGGTCAGACTGTACACTACCTCTTTCCAACCGGTACGGCACCGTCAGGTGCGTACGCGCTGGTAGGGATGGCCGCCTTCTTTGGCGGTGCGGCCCGCGCTCCGGTGACGGCTATACTCATCCTCTTTGAGATGACCAATGACTATAATATTATTTTGCCCCTCATGCTGGCTACCGTCGTTAGCACCATGACGTCCCGGCTGATTGCCCAGGAGACGATCTACTCGCTTAAACTTGTCAGAAAGGGTATACATCTGGAACAGGGGCAGGATGTGGATATTATGCAGAGGGTCACAGTAGAAGAGATAATGACTACCAAGGTAGCTACCGTTCCCCTGGATATGACGCTCCTGGATCTCAGCGCAGAGTTCTTTAACTCGCACCACCACGGTTTCCCTGTGCTTAATGACCGGGGAGAGCTCGCCGGAATTGTCAGTATTCAGGATTTGGAGCGGCGCTTCGAGTCGGATACTATTATGGGTAAGACGGTGGCCGATATAGCAACAACAGAGGGTTTGGTCGTAGCCTACCCGCATGAATCGATGCAGATGGCGCTCAGGCGCCTTGGAACTCGCGATGTAGGCAGGATGCCTGTAATCGAGAGTGAGGACTCACGTAAACTTTTAGGCGTTATTCACCGTAAGGACATCCTCGGTGCCTATAACCACGCGATAAACAAGCGCGCGCACAAACATCACAAGGCGGACTTCCTCCATCATGGAGGGTCGGATAAGGCGACGCTATCATGCGTAAAGATTCCCCCTCACGCATGGGTCGTAGAGAAGCGGATCAGTGCGATAGGTCTGCCGGAGGACTGTATCATCGTCTATTTGCGGAGGGGGAGTACGCTCACCGTGCCTAAAGGCGATACCGTACTTCATGCTGGCGATATGGTAGAGCTCTTTTGCATAGCGGACAACCTGCAGGCGGCCGCCATCTGCCTGACTCGTAAGGAAAATGAAGGTATGCCGGACTAATCTCCTCTTTTCTTTAACCGAGAAGCTTAGATTTTTTTAAGCCAGTCAACTTCGACCTTGAGCTGACCTACCTGGCGGTAAAGTTTGTCCGTCAACTCTTCGCCGTCTTTCTCCTTCTTCATGCGTTTGTTCGAAAAAGCCCCGGAAGATCCTCCAGAAGATGCTTCTTCCACTGCCCTACCTAGTTGGGATGAACCCCGCACTCGCTTGCAAACTGAGCTATCGTCTTTTAGCCCTTTATCGTTTCAAGGGCAACTTTGGCCTTTAACGACGGATCGATCTTACTCCGCATCTTACGCATCTGCCTCGCCTCCTTAATCATTTGGCAAGGCTAACATACACCGTATTCAACTGGATAAGAAAGATCTTGAGACTCAGAGAACATCCGTAGTAACGATCAACGGAGATAGTTGTCTTCTGACCTGCTCCACCAAAAAACCACTCCATGTTTTATCTTAAAATATGGAACTAAAAAGGTGGTGCCATAAGAGGTTACAGGTTAATGAAAAAAATGCGGGTTCAGTTTTGTAACCCGAACCCGCACTTCTTATCCTGATATTCTGCTGCGGCTTTTTACTCAGTCCACGAGCATGGCCTCAAGGCGATCCATGTCATTTACCACCTTCCACGTACCTCCCCCGTCTTTTACTCTTTTTTCCCAGTCCTCCAGGCGGCCCAAATACACCCTGGGGTCCACGTTGTCGGCGCGCAGTTTAGTTACGTTAAGCGCGATGACGTTAAACCCCGGGATGTCGAACGGGATGTCACGCACATAGCCCTCTTTTATATCTTCCTGTAGATCAGAGTAAATAAGGATGTGCTTCTTACCTACGCCGGTTTCATTCAGATACTCTGTTGCTTGCAGTACTCCGCCGGTGATGTCAGTGTAGCGGCTGCCCTTTACCGATTTTACGAAATCGTCGATCTGCTTGGCAAAGGCGCGTTTTTGCTGGGTAGCAAGGGAGGGGCGGTTATCGAAGAGAACCTTGGCTATGATGTCCTTTTCACTGAAACTCCCCGTATCTATCCTTGCCACGGCAAAGGAGTCCCCGGACTGAAGCGTCCCCAGCAGGTATTTTATTATGACCTGGGCCTTGTCAAGCTCTTTTGCATACGTACCCGAGGTGTCCATGAGCATGTATATCCCCGTCGAACGGCTGGTGGTGTCGGCACAGCCTCCTGCAATAATACATAAGATCAACGCTAATACCGGAAGATATTTCCTCATAACGTACCCCCCCCGCCACTTCCCGTTACTTCCGTCTGTTCTTCTGTGCCTGCCGTAGTGCCGTGCCCTCTATGAGCGTATTTTTCAATCCAAAGCGGCAGCATTATTATCAAGTCGTATACGTTTATTAATAGGTTGCCCAGTTGTTTTGCCATATTGCCTATAAGGCGCAGTATGAAGGCGAGGGCGCGTAAGAACGCAGTAAACCCAACGCCTCCGACGGTGCGTGCCGAGTGAACAAAGGACTCAAGAGGAATGGCGACAAACGTAAGTGCGAATGGGAGAATAAAGCCCATGACCATCTGTCCGACCGTGGGTATCCAACTCGTTGACGATTTGACCGCTTCAACGTTGGCGAGCGACTGCCTGAGAGCCTGCATATCCGAGGCAATCACGTCACGCATAAAGGCCAGAGAGGACTCCACGCTCGCTAGTATTACAAGTATGCCAAAGGTGATGAGCACCATGCGTTTACGCATCTTATCGTCCATGGCGCTTATATTTGGGAAGAGTTTCGTAATACGGAGTGATTCCATTAAAAAGAGCCCCATAGTGACCTCAACCATTATAATTACGAGGGCCGCTACGTTGGACGCTTTATAGGGGCCAATGTAGCTCCCCCCTCCAACCATCTCGGACATTGGCAGCGCAATCAGGTTAAAGTTTATAACGGCTCCGCCTATGGCAATGAGCAGGACAAAGCCTGCTATTACGAACTGTGTCATGGCCGAAGAGGAGAGCGCGCGCAGCGAGCTGTCCGTACCCTTGCGTATCTCTTCGTATTCCTTCATACTGTTGTCAATGGCCTCGGAACGTTCCTGGATTCCGGTCATGGTCTTATCAACTTCAGTCAGGGTCTGGCTTAGTTT
>JAJCZG010000076.1 GCA_029262475.1 Deltaproteobacteria bacterium
ATACTTGTCTTCTTCGCCATTGTCTGGGGCGGCAGATACAGAAACAGGTGTAAGGGAACTGCTCATGATGCCCTGTGGAGAAACTATGGTGGAAAAGGAGGGAACTAGATGGCTACATGGATTCAGGATATAATCGACCCGGCAACTAGAGGTTGGGAAGAGTTCTACAGAAACCGCTGGCAGTACGACAAGACGGTTAGAAGTACCCATGGCAACAACTGTACAGGCGGTTGTAGCTGGATGGTCTATGTCAAAGACGGAATAATCACATGGGAGCTTCAGGCCCTCGATTATCCGAAGCTTGACTCCACTGTTCCTCCGTACGAGCCGAGAGGCTGTCAGAGGGGTATCTCCTCATCCTGGTACGTATACAGCCCGGTAAGGATCAAGTATCCTTACGTCAGGGGTACTCTTCTGGATGCCTGGAAGGACGCTAAAGCTAAAAACGCCGACCCGGTTGACGCATGGGCAAGCATCGTCGAGAACCAGGAGCTTCACAAGAAGATCAAATGGTCGAGGGGTAAGGGTGGTTTCCGTAGGTTTGATTGGGATTCCGCCGCTGAGATAATTACCTCGGCTCACATTTATACTATTAAGAAATACGGTCCTGACAGGAACATGAGCTTCTCAGTCATTCCTGCCATGAGTCAGATAAGCTACGCCTCAGGCGCTAGGTATCATCAGCTCATTGGTGGCGTTTCTATGAGCTTCTATGACTATTATACGGACCTTCCGCCATCCTCACCGGAAATCTGGGGTGAGCAGACAGACGTCGGCGAAAGTGCCGATTGGTTTAATTCAGGCTACACCGTTCTGCTCGGCTCCACGCCAAACAGAACAAGAACGGCTGACTGTCACTTCCTGAGCGAGCTCAGGCAGGGCGGCGCCAAACTCGTCGTCATGGCCCCGGATTACTCCGAGTCCTGTAAGTACGCCGACCTCTGGCTCCCGGTCAAGACCGGTTCAGACGGCGCTGTATGGATGGCAATCAACCACGTTATCCTTAAAGAGTACTACCACGACAGGCAGGTTCCCTACTTTGTCGAGTACCAGAAGGCCTACACCGACCTTCCGCTTCTTATCCTTTTTGATAAGGGCAAGAACGGAAACGAGATGGGCAGGCTCCTCAGAGCATGTCACCTTCCCGAGTACAAGGACACCGATAACCCGGAGTGGAAGTTCGCAATGTGGGATCCGAAGGCCAATAAGGCCAGGGTCGTATACGGCGGCATGGGTCACAGGTATCCTGAGAAGGCAGAGAGCCATGGTAAGTGGAATACTCTTACCAAGGACGAGAAGACCAACGAAACATTCGACCCTTCACTTACTCTCCTGGACATCATGGACGAGGGTGTGGAGTGTAACTTCTACGAGCTCGACTCCGGCGATGTCTTTAAGAGGCAGGTTCCGGTCAAGTACATTGAGACCGTAGACGGTAAAGTTCCGGTTACGACTATCTTCGACATGCAGATGTCTCATTGCGGCGTGCCGCGTGAAGGCCTCACAGGTGATTTTGCATCGAGCTACGACGATGACAAGAGCTTCTCACCTGCATGGCAGGAGAAGTATACCGGTATCGGCCGCGACACCATCATCCAGATGGCGAGAGAGTGGTCTGATAACGCAGAAGTAACCAAGGGCAGAAGTCAGATCATATGTGGCGCGAGTATCAACCACTGGTACCATGCTGATCTTATCTACAGGGCCTTTACAGGCGCCCTTATGCTCGTCGGAAGTATCGGTAAGAATGGCGGCGGAATGAATCACTACGTCGGCCAGGAAAAGCTCGCAGCCTTCGATTCCTGGGGCCAGGTTGCCCTAGCGCTCGATTGGTCAAAGCCTCCGAGACTTCAGAATACTCCGAGCTACTGGTACGTTCACACCCAGCAGTTCAAGTATGACGGCAAGATCACAGACTACGTTCCGGTCCCAGATCCAGGCAACCTTGCTTTCGAGCATACCGCTGACTATAACGTCAGGGCCGTAAAGACTGGTGCCCTACCGTGGTACCCGCAGTACAACAAGAGCCCGCTTGCCCTTGCCGAGGAAGCACAGAAGGCCGGCGCAAAGTCGGATGCCGATATCGTAGACTATACGGTAAAGCTGCTTAAGAGCGGAACTCTTAAGTATGGTATTGAGGATCCGGATGCACCGGAGAACTGGCCGAGAATACTTTGCATCTGGCGTGCCAACGCGCTTGGATCAAGTGCTAGAGGCCAGGAGTACTTCTTCAAGTTCTTACTCGGTACTCACCATAACGTAGGCGCTGAGGAAATCGCTAAGCCGTACATCAAGGACTTGAACTATCGTGAGTCCCCGCTCGGCAAGCTCGACCTCATCACCGACCTCAACATGCGTATGAACACAACGCCGACCTACTCGGATATCGTTCTTCCGGCGGCTCATTGGTACGAGAAAGAGGATATCAACACTACCGACCTCCACTCGTTCATACACCCGATGGGCGCTGCTGTTGCGCCTAACTGGGAAGCCAAGAGTGACTGGGATGCGTGGAAGTTCATCGCTAAAAAGTTCTCCGAGACAGCCAAGAAGCACCTTCCGAATCCTGTAAAGGACGTCGTCTCTGTAGCTCTTGCCCATGATAGCCCGGGTGAGATAGCACAGCCGGCCCTTAACGGTGTTGAAGACTGGTCAAAGGGCGACTGCGAGCTTATTCCTGGTAAAACAGCTCCTAGCATCGTTATCGAGACCAGGGATTACACCAATGTCTATAACCGTTATAGATCATTGGGTCCTAACGTGAAGGGCAAGTACGGCTTCCACGGTATCTTGGTTGAGGGCGCTCCTTACTACGAAGAGTACATCAACAACAAGCACGTTGATACCGTCTCCTTCGACGGCGAGACCTACATCGCGATGAACGATGCCAGAGAGGCGTGTAACGTTGTCATGCATTTCTCCGGTGTCTGTAACGGTGAGATTCAGTACGAGCAGTGGAAGATCGAAGAGCATCATACCGGTCTCGAAGGTAAACTCTACGAAGAGTGTAAGTCTGAGAGTGTCAGGATACTCGGCGAAGACCATCTCCCGAAAGATCCGCACTGGCACGGTCTCGCAGACGAGATCGGCGGCCCGACACGCGCCACCCGTATGAGCTACGAGGATATCGTTGCTCAGCCGAGAAGGGTTCTATCGAGCCCGCTCTGGACTGGTGACACAAGGGGCGGCAGGCCTTACTCCGCTTACAGCATGCAGGTAGACTACAGGCTCCCGTGGAGAACACTCACAGGACGTCAGCACTTCTATCTTGATCACCCGATGTTCCTTGAGTTCGGTGAAGGGCTTATGACTCATAAGTATAAGCTCGACCCGAACAAGATGAACGAGATCGAGAAGAGTGACTCAAGTGGAGCTATCGTTTGTAACTACATCACCCCTCATGGTAAGTGGGCAATTCACTCCACTCACTATGACAACCTGAGAATGCTTACCCTGTCAAGGGGTGGTAACTCGATCTGGCTGAATGATCGTGACTCAGAGAGTGTTGGTATCAGGGATAACGACTGGGTAGAGGCCTATAACGATAACGGTATATTCTGTTGCCGTGCAATCGTAAGTGCCAGAATACCGTCGGGAGTTGCCTTTGCGTATCACTCACAGGAGAGAACGGTCAACGTCCCGAAAGCTGAACAGCGTAATAAGATCAGGGGCGGTTTCCATAACAGTCTTACAAGACAGAGGCTTAAACCTACACTGATGGCCGGCGGTTACGGTCAGATGTCATACGGCTTTAATGCTTGGGGTCCGATCCCGATCATCAGGGATACGACAGTACTTGTAAGAAAGATGAAGAATCAGGAGGTGAAGTGGTAATGGATGTAAGAGCCCAACTATCAATGCAGTTTAACCTTGATAAGTGTATAGGTTGCCATACCTGCAGTGTCTCCTGTAAAAATGTATGGACAACCCGTCAGGGTGCTGAATACATGTGGTGGAATAACGTAGAGACAAAACCGGGTTGCGGTTATCCGCTGACCTGGGAAGATCAGGACCGTTACAGAGGCGGTTGGGAGCTCTCCGGCTCCTCTCTCAGGCTTAAACTCCTGAAGGGACCGGGCAAGCTCAGGACGCTGGCTAATATTTTCTTCCAGCCGAACCTGCCGACGATAGACGACTATTATGAGCCGTTTACCTTCGACTACGACGCCCTCTTTAACGCACCGGCTGGAGACGACCAGCCGGTTGCAAGGCCGAAGTCACTCATCACAGGTGAGTTCATGGACAAGATAGTCCTTGGACCGAACTGGGATGACGACATGGGCGGATCCCCTCTTTATGCGTCGAATGACCCGAACCTTAAGGGTCTCTCTTCTTCGCAGAAGGAGCTTCTGACCAAGTTCCATAAGCTCTTCTATTTCTACTTCCCGAGGATATGCAATCACTGCCTGAACCCAGGTTGTGTCGCATCCTGTCCTTCGGGCGCCCTTTACAAGAGGGGCGAGGACGGAATCGTGCTTATCGACCAGGACACATGCCGTGCATGGAGATTCTGCGTAAGTGCCTGCCCGTTCAAGAAGCCGTACTACAACTGGGATACCGGTAAATCGGAGAAGTGTATATTCTGCTACCCGAGGACCGAAACCTCCCAGGCGAACGCTTGTGCGCACGCATGTACCGGAAGGATCAGGACCGTTGGCGTACTTCTTTATGACGCCGACAGGATTGAGGAGACTGCCAAAAACCCCGACGACAGGATAGTCGAGGCAATGAGGGAGATAATCCTTGACCCGAATGATCCCAAGGTCATTGAGGCTGCAACGAAGAACGGTATAGAGGAGAACTGGATAAAGGCTGCACAGAATTCGCCAGCCTACAATCTCTTCAAGAAGTGGAGAATAGCTCTGCCGAACCATCCTGAGTTCAGGACGGTACCGATGAACTTCTACATCCCGCCGCTTTCCCCGATACTACATCAGGCAAAGTCGGATCAGGGTGGAACATTCGACCCTGAGACCACGGACTTCTTTACGGACGTGGACAGGATGAGGATTCCTGTTAAATTCCTCGCTAACTTGCTCAGCGCCGGCAACGAGGGCCTCGTAACAGAGTCCCTCAAGAAGCAGATGGCCGTAAGAATTTACGTCCGTCAGCAGCGTGTTGGTGACATGGGTGAGGCCAAGGTAAAGGCCGCTCTAAGCGACGTGGGCCTTACCGAGACAGATGCAGAGGATATTTACAGGCTCGTAACCCTCGGAACATTCGAGGAACGCTTCGTAATTCCGACGACACATCGTGAGATCAAGAGCACGACTGACCCGAGAACCATGTACGAGAAGAGGGGCATTGTCGGTTTCGGAACCAAGAAGAAGGAGTTCATAGGCAGGCAATGGTAGAAGATGCTGAAAACCAGGGAGAGGTATACGAGCAACTAGCTGGTATCCTATCCTACCCCAGGGAGAATATAAAGGACGCTACCCAGGAGTGCCTAACGGCACTCCTGGGTAACTCCAACTATCCCGAGGGTGTGGTTAAGGAGATCAAGGAGTTCGAGAAGTCTATAGCGGCTCTCTCGCTCGATGACCTACAGGGTATTTACTCCCATACGTTCGAGTTAACCTCGGATTACACGATGGATCTTGGTTACTATCTCTTTGAAGGCTTCAAGAGGACTAATTTTCTCGTCTCCCTCAAAGGGATGTACAAGGCAAATAAGTTCCCTTACGATGCTATCGCCAAAGGGGAACTGCCAGACAACTTGGTTGTTATTTTAAAGTTTATGGCAGTACTCAAAGACGGTAAACTCAAGAATGAATTCAGGGAGACCATTGTAATCAAGGCGCTGGAAAAGCTCGCCAAGAACTTTGAAACAAAGAATGACGAGTACAGCCAGTACAAACATTTAATCCGTGCAGTTATGTCGGTAGTAGATACCGACGTCAAGCAAGCTGCTTAACGTCGGTTAACTTAGCAGAATCTATCATTAGCATTCAGACTTCTAGAGGAGGTTAAAAGAAGATGGATAATATATTATTCGGGGCGGTACCATACATCGCCATTACCATCGCCATCCTGGGTTCCATTTGGAGGTACAACTCCAACAGGTTCTCATGGTCGAGCCAATCGTCTCAGTTCCTCGAGAACAAGACGCTCTTCTTCGGTTCGTTCCCGTGGCACTATGGTATAATACTCATACTCTTGGCGCACATAGTTGTAATATTTGTGCCAAGCTTAATGCTCAAATGGAACGGTTCGCCGGGAAGGCTCTATGCTTTCGAGCTGATAGGTCTAGCTCTCGGCTTCCTGGCTCTCTTTGGCCTTCTGACACTTATCTACAGAAGGCTCTCTAACACGAGGGTCCGTGCCGTAACGAGTTCATGGGACGTTTTAGTCCTCATAATCCTCATAATCCAGGTCGTAACCGGTCTCGGTAACGCGATACTCTACAAATGGGGATCCAACTGGTACGCCGCAAGTGCCGTGCCGTGGATCTGGTCCATTATAACGCTTTCACCGAAGACTGCTTACATTGCGAACCTTCCGCTCATTACGAAGATTCATATCTTTAACGCAATGGTCTTCATAACATTCCTGCCGTTTACGCGTTTTGTCCACTTCCTTGCTATCGTGGGCCCGCTCAAGTACCTCTTTAGATCTTACCAGATGGTAAGGTGGTACAGCAGGAGCGCGAAGACAGAGAACCTGAGGCAGTACAAGTAACGTAATATCTAAATATGTAGCAGAACCCGGCTCGGCCGGGTTCTGCTACATAAACAACAGTCTCACAAGACTATGTGCCTCTAGTAGGCAATACTAAGAACTCAATAATTAATCTTTATTACGAGGCAAAAACTATGGCAGATCTTTTCGATTGGCGAGTTGAAGACGACGCTTTTTGGGAGTCTACAGGCAAGAAAATAGCCAACAGAAATCTCTGGATATCCATTCCCAGTCTTCTCTGCGGCTTCGCAGTTTGGCTGATGTGGGGAATTATTGCTGTGCAGATGCTGAATATCGGTTTCCCTTTCAGTAAGCCGCAGCTCTTCACAATGGGCGCTATCGCCGGTCTGACCGGTGCTACACTCAGGATTCCGAGTACCTTCTTCATCCGTATCGCCGGTGGTAGGAATACCATCTTCTTTACAACTGCTCTTTTGATGATTCCGGCCCTTGGCGCAGGTATTGCACTCCAGGATAAGAATACACCTCTTATCGTATTCCAGGGCCTTGCCTTCCTTTCAGGCTTCGGTGGCGGTAACTTCGCATCATCAATGAGTAACATAAGCTTCTTCTTCCCGAAGAGGGTACAGGGTACCTCTCTCGGACTTAACGCCGGTCTTGGTAACTTCGGTGTTACGACAATGCAGATACTCATCCCGCTAGTTATGACCTTTGCTCTTCTCGGTCCTATAAGCGGTGATCCCATGATCCTCGTTAATACCAGTGGTACTCTTATCGGTAAGATTCCTGCAGGTAGTGAGACATGGATCGCAAACGCCGGTTTCGTATGGCTCTTCTTCCTCATCCCGCTGGCATTCGCCGGCTGGTTCGGAATGAACAACCTCAGGACCGAGAATGTTACACCTCACCTCGGCTCCACGATAGGCGCCTTCGGTAAAATGACATTCCTGCTTATCATCGGTTTCGTCTGCGCCGGCGTAGGCCTCTACGTGCTGCTCCCACCGCCGGTAGGCCTTGGTCTCGTCAGCAAGTGGATAGTACTTCCGTGCGTAATCTTCTGTACACTCATGGGAATGAGGTATCTCTCCCCTGGCGAACTCAAGGATAACCTGAAGAGGCAGTTCAAGATCTTTAACCATCCGCATACATGGATCATGACCGTCATCTACACCATGACATTTGGATCCTTTATCGGATACGCCGCGAGCTTCCCGCTCACGATTAAGGTTGTCTTCGGCTTCCAGCATCTTCCGGATGCCATGGGCGTACTTGTGCATAACACACCGAACCCAAATGGACCCAGCGCGCTCTCATACGCCTGGATGGGCCCCTTCATCGGCGCCCTTATTCGTCCGGTTGGTGGATGGATCTCCGATAAGCTCGGCGGTGCGCTCGTTACCCAGATATGTGCTGGTGGTATGATAGTATGCGCCCTTCTAGTTTCAATCTACATGCAGAAGGCGTATGCCTCCGCGACACCCGAAGTACATTTCGTACCGTTCTTCGTACTCTTCCTTGCGCTCTTCGCATTCACGGGTATAGGAAACGGATCAACCTTCAGAACAATAGCTCAGGTCTTTAACGCAGAGCAGGCCGGTCCGGTACTTGGATGGACGTCGGCTGTCGCAGCCTACGGCGCTTTCATCATGCCTAAGGTCTTCGGCGAGCAGATAAAGGCGGCTACACCGCAGTACGCCCTATACGGCTTTGCCGCATACTATGGGATCTGCTTTGTTCTGAACTATTTTGCATACCTCAGGCCTGGAGCACAGTACAAGAACCCGTAATGTGTAAGACTCGGGCCTGATTAGCGTACCTTGACAGGAATGCTAACTTCGACTAAGATGAGGGGGAGAGACAGTTAATTGTCCCTCCCCCTTTTTCTTTCTTCTATGCGATAGCTTCATATTGAAGGCGAATTAACGAATAGCGATAGTCTTTCACATTTATTACTTACACTTAACTGTAAGATCAATGGAGGGTAAAATGGTAAAGCTAGCAGAGTTTGATAATTTCGGTGTCGAGAATATGAGTGGCGAGGAGTTCGAAAGCAAACAGGCCTACGTAACATCAAAATGCATGTGTCAGGGCTGTCCTTCATATGTTGAAGGCGACGCCCCCATAGGTTACTGTCTTCCTTTGATAGGCACCAGCAAGAATATCAAGTACGAGAAGGACTGTCTATGTTCCAAATGTCCGATATTTCAGGAGTATGACCTGACGCATAGCCATTACTGCACTCGCTGTTCACAGGTTTGCCAGGCGTATAAATCTGAAATAGGCGGTGGACACGAATAATATCGGGTAACGGTCAACAGAAACATGAGAGCCCGATATCCGTATCACACTGACGCAGGCTGGTTGTTAATTTTTAGGCAACCAGCCTGCCTTTATTTTATCTAAAATAAGGATATTACTCTCAGATATGAAATTTCAACCGTACAGAGTAAGTTTTCCTCTGAATCCGCCACCGTTTCTATTTCTTGTTGCTGCAGTATTGCTTTGTTTACCTTTGGCAAATACACTACTTGCCGCGTCGGCCCTGGCGTCTGAAATATCTGTCTCCGGAGTAGAGACGTCTATACAGGATGTGATAAATACCGCCTCACCTGGCGATATTATAGTTGTGGATGACGGCAAGTACGACGAGAATTTATTTATAACAAAAGAAATTTTACTCAGATCAAAAAACGGTTCCGGCGCTACGCTTCTATTTCCAAAAGACCCAAAACACCCTGTAATCAGCATCATGGACGCCTCCGGCGTCAAGGTAACCGGGTTTACAATAAAGAATTCAGCATCTTCCGGTGTTGCAGTTTACCGCTCCAGGGGGGTTAAAATATTCGATAACCGCATTACTGGTCACGTAAACGGACTCTTTCTTGACAATACCAACGAGAGCGCTATATTCGAAAACGTAACCACTGAGAACGAGAAGGGCGTCTATCTTTATTTCTCGAATAATAACCTGATTGAGAAGAACAAGATGGACTCGAATGTCAATAACGGACTCCTTCTTCACTCTTCCCATAAAAATATTATTAAAGAGAATACAGCCAACTCCAATTATTGGAACGGTATTACGCTATCGAGCTCTAACGATAATGTCGTCGAAGCGAATGAATCGCTAAGGAATACCTATGCTATAGTCGTAAGTGAGTCAACGGGGAATCAGATAGCAGATAATAAGACCATGAGACGGCTTTACCGGATTTTACCGGTCATTCTCGTATACGTCTCGATAATGGTTTATCTCATTGAGAGAAGGCTCTTTATATTGTTCTATGATATTAAAAATAAGGAGCATGGCAAGCTCCAGGGGCTGAGATGAGGGGTAAAGTCACCGGTAGACTATAGCGATTTATTCGGCGACAGCCGTTTTTCTATACTCTAACTCGCCCGGCCCTGTCACATGCATTTGATTTAAGATCCTTCGGTTATGAGTATGAGACATCACTCATGGCTCCGTAGCTACTGATCTTTCAGGAGAAGAAGTATGATTACAATAATAGCCTCAATCGGCTTTATTCTTGCTATAACCTCTTTTATCGCCGGTTTCAGGATGATAAAGAAGACCGGTCATGTTGCCGAGCACAGGATGCATAAGATAAACGGTTATCTGACGCTTATATGTTACATACTCGTTGCTCTGTTGAGTATAATTTCAGGTACAACATTCTTATTTTTAATGGCATGGATCCTTGGCCTTGTTATCCATTTGATTAAGCTCTTGCTTGTTAAGAAGGGACTTGCAGTCAGGTACGGCGGCTATCTGGGCGGAATGCTCCTGATTACCTGGCTTACTGTAATATTCACACATCTTCCCAAATAGCTTTTTCTCCATACATGTAAAATTCCCTCACGGGGTTTTTCATTCAGACCGCTCCACACACCCACAAGTGGAGGCGTTCTCTCTGGGCTTCACTCCTCTTAGAGGTTACTTCCCTTTCTTCTTGAGCGCTATTTTTACAGACCATTCCTTGAGGAAAAAGTAAACTTTTCCAGTCGCTTACGGATGAATAAATCCCCCCAGAGAACCTAAGTATTTCTTGACATACTATCCCAGAGAAAGTATAATTTCCCATAGTCCGTTAAAATCTGATTAAAAGATTTTCATCGACGTCAAGTTACATAAACTGTCGTTAGGAGGTGAAATTCCGTTATTACAAGCTCTTCAACTTTGCAGTTATTTACTTAAGATTGGAGGTGGTGACACAGTGAAAATAATGGTATGTTACGATGGGTCTGACAGGTCAACGAACGCACTTGAAAAATCCTTGGAGTTATTTAAGGATCAGAAGCCGGAGGTAATGCTGCTAATGGTAGCCGAAGCTCCGGGGGATGCAAGCATGGAGAATGAAGAGGCCGCTGAAGCGCTTCAGAAGAATTGTCACGCTAAACTTCGTTCAATGGCTGAATCTGTCGCAGACAGAGGTTTTGAGGTGGACGCCATACTGGCTACAGGCGACCCCAGGAATATGATAGTCGAGGCAATAGAGAATAAGAAACCCGACCTCGTTGTAGTGGCAAAGCGTGGCAGGAGCAGTGTAGACAGACTACTCCTCGGCAGCGTGAGCACTCATGTGGTCAATCACTCAAAGACTCCGGTTCTGGTTGTGCAAAAAGTGGATTAATATATATTTTTTCAGCTTTTACCCTTACTGCAACCTGTTCGGAGAATCAGACCTCACTGAGAAGGAGGAGAATAATTTATGAAAATTTCAGATCTCTTTAAATTTGGCAATCCGGAGATCAGGGCACTACACCTTACCTGGATAGCATTCTTTATAACATTCTATGTTTGGTTCAATATGGCGCCTCTGGCTACCACGATGATCAAGCAGCTGGGCTGGCTTAGCAAGAGCGAGCTAAAGGTTCTGGCCATATCTAACGTTGCACTTACGATTCCGGCCCGTGTTATTGTCGGCATGATGCAGGACAAATACGGTCCCAGGCGAGTCTTTTCGATCCTGATGATAGTAATGGCTGTACCGACCCTCTTCTTCGCCTTTGGTAACAGCTTCACACAGCTTCTCGTTTCCCGTCTTATATTAAGCTCCGTCGGAGCTAGCTTCGTCGTTGGTATTCACATGACCGCTCTCTGGTTTAAGCCCAAGGATATCGGTTTCGCCGAGGGTTTCTACGCCGGTTGGGGTAACTTCGGTTCCGCAGCGGCGGCTATTACTCTCCCGGTTATCGCCCTTCAGCTCTTCGGCGGCGCCAACGGCTGGCGTTATTCAATAGCCTTCAGTGGTATAGTAATGTTCTTCTACGGTATCTACTACTGGTTCGCGATCACAGACGGCCCCAAGGGTTCCGTACACCATAAGCCGAGGAAGGTCGCGGCTATGGAGGTGAGTAGCTATACCGACATGATAAAGCTCATAATCTTCACCATACCTCTTGTCGGTATACTCTCGATCCTGGTATGGAAGCTCGGCAAGCTCGGCTTCCTCTCCGGCGGCGGTCTTACGCTCTGCTACGCAGTAATCTGGGCCGTAGTCGCATACCAGGTAATAATGATCTTCAAGGTTAATCTCCCGGTCTTAAAGAAGGGTGTCCCGGAGGACGACAAGTACAACTTCAACCAGGTAGCGGCTCTCGACACTACATACTTTTGTAACTTCGGCGCCGAGCTTGCGGTCGTCTCGATGCTTCCGGCCTTCTTTGAGCGTACGTTTACACTTACGCCTCAGGGAGCGGGGCTTATCGCGTCTAGCTTCGCATTCGTTAACCTGATCGCAAGGCCTTTAGGCGGTATCCTATCCGACAGGATGACGAGCAGGAAGCTTATCATGCTCATCTACATGGCCGGTATATGCTGCGGATTCTTCGGCATGGGCCTTATAAAGGGCACATGGCCTCTCACGCTGGCCGTCGTACTGACCATTATGTGCTCCATGTTCGTTCAGGGAGCAGAGGGTGCTACCTTCGCGATCATCCCGACGATCAAGAGGCGTATTACAGGTCAGATCTCCGGTATGGCGGGAGCCTACGGTAACGTCGGTGCGGTCTTCTACCTCACCCTTCTTACCATGGTCCCGGCCAATACGTTCTTCTTCATAATCGCAGGTGGAGCGCTCTTCAGCTTCCTCTTCTGTCTGATATTCCTTAGGGAACCGGCTGGAGGATTCTCGGAAGAGTATCACCTTTCTTCGGTTGATAGAGAGCTTATGAACCAGTAACACTGGGCTTTAGTTTTAAGGCTTAGTCGGTTTTAGATAGTTAACTGAAAGACCCCGCCCGTCAGGGCGGGGTCTTTTTTTATATCTTCCCGAAAGATATTGAATTTTTCTTCCATTTCCCGTACAATATCTTATACGAATTATTTAAGGGTACCTGGTGGTTAATACTCCGACCGCATCTTTTAGCCGGTCCATGCCTCCGGGCTTTTTTTCATAAATATTACACACAAAAAAAATAGATGGAAGTGAGGGAACTATGGCGGAGAAATTACTGAAGATAAAATACGAGTGCCAGCATCCTTCCTGTCAGGTCTTCTGCAAGCGTGGAGAGTTATACCTGGTGGAAGATTATTTTAAGGAACTTGAAGAGGCTAAAGATGGCGAGGATATCTTCAAAAGCCCTAAAGACGTATGCCGCATGGGTTTTGCGCAGCCCTTTAAGGCCTTATCTGTCACTGAGGAAGAGTTAAACGAAGACGGAGAGATCGTCTCAGACGAAGCCTCAGATGTAGTGGATGAGAATAGCCCCATAACACTCCTTAAAAATGAGCATAAGCATGTTTTGGAGGTGCTTGCGACATTCGAACACCACCTGAAGAAGCGTGATATTCCTGCGCTCTGGCTCTCTGCGACTGACCTTGAGAATGAAATAATGCTTCATTCGGTAACGAAGGAGGAGCAGGGGCTCTTCCCGGTAATAGCCGGTAAGGTTCCGATGGTAGAGGGTTATATGGCCATAGTGCTTGAAGACCACAAGGAGTTTCTCTCGCTACTGCATTCCTTCCGCTGCGGCCTTCAGAGCGGTGATATTCACGACGGCATAATACACTCCGTCATCGTCAACCTCAAGAGCCATATACTTAAGGAGAATGGAGAGTTTTTCGATATGCTTGAAGAGAGTCTTTCCGATGAGGATAAGGTCACTGTAATGGAGCGTATGGCTAAGCTCGAGGCAGATTTTGTACCGATTAAGGCGGGTGATATCAACGATAAGATTGAGTCCCCACACCTTGCAAACAAGAATCATCTTGAGTCCGAGTTCAATGCCGCGAGGAGTTCGAATTCAACAAACGATTGGGGTTGCTGCCACTAACTCTAGCTCCATCCCGTACGAAGGAGATCTTCTCCGGTGCCGCGCGGCGCTGTTTTGAGGAGTACCACAGGAGGGAAGGGCATTTGCAATCATAGAGACTATAAATAAAAAGAGGCCCGGAGCGTATGCTCCGGGCCTCTTTTGCGTTAATCTTATTTATGGAAGTTCGCGTCTACTGAAGCGGTGTGTCGGCGTCTTTTCCGGTAGTCGGCATATCCGGGATGCCGAACTTTTCGTTAAATCTGGTTACGATATACAGGAGCGCTCTGTGGTTTAAGAGAAGCCCCTTGTAAAGGAGTGTCTTTGTTATGGGGGCGTCGAAGTAGAACTCGTAAGAGAACTGTATCTGCTGTACGACACCCTTCTCGTCGTTATTCATATCGTAGCTGTTCTCAAGGAATATGAGGTCTTTCCTTATGCTGCCGTAGAACTCATCCTTCTCGTCTTCGCTCATCTGGGCGAGCTCTTTCTTGTGCTGCTCGGCGATGGCGACGCCGTTTAAGAGAACACAGAGGCCGGGGTAGTCCTTCGGCTGAAGTACCCTTTGCTTCTTCATGGAGCCGAGCGGGTAGTCGATCTCAAAATGGAAATTGGTTCCCTCGTCGTCGATAACCTTTATCTCGTGACCGTTCTCGTTTAACCAGTCTGAAATAGTCTTGTTACATTCTTCATGGGTATTAATGGACATCTTTTCACTCCTCCTTCTAAAATTATATCTTATTTTATTTTGAAGGGCACTTCGAACCAAACCCTGTTAAGGGCGGTAGAGTGCATCCTCCGGGCGTGGGTTAAAAAGACATACTATATTAATAGGAAACTCCTGTCAATATATTTAAGCCGCATTCTCATAATAGGATCTATTCATGGTATGGGCCGTGTCATGTATTGTTGATAAATGTAGTGTTTTCAGCCACTTACTGTATTACGCTCTCCTTCATACGCACATGCCCAGAGCCTGTTTCTTGTTGACAGCCGGAGAATTTATCTGTTAACCTGTAGGCATATACTAATGCATTTCTTAGGCGTGTCTGTTTGTCGCTGTTATTGTATATATAATAATACCTGAAATTTAATGACAGGCGGCGTTGCCGCTATATCGAGTGGGAACTTATTATGGATAAAACTTCCTCAAAACCTTCTCTGCGCCTTGAGAAGAGCCCCTCGAACGAACCCGGCGTACCGTTCGACGATAACTTCGGCCGCACCATGAAGTACCTTAGGATCTCGCTTACCGACAGGTGCAACTTCAAATGCACCTACTGTCGCCCGGAGATCGAGGAGACGAAGCGCCACGAGGATCTCCTTACTTTTGAGGAGATAGAGCGTATCGTTACCATTATGGCGACCAACGGAGTAAGGAAGGTGCGCCTTACAGGCGGAGAACCGCTCCTTAGAAAAGGTGCCGACCACCTCGTGCGCATGATATCAGACATTAAAGGCATTGAGGACCTTGCGATTACAACCAACGCTGTGATGCTCTCCAAGTACGCAGTGCGCCTTGCGGCCGCAGGCCTTGACAGGCTAAATATCAGCCTCGACACCCTCGACCCGAAGCGTTTCTCGGAGCTTACTTGCGGCGGAAGCCTTAAAGACGCCTTAATGGGCATAGATGCAGCCGTAGAGGCGGGGTTAAAACCCATAAAGCTTAATACAGTTCTTATAAAAGGCTTTAACGACGACGAACTCCATAGTATTATCGACTACGCTGCTTCGATGGGTTTTACCGCGCGTTTCATAGAGTTTATGCCCATGAGTAACGGGCTAGACTGGGAAAAGGGTTATATATCGGTCGATGACGTCTTGAAGATGCCGGAGATAGCGAGCCGTGTTGATACGTCTGCCGCGCTTAACCGTCAAAATACCGCCTCGGTCTACCTGCCGTTAAGGTCGGGCACGGGTGAGGTGGGTTTTATAACCCCGATGTCGAGTAAGTTCTGTAACCTCTGTAACCGTTTGAGGATCACAGCCGACGGGAGGTTAAGGGCCTGTCTGCCGGCGGACGATAAGGACGCGGACCTGAAGGGCGCACTAAGGGCCGGAGCGAGTGACGACGAGATATTAGCTATCATAAGAAGGGTCGTGGCCTTGAAGCCCGAGTCCGGCGAGTATACATTCGATAGCCTCGGACGTAAGAAGTCCATGGTTGACATAGGGGGTTAACGGGGTGCAGCTTTCAGGAAGAAACCAGCTCGCTGGCGAGATTATAGAGATTAAAAAGGGTGACGTGGTGAGCGAGGTAGTGATGCAGGTCGGCAGTAACCAGATAGCCGGGGTCATCACCACAACGAGCGTCGATAACCTTGAACTCAAGATAGGCGACACCGTTACCGCGCTTATAAAGGCAACGGAAGTCTCTTTTATAAAATGATTTTATTTAGACGCCTTCTTATCGGTTTACTCCTCTCCGCCTTCGCACTTTCGGCCTTACCAATCGCCGAGGCAGGGGGGAGGACAGGTAAGGCGGCCAAGAACGGGTCTGATGACGCTCCGATAACCGTCGCGGTCGCCTCCAACGCCTTAAGGCCGCTTATGGAGATAGCCGCCGCATACAAGGCCGCAGGCAACGGCGAGGTAACGATAGTACACGGCTCCACCGGCAAACTCTATACGCAGATTATTCAGGGCGCGCCGTTTCATATCTTTCTGGCCGCCGATACCGAGAGGCCGCGCCTCTTAGAGCAGCGCGGCATGGCTGAAGAGGGAACGCGCTTTACCTACGTTAGCGGGTTCCTGGCTCTCTACACTTCGCGCGGCGGCCCGGGTATTAAAGATAAGGGGCTGGTAGCACTTACCGGTGAAGATGTTTTGAAGGTTGCTATTGCCAACCCCGATACCGCCCCTTACGGCAAGGCCGCCGTCTTGGCGCTAACCCGCTATGGTATAATGGATGCCGTCGGCGATAAGCTCGTCTACGGTGAGAATGTCTCGCAGGCATTTTCTTTTGCAAGGACAGGCAACGCAGACTTTGCCATCGTGGCTCTCTCGACTGTAACAGGTCAGGACGGCGATATACAAGTACTAGACAAAACCCTCTACGACCCTGTCGTGCAGGAGGGGGTTATCATAAAGGGCGCCCCGAAGGGCGCATTCGACTTCATGGACTTTCTTAAGGGTGAAACCGCTACAGAGGTCTTTATGAAGTACGGCTACAAGACCACAGGGGAGTAGATACTTTGACCGAGTCTCTGCTGATAGACTGGCAGCCGATAATGTTGTCTCTTAAGCTCGCTTTCGTAACGACGACTGTGCTTCTCCTCGTCGCTACACCTGTCGCCTACCTTCTGGCCTTCAGGAATTTCAGAGGGCGAGCGCTTGTGGAGGCGGTCTTTGCGCTACCGATTGTGCTGCCTCCTACGGTGCTCGGTTTCTTCGTCCTTGTCGCCATTGGTAATTATTCCCCGGTCGGTGAGCTTTACAGGGATATATTCGGCGATACGCTAGCCTTCTCTTTTGTGGGTATCGTGCTCGCGTCGATCCTTTATAGCTTCCCCTTCGCGGTTCAGCCGATTCAAAACGCCTTTATCTCAGTTGATAAAGAGCTTATGGACGCCGCAAGGACGCTCGGGTGTAACAGGTGGCAGACCTTCTGGCGGGTGCTCGTTCCGGGGGCGAGGGCAGGGATAGTGACGGGCGCGATGCTTAGCTTTGCGCACACCGTCGGCGAGTTCGGCGTGGTGCTTATGGTCGGAGGCAGCATCCCCGGTAAGACGAGGGTCGCGAGCATTTCGATATACGAGAGTGTAGAGATGCTCAACTACGGTCAGGCAGCTACGATGTCGCTTATAATGCTGGCATTTTCATTTATGATTATGTCGCTCGTTTATTATTATAACCGCTCAGCTTCACGCATGGTGCTTGGATGAATATAGTCGTAATAAAAAAACGCTTTCAGGATTTTAAGCTCGATGCGAGCCTTCGTTTCGGTAGGGAGATAGTCGCCCTAACCGGCCCTAACGGCTCAGGTAAGACTACGCTCCTTAGGTCCATAGCCGGTCTTGAAGACCCGGACGAGGGGCGCATAGTGGCAATGGGCCATACCTTCTTTGACCATCAGGAGCAGGTCTCCCTTGCCCCGGAAAAACGCAATGTAGGTTACGTCTTTCAGGAGGCTGCACTCTTCCCCTGGTTGACCGTCGATAAAAATATTCGCTTCGGCCTTAAAGATAAGGAAGGCGCAGTAGCAGGTAAGTGGCTCGTCGAGTTATGCGAGGAGCTTAAGGTTACGCACCTTCTTGGCCGTTATCCGGCCCGTCTCTCCGGAGGAGAGGCGCAGAGGGTGGCGCTCGTAAGGGCTCTAGCCCCTTGCCCCGACCTCCTCCTCCTGGACGAGCCCTTCTCAGCCGTGGATATGGAGCTAAGGCCGTCGGTAAGGCGCTACATTCTATCGCTACAGAGGAAGTGGAATATCCCGGTAGTGATGGTCACGCACGACCACGCCGAACTCCATACGATGGCCGACAGGGTCTTTAACCTTGACGCTGGCAGGGTTACCTCGTCGAGGCGTCGCTCCGAACTAAAAGATGCGCCGAGAATATCATATTAAATTAACGGGCGGGAGAGAGAGTTCTACGCCTCGTAAAATAGTGATCTCTTACGAGAGAGCGTTAGAAGCGCTCTTCCGTTGAAAGGTATTTTATAGATGAGCGAACTTACGCACTTTGACGCCGATGGGCGCGCACGCATGGTAGACGTATCCGGAAAGGACGAGACGGGCCGCGTGGCTGTAGCGCGCGGAACCATAGCCATGAAGCCGGAGACGATGGAACGCATACGCGAGGGAGCGATCAAAAAGGGCGACGTCCTGGCCGTTGCGGATGTCGGTGCGGTAATGGCCGCCAAACGCACACCCGACTTCATACCCATGTGCCACCCCATTCAGCTCGCGGGCGTCGGCGTTGACTTCGAGGAGAAGGGCATAGAAGACGGCTCGGCACTCTTGCAGGTGACTGTAAGTGCCAAGTGCATCGGCCCGACAGGTGTCGAGATGGAGGCCCTCACAGCCGTGAGCGGAGCGCTCCTTACGGTCTACGATATGTGCAAGGCCATAGACCGCGGTATGAGAATACTTAATATCGAACTCGTTGAGAAGAGTGGCGGCAGGAGCGGCCACTGGAAGAGAGAGGAGGAAGGGGGGAAATAACTGACCCCTTCGTACTTTGTTATGATACGCATTCTACTATTCGGCACATTAGCCCAGAAGGCCGGTAAAAGAGAAATAGAGATCGAAGCCGTACCCGATGGTAAAGCCGTCTCGCTTATAGCCGAGGAGATTACCAGGGCCTACCTCGGCGGAGAAGCCGGTATATATATGCTCGCCGTAAACGGCGAGCAGGTAAAGCCCGACGCAGTTGTAAAGGACGGCGACGAAGTCGCTATAATGCCGCCCTTCTCCGGCGGCTAGCACCACACCAGTGTGGTTTTAAGTCGCGCAACGGGACGTCTTTGATATGCGGATGCTTTACCACGCGGCGTAAGTGTGTGCCATTGATTCGCGCACCAAATCAGTGTGGCAGGCCAGCCTGCTCTTAAGTCGCGAAGCTGGACGTTTTTGGTTTAGTGATTTCAGTGCTCCGCGTCGGAGCTTGGTATTTTAAGAAAGCACAGGTTCAGCATACCACACCAGTGTGGCAGACCAGCCTGCTCTTAAGTTGCGCAACTAGAGGCCGGTGGCTTGCGAAAGCCGTGCTCCGCGTTGTAGGTCGGTGGAGATGGAAAACTCAGACCGGTGCGGCGCAAGCAGTTTTAAATCTATCCAATAATTTTATAAGTAGTACATATAAGTTTTGAATTCCGGAGGCGGTATGTCGGTAAGGATACAAGTTGAGGATTTCTCGGTTGAGGAAGAGCTTTCGGAACTAAGGAAGACTTCTCTCCGGATTGGCGGCATAGTCACATTCCTTGGTACGGCCAGGGATTTCTCCGAGGGCAGGGACGTCGAGACGATAGAGTTCGAGCAGTACGAGGGCATGGCCCTCGGGGCCCTCGAAAAACTCCGGGAAACGGCCCTCGAAAGATTCGATATAATTGAGGCTAGAATCGTCCACCGCATAGCCAAGGTTGGCCCGGGGGAGCAGATAGTGCTGATACTCGTCGGGGCGGAGCACAGGGCCGAGGCCTTCGAGGCGTGTCGTTTTATAATAGACGACCTTAAGAAGACCGTTCCCATCTGGAAGAAGGAGAGGACCCCGGATGGCGACGAGTGGGTAACGGAGCATCCATGAGCACACCTGTACTCGCCATAGTAGGTCTATCCGGCTCGGGGAAGACGACGATGCTCGAGCGCCTTATAAGAGAGCTTAAGTGGCGCGGCCTCAGAGTTGGCACTTTAAAACACAGCAGCCACAAGCATACGATGGACATGCCCGGAAAGGACAGTTGGCGCCATAAGGAGGCAGGGGCGGAGAGGACACTCTTCGTCGGCCCCGAAACCCTTCAGTTCGTAGCAGACCTTGCCCCTGAAGAGACGATGGAGACGCTTGCGGACTCTTATATGTCCGGGCTTGATATCGTCCTCGTCGAGGGTTTTAAAAAGGAGAAGGGTGATAAGATTGAAGTCGTTCGTTCGGAACGTTCGTCGTCGCCGGTGATGAGCAAAGAGGACGGTCTTATAGCCGTAATTAGTGACCTCACCGCCGAAGAGCTCGGCCTTGATACGGATAAAGACTCCGCCTCCACCGCCGAAGTTAAACTCATTGATATAAACGACATCGAGGAAGTGGCCGACCTTGTGATGAGCCATTTCTCTTTAAAGGTTTAGGTCTCTTATGATTGAAGGGGCCTCATGCGTAGTCCTTATCGGTGGTGAATCGAGGAGGATGGGAACCGATA
This sequence comes from Deltaproteobacteria bacterium, assembly GCA_029262475.1. Lineage (GTDB taxonomy): Bacteria > Desulfobacterota > GWC2-55-46 > GWC2-55-46 > JAJCZF01 > JAJCZG01. The sequence continues at coordinate 20,746 of JAJCZG010000076.1, forward strand.
AGGCCGCAGTCGAACTCTCGGGACGAAAGCTCCTCGACTATGTTCTTGGTGCTGTCTTACCGCTATTCGGCGAGGTCTTTATAGGGGCGCACGACGACAACCCGCTCCTTTTTAAAACCCTGCCGACGGGCGTTAGGGTCGTCCGTGATACGCTCCCCGGAAGGGGCCCGGCGCTTGGTGTATGCTCGGCCCTTGAAGCGGCTAAAAACCCCTGGGTATTTGTCGTCTCATGCGACGTGCCGATGTTATCTTCCGGTCTTGTGGAAGCCCTCGCGCTCCTTAGAGATGACAATGACGCCGTGGTGCCGTACGTCAACGGAGGCCCGGAGCCGACATGCGCATTCTATTTAAAGACCCTCCTTACGCCCTTAAAGGAGAGCGTGCTCGAAGGAAAGAGGGGGCTCTCCTACTTCCTTAAGGAGGCTGAGGCCAAAGGGCTAAATATTTGCTACGCCGGAGAAGAAGAGCTTAAGAAGGCCGACCCGGGACTACTTAGTTTTACTGATATCGACACCCCGGAAGATCTCCTTGGTGTCGAAAAATTTATTAAGGAGAAGTAAGCCGTAATGAAGACTGTAATAGAAGCGCAGGATATTATACTTGATAAGGTAAGTTGCCCGGCGGTTGAGCGCGTGCCTGTAACAGAGTCACTTGGACGGGTGCTCGCTGAGGACGTACATTCCAACCGTAATCACCCGCCCTACGATATTTCGGCGATGGACGGCTACGCGTTAAAGTTCGCCGACATCGACGGCGCAACGAGAGACGAGCCGGTAATACTAAAGGTCGTTGACGACATAAGGGCCGGCACTATGCCAAGTGTTTCGGTCGGTAGTGGAGAAGCCTCCCGCATAATGACAGGGGCTCCGGTACCGGACGGGGCAGACACCGTAATTCGAGTCGAGGATACATCCGGCTCCGGTGAGAATGTAAAGATACTCGTACCATCGGGGGAAGGGGATAACATAAGACTCCTCGGTGAAAACTTAAAGGTAGACGATAAGCTCCTCAAAGCCGGAACCGAGATAACTCCCGCAGCCCTCGGTACGCTCGCAATGGTAAAGTACGCAGAGGTGCCGGTCTTTAGAAGGCCAACCGTTGCAAT
>JAJCZG010000077.1 GCA_029262475.1 Deltaproteobacteria bacterium
CGGTGTAATGGGGAGCCGGATGGACCTGGGCGTACTCCTTGAGCACCTCTATGACGACAGGATGGAGGGCGCTGCTACGCCTTTTGAAGACGATCTAATGGCGGGGGCGAGACTTACCGTTAACGACCCGGCCGGGACCGAAGCGCTCTTCGGAATCATTCAGGATCTAAGTGAGGGTGCGAGAGCGATATTCGTGGAGTCGAGCCGCAGGTTCGGCGATAATCTCCGGGTTACCCTCGAGGCGCGTTTCCAGGATATAGACGAGGAGGATAGGTTTTCCATGACGCGCGACGATGATTTCGTGCAGATCGAGGCGGCGTGGTACTTTTAGGGGTAGATCAGTCAATATCTGATGCATCGGTACTAAGAGCTGTTGATGATAGAGGAGCAGCACGGCTAAAAGCTTTATAAGTTCGGTAGAATTTAGAGCAGGAGGAAGGATATGAATACGATAGAAGCAGTCTACAAGAGACGTGCAGTAAAAAACTTTGATGCTAATCATACTCTTACAAAAGATGAAGAGCAGAAGTTACTGCATGCGACTATCCAAGCTCCTACCAGTTTCAATATCCAGCATTGGCGTTTTGTGATACTTCGCGATCCGCAGTTGCGTGCCAGAATACGGAATGAATTTGGTAACGATCAGGCGCAAATGACCGATTCTTCTTTACTTATTCTCTTCACGGCAGATGTCAAGGCATGGCAGAAGAGTCCAGAGCGATACTGGGTAAACGCGCCGAAAGAAGTTTCTGAGCTTCTTGTTAATTGGATGGGCCCGTTTCACGAGGGGCGTGATTGGTTGCAGCGGGACGAAGCGCAGCGATCAATTGGAATCGCAATGCAGACCCTAATGCTGGTGGCCAAGGATATGGGCTATGAATCCTGCCCGATGATCGGGTTCGATATCGACAAGGTAGCTAAACTGATCGGCTTGCCGCAAGATCATATCATGGGCCCGATGGTGGCGATTGGAAAAGGAATCAAAGAGTCCTGGCCAAAGCCCGGTCAACTCCCTCTGGAAGAGATAGTATTTGAGAATACCTTCAAGTAGCCTATCGTCAAAATTGAGCGACTTATAGGGGCGGGTCAGTATTTAGATTACCCGTGGAAGAGTGGCGCTCTAAAATTCTGGCATACTCAGCTCGCCTTGTAGTGTCGGATCTCACTTGGTTTTTTTGATCTCACCGGTATGATATTAAAACGGAAAGGGATCGAAGCCCTGAGCGGGACCTGCAGGCCTGAGAATACGCGTGATAGTTCGTCGGAAGAAAGGTGCTGGGGGATAATTTCGGCAAGGGCTGCGCCGTTGTCGAGATCGATTACCGGGTTTTCAACGAGCGCGTCTATCGCGGCCCCAAGGATTTCATACGGGAGGAGCGAACCCTCTCCTTCCTGAAAGGCCACGAGCAGGACGCTTATCTCGAGAGTGCGCTTAAAAGAGATATCTTCCTTAAAAAGCGGTATATTTTCCTGGTGGTTTGAGAAATTGACCTGAAAGGGGATAAGGCGAAGTGATGATGTATCGTCGGTCAGTTTCATCTTAGGTACGCCGAACTTAACATCAAAGAGGCCCTGTTTATCGACGGTCTCCTCAAGCTTCCTGGATATCAGGTCGCGAGCAGTACGCAGGCACTCGGCGATTAACTTGGATGCATTAAGGTTCTCTGTGCTCATATGATTACACTACCATCCGGGTGAGTGAGTTCTTGTTTTGAGTTATAACCGTTAAGCGTCAGTCCTTGCGATCCAATTTTAAGTGATTGTTTTATCCGTCCGCAATTCAGTCTATAGTAACGAATCGGCCTCCGATTAAAGGGCCTCAAGTACAGCGTCAACGTGCCCCTTTACCTTGACCTTGCGCCATAAGGCTGTTATCTTTCCCTTCTCGTCTATTACAAAGGTCGAGCGAATTATGCCCATAGACTTTTTACCGTAGAGAACCTTTTCTCCGTAGGCTCCGTACGCCTCGGCTACACTTCTCTCCGGGTCTGAGAGGAGGGTGAAGTTAAGCCCCTGCTTCTCTCGGAATTTTATGTGGGACGAGACGCTATCCGGGCTTACACCGATGACCGTAACGCCCTCCTTATTTAGCCTCGCCATGTTGTCGCGAAGATCACATGCCTCGGTGGTGCATCCCGGAGTACTGTCCCTCGGGTAAAAGTAAAGCACAACCTTTCCCCCTTTAAGGGCATTAAGGCTAAGTGTTACTTCATCACCGCTTGCGTCAATTCCATCCAGTTTAAAGGCCGGGGCCTTATCTCCGACTTCGAGCATGGCGTTTACTCCCTTATTTTGTATTTACATTTAGGTGGATTGTAGCATAGAGGATATGAAAAATAAAGGAGTAGCGTCAGGAAAGTTTACAATAAAATCTAGTAATAGCGGAGGTTTAAATTACTATACCTAATACTTAATGGTAAGGCATCAGTGGTCTCCCTTCAGAGATAATAGCATGTGAGAGGAGGTTTTATAGCACTGTTGCAAGGGCATATTATGGCGTATACGTAAGCAAGCCTCTTTAGCGGTCATACCGCCTAGAAGATGAATTTGCCGAGGATAAGCGAGCCGGGCTTCGGGTTTATAGAAAAACCATTCGAGATCCAGGATCTCCTGAAGGCGGTGAAGGAACAGATAAGAGCGGGGTTTTAAAGGGCTAAAGCTTTGGAAGGCCGCATTCTACGTCCTTTTTTCGGCGGGTTAGTTAGTAATAGTTTTGTGCCTGCGTCTGGGTATCGGCTATCTTCTCCTTGAGTGCTTCAAGGCTTTCGTCATTTAAGTTTAATACACTAAGAAGCTTGTCGTGTTCCGGGGAGTGGATGTGGTCTATTGCGGCCCCCGTGCCGTCGTCGCTCACGATATAGTCGGCAAGGTAGACGAGCGGGAGGTAAAAGTTCGTGTCCAGCAGGTGGCTCTCCGGTATGTGGTGGAGCCTTATGGCCATTACTAAATCCTCGGGGAAGCAGCATTTATCTGCGAACCATGAGCCGACGTCAGCATGCGATGCACCGTAAAACTCCTCCTCGTCGGATACGATGTTTTTTGAGACTTCGCTTGTGGCTATGTAGTCGTCACCGAAGAACTGGTAGAGTATTGGACGCCCTATGTCATGGAGGAGCCCCGCCAGAAAAATCTTCTCCGGCCTCGTCTCGCCGGTCATTCTGGCCAGTGTCATGGCAGTCCTTGCTACCTCGAACGAATGCCGCCAGAAGATAACCAGTTTGCTCCCAGCCACTTTGGATATTTCGCTGAAGATGGTTGAAGAGATGGCGAGCCCCTTCACGGCCTCGAAGCCGAGAAGGGCGACAGCCTCGTTAAGGGTCTGAATCTTCCTTGAATGTCCGTAGAACGCCGCATTCGAAAGCTCAATGACCTTGGCGGCGAGCGTCTGGTCATGCTCAAGGACTTTAACCAGCTCATCCCTGGAAGATTCCTGGTCTTCGGCTACTGCCGTAACCTTGGCGAGTATTACCGGTATGGTCGACAGGTTTACCATCTCATAGACCCGCTCCATAAGCTTTACTCTCTTTTCAGTATTCATAGTCTTGTTCCTGAATGAATTGGATTAATTAACCGTGGCCTGGTTTTTATCCATTACATTATCATTCGGTATTATACGGAAAAAGTTTAATAAGTAAGGGTAGAAAGTGCGTTAAATAGATTTACAGGGGTTTTATTAGAGCGTAGGGAATCGACGTTAGAGAGGTAGCCGGCTTTAAACAGAGGAGAAGGTTTTAAGGCCGTGAAGCTAGATCAAGACGCCCGAATTTTTCCTGGCGGCATTGCCGCTAAGGCCAAGTTTCTTATTTAGGTTCTTCAGGTTAAAGAGGGCGTTTGAGTGGTTCGGGTCATATTTTAAGGCTTCCTTATACGCCTTCAGGGCCTCTGCGCTCCTGCCTTGCTTATCGTAGAGAAAGCCGAGGTTATTTAGGGCGTAGGCGTGTTCAGGGTCGGCGTTAAGCGCCTCCTTGTAAGATCTTTCCGCGTCGTCCATCATGCCCATCTTATCGTAGGCGATCCCGAGGTTGTAGTGACCGTTGGCATAGTCCGGGTTAAGTTTCAGTGCCTCTTTGTAGGCGCTTACCGCCAGGCGGTGCTCACCTATCTTGTTGTATAGGTTCCCGAGGTTATTATGCGCATGGGCGTAACCCGGATCGAGCTTTATGGCCTGCTTGTAGGCCTTTTCCGCAGCCTTGTTTTTTCCCATGCTTGCATTGAGATTTCCGAGGTAGTAATGCGGCCAGGGGAAGGTTGGGTCAAGTGAAATGGCGACATTGTATTTCTGGATGGCCATATTGTTCTTCTTCATATCGGCGTAAATGGTGCCAACCCTGAGCGTTAACGCGGCCTTGACCTTGATGTCGTCCTGGCTGAGGGATAGACCCTGGAATGCGTGAGCAAGCGCTGAGTCGAAGTCTTTACTCCTCCATGCTTCTGTTGAGAGGACGAGGTAGTCTTCGGGAGCCCTAAAATCCTTTTTCCGTAACTCGGCCTCCTTTATCAGCTCTACCAGCGCGCTTGCGTCCTTCTTCGAAGGCCTGTCCTTTGCTGTGGTTAGCGCTAGTTCCCTCTTCTCGGAGCTGAAAGGCGTGTACTCCGCCTGCGCGTGGAGATGAGGAGAGAATGCCTCTACGATATATGGCCCGGCCGCTGCGGCGAGTGCCAGTATAACACCGGAGCTAAAGATTGTGGTCGTAAACGTGCTGTGTTGGACGAGTCCGCCGGAGTATTTTCTCATCTTCATCAGACCCAGATAAATTCCGGCTGTGAAAAGTCCGGCGGATAATACGAAGAGGATTACCTGGACGTAAAATATCTTCATAATAGTTTCCTGTCTTAGATGGTTTTATAGAAATTATATTAAAAACCGGGCCGCACAAAGGCCATACAGAAAAAACTTGTCAGAATATTTTAGTATTATAATATAGGAGTATAAGACACTTATACTATAGTTCTTTAGAAACTACAAGAGGCTTTTGGTGAAAATATTTGCGTGAGAAAGGGGTCGTGGTACTCCTGCTTGGGAGGTGTTTTCGTGGGGAGAGAGGTTATGGAAAGCGCTTTGGGTTTATAGTGTGTGGGGGGGGTAAGGCCGGTAATCTCCGTGGCGCGCGCGAGGTACCGACGCCTGGTTAACCACCCCGGGCTTGAGGCTACCGCTCCCTAGCCGCCGTGGGCGTCGAGGAAGGACATAAGCTTTAACTTCTCTGCGGTCGTAATATTAAGTATGCTAAGCGCAATCCCCGGGAAGAATTCCGGATGGCAATCCTTTCCCGCCACCCAGGCCACCTTTGCAAGGAAGGTAACTTCCGGTTCCGGTTTGTCGCTGTGGAGCGAAAGGTTAATCTCCAGTGGAGTGTCTGAAGGGAAAGAGGCATGCGTCTTAAGAAAGAGGCCGCATTTACTGAGGGTCGTCGCCGTGGCGTTGTGCGACTTGCAAGTAGCACTCTCTCTGCCCTTCCTGAAGAGCTTGAAGCTTGCGGCGAGGTCTACATTTATCCTCTCAAAGAGCCTTTTGGAGTTCGAGCTCTTAATCGTGGCGAGGTCGAGCCTTACCTGCTTCAGGGCGGCGTCCTCGGTAGGGTGGATATCAAAAGCCTGGAGTATCTTGTGCACCGATAGGATATCAAGGACGGCGTCGTCGACATTCGTAAGCTTGGTGATGACCCCTTTTTTCTTTACATCCATATAGGCGTTAAAGAGTATGGCGATTCCGCTGCTGGAGATAGACCTTACATTCTGGAAGTTCCAGATGAGCCCGTCGTAGCGGCTCTCGTCCTTGCCGGCTAGGGCCTTATCCAGCACCTCCTCTGCGTCGAGATCGAAGTCGCCGTCAAGGTACATTATCTTCATATTGCAGTCTTGTTTGAAGTCGAGTGTCAGCATAGTCGGTAAAAGCTCCGTGAGTGAGATTTGATTGATGTAAGATGGAAAAATATGTTAAGCTTTTTCATAATGTTACCGATAAGATAACTAATATATTAAATTTACCAGCAATTTTGTAGTTATTCAAGACGTAAATTAAGGGGAGGGCACAGTCGTAATCAGCCATCCTTTCGATAAATAAAGTTTTTTCCGGGAAGTGCATGCATGAAACCTTTATCCTGTCCTGGTTTAATGAAAACATGCCTCCGCCACATTCGCCCGGCTCTTAAAAGTAATGCAAAAAGGCCGCCAAAACCGGCTTTTTGCGCAAAACCCGGAATAAAATGATAAAAATAGAGAACCTTTCCAATAGATACGGCTCAATTATAACCGCTAATAATGTCTCCTGCGAATTCGAGTGCTCCGAGGTAACGGTCATCCTCGGCGGTAGCGGCTCCGGGAAGAGTACCCTTCTTAAGCAGATGGCGGGGCTCGCCAGGCCTAACTCGGGGAGGATTCTATTCGAGGGGAAGGAGATTACCTGCCTTTCAAAGAAGGAGCTCTATGAAGTAAGAAAGAGCATGGGGATGCTCTTTCAGGGTGCGGCCCTCTTTAATTCTTTAAATGTTTATGATAACCTCGCCTTCCCACTGCGCGAGCACACCAAACTCTCGGAGAAGGTAATCCAGACGATAATCAAGATGAAGCTTGAGATGGTTGGACTAAGGGGCTCGGAGCATCTCATGCCCTCACAGCTATCAGGTGGTATGACGAAGAGGGTCGGGCTCGCTCGCGCCATCATAATGGATCCTAAAATCGTCTTCTACGACGAGCCGACCTCGGGGCTCGACCCGATCTCCGCCGGCGTAATCGACAAGCTCATACTCGACCTTAATAGAAAGCTCGGGGTTACTTCCGTCGTCGTATCTCACGACATCGAGTCGGCCTTTAAGATCGCCGACAAGGTCATAATTCTCTTCTATGGCAATATAATCGCCAGCGGCACGCCCGATGAGATAAAGAGTAGCCCGGACGCCAAGATTTGCCAGTTCATAAACGGTTCACCGGACGGGCCGATTCCGTTTTCACATACAGATAAGGATTTCATGGTCGATATGAGGAGCCAGTGGAAGTAGATGATAAGTCAATCTTTAGTATTTGTAGGGCATAATTTTCTAAGCGGCATCCAGTCCTTAGGCAGCGGTACGCTATTTATCCTCTGCGCCCTCTATAATATAGTAAAGCCCCCCTTCCGCTTTGCCCGGATCATCAAAGAGGTAGAGTTTATCGGGGTCAAGTCCTTTACGATTATATTTGTAACCTCGCTCTTTACGGGTATGGTCCTGGCCCTTCAGGGCTATCATACCCTTTCGAAGTTCGGCTCGGAGTCGCTCCTCGGCTCGGCCGTGGCCCTCTCTATCATAAGGGAGCTAGGGCCGGTATTGTGCGCGCTTATGGTGTCGGGGAGGGCCGGCTCGGCCGTAACGGCGGAGATCGGCATAATGAAGATAACCGACCAGATACCGGCGCTCGAGATGATGGCCGTTGATCCGATAGAATATATAGTAAGCCCCAAGGTGCTTGCCTTCCTCATCTCGCTGCCGCTGCTTACGGCCTTCTTTGACCTTATAGGCATCTTCGGAGGTTACCTCGTCGGCGTTAAACTCCTTGGAGTTAACGAGGGGGCCTATTTCGGGGAGATGCTAAGCGCAACCACATTCGACGATGTATTCGGAGGGGTTGTAAAGTCCCTGGCCTTCGGACTTATAATAGGGTGGATATCGACATTCATAGGTTACACGGCTAAGTCAACGACCGAGGGTGTAAGCTCGGCTACGACCAACACCGTGGTACTTGCCTCCGTGGCTATATTGATAACGGATTATATATTAACTTCAATACTCTTTTAGTTATAATAGAGGTGTAAAAGGAGCAAGCCATGTTCGACAGAAAGACGGAGATGTCCGTTGGCGTATTTGTTGCCATCGGTATCGTGGCCCTTATCTACCTTGCGGTAACGCTTGGGAACGTAAGTCTCATCGGTTCAAATTATTACTCGGTGAGCGCTCTCTTCGATTCAATTACCGGCCTTAAGAAGGGCGCTACCGTAGAGATAGCGGGCGTGGTCGTCGGAAAGGTTAAGGGTATAAGCCTTGATGACGACATGGCGCTCGTTGATATGAAGATCTTGAAGGAGATAAAGGTCACCGATGACACGATTGCCTCGGTAAGGACCAAGGGCGTAATAGGCGAGAAGTTCATACGCCTCTCGCCCGGAGGCGCCGACGATTATATCGAAGACGGGGGCAGCATAGACGAGACTGAGTCGTCTATTAGCCTCGAGGAGCTCGTAAGTAAATACGTATTTGAAAAAGAAGGTTAATAAATTTCACATCCTGCCGATAATATAATTATCGGTTCGAGAAACAACTTTTATTATCCATATAATGGTACGGGGCTATAAGACAGTACCGGGTAAACGAAAGAGGCTCAAATGGACGTGAAAAGATTATTAGCCATATCGGCTCTAGCCATTGCCTTGCTGATTATTGGCGCCCAAGAGTTATTTGCCGCTGGTAGTAAGCTAACTATAGACGAGATCCGAACTTCTATCGAGGCTAACGCTGACGGGGCTTCGGAGGCCGCAGCAGACGAAGCATCCGGCGAACCCTCTGAAGATTCATATGACGACGACTTTAATGATGAATTCGACGACGAATTCGCAGAAGAGATAAAATCCATATGGGACCCGATAGAGCCCGTTAACAGGGCGATGTTTGTATTTAACGACAAGATGTATTTCTGGGTCATTAAGCCGGCCGCCAGGGGATATAATTTCGTAGTACCCGAGAAGGGTCGAGTTGCGGTGGACAGGTTCTTTACAAACCTTACTACACCGGTCCGCTTCGTAAATTCCATCTTGCAGCTTAAGCTTGGGAAGGCTGGTTCTGAGGTCGTCAGGTTTGTGATAAACTCTACCGTCGGGGTGCTTGGCTTCATGGACCCCGCACGCGACAGGTGGAATATCTACCTCCACGACGAGGATTTAGGGCAAACATTTGGCCGGTACGGCTCAGGGCCGGGCTTTTACCTGGTATTGCCACTGCTTGGGCCGTCAAGCGTAAGGGACGGCGTAGGGATGGCAGGGGATTTATTCCTTAAACCCACAACCTATATCTTCGCCGACGATCACCTCGCGGCCCTCGGCGTTACGGCCTATGAAAATTTTAATAGCGTCTCCCTTAAGATAGGCCTTTACGAGGGGCTGAAGAAAGATGCAATAGACCCCTACTCATACATTAGAGATAGCTATCACCAGTATCGTGAAAACAAGGTAAAGGAATAACCTGGAGGAGGATTTTATTTAATGACAAGTCTCAAATTTAAAACTACGGTCGTTCTTGCAGCCCTGTGCCTTCTTCTTTCCGCCTCAAACGGACTGGCCGCAAACGCTACGGACCAGATGAAGGGTACGATAGAGAATATTCTCTCAGTGCTTCAGGATTCGTCCCTTAAGGGGTCGGATAAGCAAGAGGAGAGGCGAGCGAAGATACGTGAGGCTATCGGTAAACGCTTTGACTTCACCGAGATGGCCAAGCGTTCCCTTGGAAAGCACTGGAAGAAGAGGTCTCCAGCCGAACGTAAGGAATTCGCCGAGCTATTCGCGGACCTTATAGAGGGCTCCTATATAGAGAAGATAGAGAATTATTCCGACGAGAAGGTCATATACGGAAACGAACAGGTAAAGAATAACAAGAGTAAGGTCAAGACAAAGATCATCTCTTCGAAAGGTACCGAGATATCGGTACAGTATAAACTCCTTAACCGGAGCAATGACTACTGGCGCGTCTACGACATCGTGGTCGAAGGCGTAAGCCTTGTAAGTAACTACCGCACCCAGTTCGGCAAGTCCCTTAGCTCTTCGTCGTATGCCGAGCTTGTGGATAAGTTAAGGTCCAAAGTCAACTGACCTGGCGCTTATCCTCTTTGTAATTATTAAAAACCTCCTTTGGTCCGTTCAAACGGCCTGAAGGAGGTTTTTTATTGCATATATCCCAAAGCCTTACCAGCGCATGGTGCTTATCACTCGGTCCTCTGCTCTTCGAGTAAGCCATTAAAGAGCTCTATCCACTCCGAAAAGGCCATGAAATAATTAAAGCCGCATACGGTAGTGATTACCCTGCCGCTGATAATCCGTCTAAGTGTCTCGCCTCCGGCTCTCGTCTTATCTTCGGGACCGAAGGGGTTGTAGCGCATACTACCGTCCCTTATAAATACATAATCGCAGATAAATAAGGCTTCTTCGAATATGTAGAATGTAAAGCCCGGGGTGTGGCCGTCTATATGGAAGGCTTCGAGGCCGCCCGACGAGAAATCATCCTCAAAGGTCTTATCGAAGGTGAATGGTTTTGCTATTTCGTGCAAGCTGTCTTTTTTGTGGATATATACTCGCGCGCCGAAGTCTTCGCGGTAGAGGTTCGAGGCCCCGAGGAAATGGTGGTGTGTAAAGAGTATGCTCTTTACCGGCGCTAGCCCCGGGTTAAATGAGGCCGGGCAGTCTATCCAAAAACTCCTCTCGCCCGCATCGACCCTGTAGGCGCTGTGCTCCAGCCCGAGCTCCGGCACGGAGCGAAGGCACGCGACTTTTTTCGTAACCGCTGTCTCAGTTACCTTGAAGCGCTCTGTGCACTCCTCCGAGCTTATGAAGTTATCCTTTCCGGCGTTACAGAAAGGGCACTTATCCGGATGAAAGCCAATCATATTGAATCCGCAGACGAGACAGACGTATTGAGTTTTCATGAACAGCCCCCCAGGCGTTTTTTTAATTAGCATCTCCTAATATTATAGCCTAAATGAGAAAGGCTCGCTGCTTAAAGGGAGTAGTAACGGTTTTTTCGATAGGAAATAGCCGGATAGGAGGCGGGGGACTGCCTGGTTTCTCTAACCCTTCTTACACCGTGCCCTGGGGCGGGGCCTCTAGCAGATGCGGGTGGCTTTCCCTTAGAGTATCGAGCAGCCCCTGGTCGAGCCCCGTTGCGCCGTAGATGGATTTAGTCCTCTTGAGTTGCTCTTGCGTAAGGCTTACGACGCCGCCGAGGTTGGTCCTCCAGAGGAGAGTGCCGTCGAGGTTGGTCCACTTGAGGTTAGCGCCTGTAAGGTCAGCCCCGGTTAAGTGCGCGCCGGTTAGGTAAGCCCCTTTAAGATAAGCCCCTGTAAGAAATGCGTTTTCAAAGTTTGCGTTGATCAGGTTGGCGTCCAGTAGCTTTGCGTCCGTAAGGTTGGCGTCCGAGAGAACCGCCCCTCTGAGATTCGTCTCCTCCAGGTTAACCCCGGTGAGCTTCGCCCCGGCAAGCTTTGCCCCCTTCATGTTGGTTCGCCAGAGGAGCGCCCCGTCGAGTATGGCCCCTGTAAGGTCGGCCTCTTCGAGGTTAGCGCCGGTTAGGTTTGCCCCCGTAAGGTCCGCTCCGGCGAGGTTCGCCCTCCAGAGGTTAGCCCCTGCTAGGTCAGCGCCGGTGAGCCTTGCCTCTGTGAGGTTGGCGCCCGTTAGGAATGACCCTCCCATGAAAGCGGCTGAGAGATCGGCCTTCCACAGTTGAGCTTCCGTAAGGTCTGCTCCCGTGAGGTTGGCGCGGATAAGGTTTGCCCACCCGAGTCGGGTCTTTATAAGTCGCGCCCCCTCGAGGTTGGCGCATTCGAGCTTTGCGTCGGCGAGGTTCAACTCGCTTAAATTCGAGTTCATCAGAAAAGCCCCGGCAAGGTCGATTCCCTTCGTAGCGGAGTGCTTATCGAGACGTCTTAGGGTTCCGGCGATACGGTAAGAGGCCTCCTCGCTCTGCCATGAAATGAAGTCGGATATTTCGTCTTTAAGGTCTTTTACACGGTTACGTTTATCTCGTCGCCCGTTAAGCCATAAGAGCAGGCATCCGATGACGAGTATATCGAAGAGTATGATGTAGCCCCACATCACAATACCGTTAGAGAGGCCGGTCTTGTAGTTTGTAAGTGTAAGGGTGATTAAAATTACTAAGGTGCCCGCGAAAATCGTTATGGCGGTATAGAGGGGTTTTTTACCCGGTATAAGCCTCGGGTGGACGGTTATTTGAGGCGTCTCATTCGCTGTGCTCTTCATAGGTCTTGACCCGTTATAATATAATGCGCCTTGCTTGGAAAGAAGATAGCGTCATATATATCAAGCATGGAGTTTGCGGCCTTGAGACTTTGGGCGCGGCGGTCTTTAGCCAGCTCCAGGACTTATAATCATATCTGTTGAAGGGGCGCTTTTCAAGGGAGAATTGGTATTTATGTAAATTATTTTGACATCCCCCGTGCGCCCTAACCTGCCACCGATGCAGGGGTTTAATGAAGGCCGAGGGGGTTTATCAGTAAACACCTGTTCTTTATAGGCTTTTCCTGGAGAGCTGCCTTCCTCGAAGCTCCCTGCCTCTATATGCGGATTGAATTTATGAAGTTTTTGTGGTTGAATGGTTTTATTCTGAAAATGAGATTTAAAAGTAAAAATATGTATAAAAATTGTGTTTTTATTGAAGGTGACCGGAATAGTTGCTTATAGGTTAGCCCTTATGAAGGTGGAAAATATGCGCAAAGATAGTGTTTTCATGAAGATGACCGGTATAGCCCTTCTGGCGCTCCTCTTCTTTTACGGTTGCTCAAACGGCGGCGGTGAAGGGACAAAAGAAGGAGCCGAAGGGAAGACCCTCCAGGAAATTACAGCCGTCGGCTCTCAGTGGTACGGACATATCCCCGTCTGGATCGGCATAGAGCGGGGGATATTTAAAGAGGCGGGCTTTGACGTCAAATGGCGCTTTATCGGCAAGAGCATGGACAGGCTAAACGCCATCTCTTCGGGGGAGGCGCAGTTCGCAAGCCTCGGCGAGATAGCCATGCTAAGCGCGATGGCCCACGGCAACAAGCGTTTTTACTGGGTAGGCAACCAGGACATAGCCCCGGGCTTCGAAGGGCTAGTGGCGAGACCGGGCATAAAGAACTTTAACGACCTAAAGGGTAAAAAGATCGGCTTCCCGTTCGGGTCGTCGGTGGATATTACCGCAAGGCTCCTCCTAAAGGAGAACGGCATTGACCCGG
>JAJCZG010000078.1 GCA_029262475.1 Deltaproteobacteria bacterium
TCATACCCGTTGGTAATCGGCATCCGCCTGTCCTTGCCGAAGGCGCGTTCGGTAATCTTTATGCCCGGAGGCGCCTGCCGCCTCTTATACTCGCTTAGGTCCACCATATAAACTATCCTCTTTACGAGGTCGCGGTCGTAGCCAAGCTCCGAGATATCATCTATGCTCATGTCCTCCTCCACGTATGCCCTTAGTACCTGGTCGAGCACGTCGTATGGCGGGAGCGTATCCTGGTCCGTCTGGTCGGCCCTAAGCTCTGCGGACGGAGGGCGGGTGATAATTCTATCGGGGATAACGGTATTGGAGCTTCGCTTATTTATATATTTGGAGAGTTCGTAGACGAGTGTCTTCGGGACGTCCTTTATGATGGCGAAGCCCCCGGCCATATCGCCGTAGAGGGTGGCGTAACCGACGCTCATCTCGCTCTTATTACCTGTGGTAAGGACGAGCCAGCCGAACTTATTCGAGAGCGCCATTATGAGGTTCCCCCTGATCCTCGCTTGAAGATTCTCTTCCGCGACATTTTCTTCCGTGTCTTTGAAATAAGCGCTAAGCGAGTCTGCGTAGTGACCGACGAGCTCTTCTATCGGGATATTTAAAAGCTCGACATCGAGCGTGCGTGCGAGCGCTTCGGCGTCGGCCTTGCTATCGTGCGAAGAGTATTTAGACGGCATAAAGACAGTTGTGATATTCTCTGCTCCTAAAGCCTCAGTTGCAATGGCCAGGACAAGGGCCGAGTCTATGCCGCCGCTAAGGGCAATGACAACGTGTTTAAAGCCGTTCTTCAAAACGTAGTCTCTCGTCCCCATAATAAGGGCCTGGAGCACCTCTTCAAGCCTCTCCGGCGGGGCGTCACTTCGGAGAGGAAGCTCCGACCTTACTGCGGACGGAACCTTTGTCGTATAGAGCTTAAGCTCTCTTACATGGGCCGTATCGGCCTTGAGGCTTACCTTCCTGCGCCTCGGGTCGTGACGGCGGCTCCTGAGAGGGCCGTCAAGGTCGAGATCCGCTACGATTAGCTCTTCAACAAAGCTCTTCCCCCTTACAATCACCTTCCCGCGCTCGCTAACGATCAGACCGTGTCCGTCGAAGACGAGCTCGTCTTGCCCGCCGACGATATTATTATAGGCTATGATAACGTCGTTATCGACGGCCCTCGTAACGAGTGTTTCCTCCCTCAGTAGGGCTTTGCCCATCTGATAGGGCGAGGCGTTGATACTTATGATGACCTCGGCTCCGGCAAGAGCCTGTACGCTGGCAGGGCCTTCGGGGTACCATATATCCTCGCATATTCCAATTCCGATGGTTATGTCGTCGAGCTTTATATTTAACGGAGCGTCTCCG
The DNA here is from genome assembly GCA_029262475.1 of Deltaproteobacteria bacterium. Taxonomy (GTDB): domain Bacteria; phylum Desulfobacterota; class GWC2-55-46; order GWC2-55-46; family JAJCZF01; genus JAJCZG01. The sequence continues at coordinate 1,345 of JAJCZG010000078.1, forward strand.
GCTTGAAAGTAACGTTCTTCGTCGAAGACACCGTAGTTAGGGAGGAACATCTTATGGTATACGCCGGCTACGGAACCGTTATGGATGATCGCCGCGGCGTTATAGATCTCGCTCTTTCTGTCGACAAAGCCAATGACGGCGGTTATGTCGCGAATATTGCCGGCGAGATCATTAAGCACGCGGATATTATCACCTATAAAGCCGGGCTTGAGGAGTAGATCTTCCGGGGGGTAACCGGTTAGAGCCAGCTCCGGAAAGACGACGATATTCGCCGACGCCGCTCTCGCCTCTTCAACAAACCGGAGAATCATCTCCGAGTTCTTTGTGAGGTCACCTACCGTTGGATTCATCTGGGCCAATGCCAGTCTCAGTCTTCGCATATATAAAATTTACCAGAAGGGTGAGGCCCTGTAAAGCATATAGGTGGGTTCAGTTCTCATTTTTAACTTTATTAATGAGCTATAACCGTTTATACTTCATGGATGCCAAAGATTAAGACTATAAGTAAAGCTGAGCAGAATGAGCCGATAGAAGCAATCGAGGAGCTCTTTACTAAAAGTACAGCGCTACGGGAGAAGTCGGATTTCAATGCGGCCCTTATCTGCTTTGAACGCGTCGTAGAACTTTCGGGTAAGGACGCTCTAATGAAGCTCGACGCCCTCCTGGCCGTAGGGGATACCTCTCGCATGGTCGGCGACTTTAAACGTGCGGTTGTGAGCTACAAGAGTGCCGCAAAGCTTTCGGCCTCTCTCGGTGACGACGCCTCTTCGACTGACGCTAACGTTGGGCTCGCCCTCTCGCTAAGAGCGCTTGGCGACTGGAAGGAGTCGATACGCCTCCTGAACCTGGCCCTGAGAGACTACCGGAAGAGGGAAGACAAGACCGCCGTGGCATTCGCCACCTGGGCAAGGGCCGGGGCCTACCGCATAAAAGGTGACGTAAAAAAGACGCTTCAGGGCTTTAACGAGTCATTTGAGCTCTTTACGGCCCTTAAAGACAGTGGAGGAAAAGGCTACTCCCTAACCGGGCTCGGCGGGGCATCGCGCGTCGCCGGAGACCACGCGGCCTCATTTAAATATTATAAGAAGGCGAACCAGAGTTTTGTGCGCCAGAAGGACACTTTTGGCGTCGCGTACTCGCACTGCGGCCTTGCGAACGCGCTTAGAATGAAGGGCGACTTTAAGGGATCCCTTAAATATTTCAAACTCGCCACAAAGGGCTATAAGAAGATCGGCGACCGTGTGAGCTACGCCTACACGCTCTGGGGAGAAGGCACCCTCTATCATCTTACGGGCAAAAAGGCGCGCGCGCTAAAAGACTTCGAAGAGGCCAAAGGGTTCTTTAAGGAGACGAGCGACGTGAGGGGGCTTATATACTGCGACCTGGCACTGGCGCAGCTCGACTGCACCGCTGGCAAGAGGGCTGCGGCTCTAAAAAGGCTCCGCAGCGCGCTTAAGAAGGTCTGTGGCTACGGCTTCGCCATAGAAACACGCTACGTTAAGATGGTAATTAAGGCCGTCGAAGAGGCCCCGGAGACAGTACCGCTTAATCTTCCGTAAGGGGGCGCTCTTAACCCCAAAGCATTTCATTGGATTCACTCCGTTTACTCAGTTCTTCGACCAACTTCATTTCAACCTCGCTCCTAAATAGGTCCGGATCGTTAACGGTCGTGATCCCCTTTATCATCTCTATGTAAGCTCGCGGGAAGCCGTGGTATAAAGCGCCTGCGAGGACGTAACCCCTGTACCAGCCGTAAACATTTAATTTTGGGTCGATATGGGTCTCTGAGGCGATGTAGACGACAGCCGTCTCTTCCACGTCCATGCCCTCACCTGCCTCTATCCTCGTAACAACGACCTTGCCTTCGTCGTAGCCTAGTCCCAACCCCTCGCAAAGATCCAGCTCTGATTTCTCATCAACCGATAAGTTGTAGATTACTCCGTGGACGACATCGGACGGGTCGCCGGTTTTGTAGGCATCGCACTTCCCTGAGCCGTCCTTAAAACTCCGTTTATGGAACCTGAGTGAGTAGCCGCGAAGTTCGCCGCCGTACTCTGGCGAAAGGCGACGGCCAAGCCTCTCCCCTAACCGTTCGGAGTGTAGGTTGGAGCCGTATGCAAAGTATTTGATCGTCATGTCGATCTAAAATCCCCTCAAATAAAATAACCAATGCCGTATTTATATGATATCACCGTCTTGCGTATTAGGCCAGTTCAAGGGTTAAGCTACTCCTCTTAATAAGGCTACTAAAAGTGTCGATAAAGGGCTGCCTGAATTGACGCAGCGGTACATGAGGAGTAAAATATAGGTAGAGAATATAAGGGATTTAGCTTTTTATGAATATTTAAGAAAAGATTTATTTTTGCTGATTTTCCAGCTACTTAGAAGAATATTATTAGTACTAAGGTCACAGAAGACTTGTGGGGGAAGGCGCTTTTTTATATGAAGAAATTCTTACTTCTTGCTATATCTATATCTTTTTCTTTTGCCTTGTTTCTCTTTAGTGAAGTGGGCTTTGCTGAAGACTTTAAAGTGCTTGAGGATATCGCGAATAGCCATAAAAGCTTCTACGATGCCGACGGAATTGAGAGGAGTGGGAAGAACTCCTTTATCGTCTGGACAATGCTTGAGTCCAAGGTAAAGTCACAGGCTGCAAAATTCAAGCAGAAGAAAGAGATCGACTGCGCCCTTAAAAAGGAGAGAACTCTCGAATTCCACGTATGGAATGAAGGAGCGTGGATAGTGCTCGGAGGCGGGTTCTTGCCTCCTTCGGAGTGGACGCCTATAGTTGAAGGGGGAGGCGATGAGAAGCTAGTGAAGATACTTTGTTCAGGCCGTTAGGGGAAATTAACACTAAGGTGCTATCTTAAACGAGGAGGAGTTCAAATGAGAAAAATTCAACTAAGCGTAGCCTTAATCTTCACTGCCATAATACTATCTACTCACACGGCCCTTGCAGCCATGGACGGCTTCAATAATGGCGCAGCCAATTGGACGACCGGCACAACATCGACAACTATTGTTCACCAGTCATCCGGCGGAGAGCCCGGAGGAAATCTCAAGGCCTCAGGCACCGGAAGAATAGGCGTGGTAAGCTCAACAGCCATCTTTATAGGAGACTACGAAGCGGCGGGACACGACGAGATATCCCTGGACTTCAAATTGATCCAGGCAAAGTTCAACCACCCCAAGGTTCAACTGCGTGGAGGCCCTCAATACTCGGGGTGGGCCAGGACGCTATCTTCTACTCAGTCTAATCTTGAACTCGGGGTATGGCACCACATGAGAGTGACCTTCGACCCGAACTGGACAGACCAGCAGGCCAGAAACAACGGCTGGAACAACAATAACTACGGCCAGTACATGTCTTTCCAGGATACGGTCAGGGCAGTATGGCGCTTCGGCATCTTTTTTACGGCAGGTGAAGGGGCATCTTTCGCTGTGGACAACGTATCCGTCGGAGTTCCTCCTCCTTCGATGCAGGAACGCATGAAAATGCAGAGTACGCCTGGCGGGACGAAGGTCGCCCCTACCAAGCGTCCGATCCGTAAGCGCATTAAGTAAGCTCGCTGGAGACCTAGTGAGCAGGAGTTCAAATGAACTTTAAAATATAAGGAGGAGAAAATCACAACTCATATAATTCATTCTATACTCTTATCCGTTAATATCTCCTTCGCCTATTTCAGAGTCGCTCTGAGATAGGCGAAGGCGTGCCTGCGTGGGGCGCTTTCTTTGTTTTTATCAAAGCCACATCTTTAAGTGCCCTTGCCTGACGCACACATCTGTGATATTATTTTACAAGTATACGGAGTTGAGGCTTTTACATTCATGCCGTTTTATTCGCGTCCTATTTCATCGCACAAGGCATTATGGTTTTACCAGAACGCTCTTCATTATAAAAAACCACTTTCAGGTGAAAAGGTAACTATGAAACAGATAACTACACGAATTAAGAAGAAGTTTTTCTTTGCTCTGGCCCTTCCGATCTTCGCCGTATTACTCCTCTCTACGAACTATTCTCACGCCGCAAATAGTCCGCAGTCGATTTACGAGAAGGGAGTCAAATACGCCTCGGAGGGTAAATTTGAAGATGCACAAAGACAATTTAACATGGTACCTCCAAGTGCAGTAAGGTACTACAAAATGGCGGAGAACGACCTGAAGCTCGTTGCGAATGCGTTAAGCGATCCAAAGAGAGAAGCTGAGAATACTCATTTCTTCGAGGGACAATATTATGCATCTAAGAAAAAGATGCAACAGGCGATCTTAAGCTATACAAAGGCCATTGAACTGGCCCCCGAATTTGTAAATGCATATACAGCCAGGGGTTCAATATATTTCTTCGGCCTTAACGACAGGGAAGAAGGTTGCGAGGACTGGAAACGCGCCTGCGCGTATAGCGAATGCACCGCATTTAATATCGCAAAAGAACGAAAGATTTGCAAGTAGCCCTCCGGGCGCGATAGGTCCGGTAAGATAAAATTCATAGACAGGGGCGTTAAGTGCCGACTGTCAGATTAACAACCTTAACTTAGGAGGAATATGCGTCCTACAAATAATGCTCTCAAAAAGATCGATTACTATGAAAGAGACTGGCGCGAAGAGCTTAAGCAGAACGTAACCACCGTTGAAGAACTAAAGGAATTCTTCCACTTAACCCATGATGAGGAAGAAAACCTCCTTCAAGTCGTAGAAAAACACCCTTTGAATATCCCGCGTTACTACTTGAGCCTTATAGACCCGCTCGACCCGGACGACCCAATAAAAAAGCTCGCCATACCAAGTGCCGACGAACTCGTCGTCGCGGGCTCCATGGGTGAGACTACGACGGACCCCTACGGAGACGACAAGTACGCTAAGGGCAACGGCATACTCCATAAATATCCCTACTCAGCCCTGATCGTCGCAACCGAATACTGCTCTATGTACTGCAGGCACTGCTTCAGGAAACGCATGGTGGGGCTCCCGAATGAAAAGACGGTCGAAAACTTTCAGAAGGCCGCTAAATATATCGCCGACCACAAAGAGATAACTAATGTCGTTATCTCGGGAGGCGACCCTTTAATGCTCCCGACCGGGGTAATTACACGTATGCTGGATTCGCTCCGGGATATCGAGCATGTAAACTATATACGGATCGGCACGAGAGCGCCGGTCGTCTTTCCGATGCGCCTCTTCGATGATGAACTGCTCTCATATCTAAAGAAATTCAACAAAAAGAAGACAATCTATCTGCCGACACACTTTAATCACGCAAGAGAGATAACCCCGTTAGCCAGGAGAGCGGTCTTAGCCATTCGCGAGGCCGGTATCACCGTCAATAACCAGACCGTCTTGCTCCGAGGCGTAAACGACAGCGTTTCGGCTATAGAAGACCTTATGAACGGTCTCGTAAGGATAGGCGTAAACCCATATTACCTCTACCAGTGCATGCCGGTCTCCCGAGTAAGGCACCACTTCCAGGTGCCTCTAATAAAAGGTGTGGATATCGTAAACAGAGCAAAGAGGCGTCTTGACGGCTACGCAAAGAGATTCAAGTTTATCATGGGTCACGAGATAGGAAAGATAGAGATAGTCGGCAGGGCCGACAACAAGCTAGTAATGAGCCAAATACACGCGCCGAGCGGTCACCAGGAAGAGGCGTCAAGGATACTGGTGCGCGAGCTTACCGAGAATGGCGGCTGGCTAGACGACTTGCCGGAGACGACTTTCTCCTCTTAAACTCCGCCCCCGCCCCCCCCTCCCCCTGCCACGGCACGGACGAAAGAGGGGGTCTGCTCAAAGACCCTATCCGGGTTTCGCGTAGTACCCGGGTAGGGTGGTCACTACCAACATCAAACTTTCGCATTGTGAGCCGTCACAAATCTATGTTATAAATATCATAATAGCATTTCACAGTAACTCTATCTTTAACAGCCCTTTAGACTTCTTCATCTCCGACTACTCACCCGGGCCGTAAAGGAATCCCTTTGTCAATAGGCACCCTCTTACATAGATAACCTACGCCAGAGCTGGCGCTGATGGTAGCAGGCATTTTACCGTGAGAGCATGAGGTCTTAGATTAAATGAAATTAGATTTACCAAAACTAAAGAGAGCTTGTTTTAATGTCGCACAGAACGCTATGTGCGAGACGAAACATGTTGACGTCGCTTCCATTGAATCTATTGCTAATGAATTCTTTGAAATAGCCAAGGGCTATGAAGAATTCGTGGTTGCTCTGGACCGAGACCCAAACTTAATTGCACGCGCTGTAAATTATTTAGCTTATGCCCACACTATGCCTTCCATGCGAAATAACACTCGGTGGTTTTCTGATACGCTTACCATAATTATTGAGATGGCTTGCCCCGATGTAGTTGTAATGGAAGATGGTATGGCTTTTTACCGCGACATAGAGGAAGGCATCGAAGTAGCACGGTCGTATCTCGATGAAAAGAATACTAAATAAAAGGGGTGCGGTAGGATGGG
>JAJCZG010000079.1 GCA_029262475.1 Deltaproteobacteria bacterium
CTCGAAGACGGGACGATATCCCTTTACAGGCAGGGCGAGTTCGTTGACCTCTGCCGTGGGCCGCATCTACCTTCAACAGGATCGATTAAAGCTTTTAAGCTCACAGGCTCCGCCGGGGCATACTGGCGCGGTAGTGAGAAGAACAAGATGCTCCAGCGCATCTACGGTACGGCATTCGCCACCAAGGATAAGCTAAAAGAGCATTTAGAGAGACTTGAAGAGGCGAAGAAGAGAGATCACCGTAAGCTCGGTAAAGAACTCGACCTCTTCTCCACCAGCGAGGATATCGGCTCTGGGCTTGTCCTCTGGCACCCGAAGGGCTCTGCGATTCGCTCCTCGATAGAGGACTTTTGGAAGCGCGAGCACCAGCTAAACGACTACGGCATAATCTATACGCCGCACATTGCGCTAACCGAGCTATGGAAGACGAGCGGCCACTGGGATTTTTACCAGGAGAGCCTCTTTAGCCCAATGGACGTCGATGGGAGAGAGTACATCGTAAAGCCGATGAACTGCCCCTTCCATATACAGGTCTATAAGAGTAAGCTCAGGAGCTACCGTGAGCTCCCGGTCCGTTACGCGGAGCTAGGCACCGTCTACCGTTACGAACGGAGCGGCGTCCTGCACGGGCTACTGCGGGTGAGGGGCTTTACCCAGGACGACGCGCATATCTTCATGCGCCCCGACCAGCTCGAAGAAGAGATTACCGGGGTACTGAACTTTACCCTTTACATTTTACGGAGTTTTGGGTTTAATGAATTTGACGTATACTTAAGTACCAGGCCCGAGAAGTACGTCGGCTCCCTTGATAATTGGGGTGAGGCCGAGGACGCTCTCAGGGCCGCGCTTGAGAACTCGGGGCTTCCCTATGAGTTAGACCCGGGTGAAGGGGTTTTTTACGGCCCGAAGATAGACATTAAGATTAAGGATACTATCGGGCGTTCGTGGCAGTGTTCGACGATACAGGTTGACTTCAACCTCCCCGAGAGGTTCGATGTTACCTATAGAGACGACACCGGCAAGGATGCGCGTCCCATTATGATACACAGGGCCCTTATGGGCTCTCTGGAGCGTTTCATCGGGTGCCTGATCGAGCATTATGCAGGCGCCTTTCCGCTCTGGATCGCACCGGTTCAGGTAAAGATTCTGACTGTCACCAACAGGTGCGACGAATTCGCCTTAACGGTCTACAAGAGACTCCGCAAGGCGGGTTTCCGTGTTGAAAACGATTCGAGGAACGAAAAGCTTGGCTTTAAGATCCGCGAAGCTCAACTTGAGAAGGTTCCTTATATGCTCGTCATTGGCGACCGTGAGGTAGAGACTACTTCGGTCGCGCCGCGCGTTAGGGGTGGAGAAAACCTCGACCCACTAACCATTGACGAGCTTTTAGAAGTGCTAAATAAAGACAATAAACCCCTGGGAGGTGATTTTTCATAGCAAAAGCTACCGTAAGAACTAACAAAATGATTCGTTCTCCACAGATACGCCTCGTAGCCGACGACGGCGAGCAATTGGGCATAATGGATATTCAAGACGCCCTCAGGACGGCTGAAGATGCCTCGCTTGATCTCGTTGAAGTGGCTCCGAATGCAAAACCTCCGGTTTGCCGTTTGATGGACTACGGCAAATATAAATACCTTATGAGCAAGAAGGCGAATGAGTCCAAGAAGAAGCAGGCCATCATTCACGTTAAGGAGATAAAGCTCCGTAGCAAGACCGAGGAGCATGACCTTCAGTTCAAGCTCAAGAATATCAAGAGATTCATCGAGCACGGAGACAAGGTGAAGGTCACAATGGTCTTCAGGGGGAGAGAGATCACCCACTCAGGGCTAGGCCTTGATCTGCTTAATAGAATTAGAGAAGAGCTAAAGGAAGTTGCGGCCTCAGAGCAGCCCCCGAGGCTTGAGGGACGCTCTATGACGATGCTCTTAGCCCCGTTAGCACCAAAAAAGAAAGAGGAGTAGAAAATACAATGCCCAAGATCAAGACAAACCGTGGCGCGGCCAAGAGATTTAAGTTGACCGGGACCGGCAAAATAAAGAAGAAGAAGGCAGGACTCAGGCACATTCTCACCAAGCAGTCGAGTGGAGTGAAGAGAGGCCTAAGGAAAGCCGGGCTCATCTCAAAGGCTGATGCGCCTCAGATAAAGAGACTTATCCCGTACGCTTAATAAGCATTTAGCTGTGTTTAATAAAGAAATACTTTAAGGAGATTTACAGATGCCAAGAGTTAAAAGGGCGCTAAACGCCAAAAAGAGAAAGAGAAAAATCCTCAAGGCCGCCAAAGGCTACAGGGGAGCGAGATCAAGGCTCATTAGGACTGCCACCGAGGCCGTTGAGAGGGGTTTATGTTACGCGTACCGTGACAGACGTAATAAGAAGAGGACCATACGCTCGCTCTGGATAGCCAGGATCAACGCCGCCGCGAGGGAGAATGACATTACCTATTCCCGTCTTATCGAAGGGCTTACCAAGGCCAACGTCGGGCTTGACAGAAAAGCGCTCTCCGAGATAGCCGTGCGCGACCCCAAGGGTTTCACCAAGATTGCCTCGATAGCTAAAGAGACGCTTGCCGCAGCATGATCGACCGTCTGACGAGCCTCCTCGGTGAGTTCAAATCAGAACTCGAAGGCGTCACTGATAGCGACGCTCTAGAGGCTTTAAGGGTCAAGTACCTCGGTAGGAAGGCCCCGGTTAACTCGCTCATCAAAGAAATAGGCTCGCTCCCGCCCGAGGAGAGGGGCTCGGCCGGTCAGAATATTAATAAGGCCAAAAAGGATATGGAGAGCGCCCTCAAGGAGGCGCTTTATGCCCTGGAGAGCGCCGAAGGCGCAGGTAACGCCGATGCGGAGCGCATTGACGTAACGCTTCCGGGGCGGCGTACCCCCGCAGGCAAGCCACACCCGGTGACACGCGTCATGGACGAGATCGAGGATATTTTTCTCGCCCTCGGCTTTGATATCGCTGAAGGGCCGGAGGTTGAAGACGACTACCACAACTTCTGTGCCCTAAATATCCCCAAAGACCACCCCGCTCGCGATATGCAGGACACCTTCTACGTTGAAGGCGACCTCCTGCTCCGAACCCACACTTCCCCTGTTCAGATCAGAGTTATGGAGAATACTACACCGCCGCTAAGGGTCATCGCCCCGGGTGCCGTCTATAGGCGTGACTCCGACCTTACGCATACGCCGATGTTCCACCAGGTCGAAGGTTTTATGGTCGATAAGGATGTAACCTTCGCCGACCTTAAAGGTGTGCTTACGCTCTTCTTACAGCGTCTCTTCGGAGATGATACCCCGGTGCGCTTTCGCCCGAGCTTCTTCCCGTTTACGGAGCCGAGCGCAGAGGTCGACATAGGTTGTGTGATATGTAACTCCAACAGCACTACCTGCCGCGTTTGTAAAGGAACAGGATGGCTCGAAATCCTCGGCGCAGGCATGATAGACCCTGCAGTCTTCAGGCACGTCGGCTTCGACCCTGAAGAGTTTACGGGCTTTGCCTTCGGCCTCGGCATTGAACGGATCGCCATGCTTAAATTCGGCATAGACGATATTAGGCTATTTTACGAGAACGACCTCGATTTCCTCAGGCAATTTTAGATAATTATCAATTAATCTCTACCATCAGGACTAAAGATGATCTTCAGCTATAACTGGCTAAAGGAATTTACAGGCTTGGATATCGGCCCGGAAGCCCTCTCCGACCGCCTTACCATGAGCGGAGTTGAAGTAGAGGGGGTACACCCGGCCTACGACAGGCTGTGTAACGTTTATCCAGCAAATATTATTACAATAGAGAAACACCCGGACGCCGATAAATTAAGCGTCTGCCGTGTGGAGACGACCGAAGGTGAATTTTCCATAGTCTGCGGCGCAAAGAATATGAAGGTAGGCGATAAAGTCGTCCTCTCACGCCCCGGAGCCCTCTTAAAGGGTGGTTTTAAGATTAAGAAATCAAAGATACGGGGTGTCGTAAGCGAGGGGATGCTCTGCTCCGAAGCGGAACTCGGGCTCGCAGACGAGAGCTCCGGGATAATGATACTCCCGGAGGTAACCTCGCTCGACGCCGATATAAACGACATATTAGAGCTGGACGACTTTAAAATAGATATAGGCATTACCCCCAACAGGCCCGACCAGTACTCCGTCCTCGGCATGGCCAGAGAGATAGCCGCGATAACCGGGATGAGTTTTGTCGAGCCCGGGGTAACGCCGACGGATGAGGGCGACGCCTCAGCAGCCGAACGCATAAAAGTCACCAATAACGCCCCGGAGCTCTGCAAGAGGTACATGGCGAGGGTAATAGAGGGCGTTACTGTCAC
>JAJCZG010000080.1 GCA_029262475.1 Deltaproteobacteria bacterium
TATATAGGTAATATTGCAGTAACCACTACCCACGGAGGAGCAAAGGCATGGAAGCCCGAGTACGCATGTTTCTTTGATGATAAGCGAGTTGCCATTATACCGGACCATGACCGTCCCGGCCTTGAGTATGCCGAGACGGCAGCAAGGAGCCTCCACGGCAAGGCCAGTATTATAAAGATAGTCGAACTCCCCGGCCTGGGCGATATAAAAGAAAAGCACGGGCTTGATATTGCGGACTGGATAGAACTCAGATGTAAGGATGGCAAAACAGACGGAGAAATCACGAATGAGCTAACTGAGCTTATCAAGGCTTGCCCTGAGTGGGAAGCTAACAACACCATCGACAGCACAACAGTTACGGATGAATCCCATCCAATACCGCTACCTGACGAACTCTCTCCAGTTGAAGCGTTCGATTTTGCCCTTCTGCCTGAGACGCTTCGACCATGGGCCGAAGACATTAGCGAGCGTATCCAGTGTCCACCTGATTTTGTTGCCGCTGGTATTATGACTAGTCTCGCGGCGGTACTTGGCCGGAAAGTAGCGATCCGACCGCAAGAGCATACAGACTGGACTGTTATCCCCAATATATGGGCAATCGTCGTTGGTAGACCCGGCGTAATGAAAAGCCCTGCACTTGAGGCGGTTCTTGCCCCACTGAAGAGACTCGCCGCCGATACGACTGAATCTTATACGACGGCAGTCGAGGAGTTTAACACTACCCAGGTTGCGGCGAAGCTTCGCCGTGAGAATGCGGAGAAGAAAGCCCGCAAAATGCTTCAGGAAGACTCGGACGCTGACCTTTTGGCAGTTTTGGCAGTAGACGAGGTAGCCGTTCCTGTACAAAAAAGGTATATGGCAAATGATAGCACCCCGGAAGCTCTAGGTGAACTACTGAGGCAAAACCCGAATGGTCTCCTTGTCTACCGCGATGAGATTGTAAGTCTTCTAAAGGGCCTTGACCGAGAAGACCGCGCTGAAGGGCGAGGCTTTTACCTGACCGCCTGGAACGGGGACTCTTCATTTACATTCGATAGAATAGGGCGAGGATTAAACCTGCATATTGAAGCAGTCTGTCTATCGCTTCTTGGTGGAACGCAGCCGGGTAGGCTTGCGGAATATATCGGCCATGCAGTAAGAGGAGGCACAGCCGATGATGGCCTTATCCAGCGTTTCGGTCTTCTCGTTTGGCCAGACACCGGTGGAAAATGGAAGGATGTTGACCGTTGGCCTGACAATGATGCGAAGATCCGAGCCTACAAGGTTTTCGAACATCTGAATAGTATTGACCCTGCCTCCATCGGTGCTCAGCAGGATACCGACTTTAATGGAAAACCCGACGGCCCTCCGTATCTTCGGCTCTCCACTGGCGCTCTGGAGTTATTTCAGGAATGGCGCACCGACCTTGAGACTCGTCTCAGGAGTGGAGATCTACATCCAGCCCTTGAAAGCCATTTTGCCAAGTACCGAAAGCTTATCCCGGCTCTTGCCCTGATTATCCACCTTGCGGATAATGAAAGCGGCCTTGTTACTGAAAAGGCGATGCTTAAAGCCCTGGCATGGGGAGAATACCTGGAGACCCACGCTCAACGGGCATATGACGCTATATATCAGCCAGAAGTGGCGACGGCTAAGGCGATAATCGCTCGAATTCGTAAAGGAGACCTGGACACCTCATTTTCAAGCAGAGATGTATGGCGCCACGGTTGGTCCAAGCTTTCTGATAGTAAGCAAGTGGCCAGCGCTCTGCAGTTGCTTGTTGATTATGATTGGTTGACTGTGGAGTATCTGGAGACGAGCGGGCGACCCAAGACCGTCTACCACGTTAATGAGGGGATAAGGGAATGAAGTATCTAGGTAGATTAAAATCAATAATACGGCTACCTAACGAACTGCCAAAACTGCCAAAAGGTAAAAAACAGTCACATGACGTACTGCCAAAACTGCCAAAAACCCCTTATGACAGTTTTGGCAGTACCGAAGGTAGACATTTATCTGAAAAAGTATCGACAGAACCCCAACCGTATCTCGAAGTTGACGGTGGCCTAGTAATCCCTTTTGGGAGCGACAGGCGATATTGGTGGTGGGCAGGTGGACAGTCCGTAACAGAGACTATCGAAGAGTTGAAAAGGGTTTATATGTAGCATCACAAAGAGCTTGCCTTGTAAGGGAATTGAATTAGAGAAGGAGGAAAGAGATTATGCCGCGACCTAAAAAGACCGACCTGGCACGATTCAAAGCGATGAATGATTTAGGGGTTACGCCGAATAATATTGCAAGAAGGACGGGATACGACCCCAAAACCGTCCGTAAATACCTGACCTCCGAGGTCTATCAAGACCCCGATATTCAGCGGATGGTGGACACCATTAGAGAAAAAGAATTAAACGACCTCTATCTTTTAGGTGCTAAAGCCAGAATGAGGCTCCATGAACTGTTAGACGAGGGGAAGACAAAGGCCATCGAGACGACGGCAATAATGGACAGGACTTTTCAACAAAGGCAGCTCCTTAGCGGTGGATCTACTCAAAACCTGAGCATTTCTGCCCTAATAGTCTCCGTTCATGAAAAACTAAGAGAATCTGATGCCCATAAAAAAGATAAGAAAGGGTAACCCTTTTTGTATAATATGGCAATCAGACGGGTATATAAGATTTGGGAATATCGCCGCCCGAATGGTACCCCCCCCACCCCCCCCCCCAGGGGGGTTTATAGGACTTTGATATGAAAGCAGAGCTTAACATAGACACCTCTGAGCTTGAAGAGAGGATAGTCCGGAGGGTTATGCAGGCACTCCGCCCCTTCTTGAAAGAGAAGAGAGAAGGCAGTTCCTTCTTTAACGTAAAGGATCTTGCCGAATATCTCAAGGTTTCGGAGAAGTGGGTCTACGAGCGTGTCCAATTCAGCGAGATACCTTACTACAAGGTCGGTGGTAACCTGCGCTTCAAAAGGTCCGAGATAGAATACTGGCTGGAGAAGGACTGCAAGACACCGACGGCAAGCTCCTTATCCTCTTCCCTAAAAGTAATGAATTGCAGACCAGGCCGACAAGGGGATTAGAAATCCGTTATACTCTACGTAACCATTAAGAATATAAGCCTTTATTTCTGACTGTATAGTAAAGTGTACAGTTTATTTCACTTGATATATTTATACCTATGGTATATACTACACACTATGATCATAATAGACAAACTAAATCCCTCTGGCCTCGTTGAATGGAGAAAGAGAAACGGCTACTCCCAGATAAAGCTCGGTAAGGCCCTTGGAGTATCAAACATTACAGTTTACCGATGGGAAAAGGGCATGAGAGAGATACCTTCTTTCCTGCACCTTGCCCTTAACTATCTCGAAGAGAAGGGAGGTGAAGAGCAAAAACTATAACTGGCAACACCAAAATCAATATGAAAGGAGACATGTCATATGGCAAACCATAAAGGGCTTTATAAACGCGGCAACGTATGGTGGATTCGCTACGCTGGCCTTGACGGGCGAACACGATTTGAATCAAGCCGTTCTACGTCATTCAAGGCCGCACAAGCTCTGCTTATTCAAAGAAAGAAGGACATACAGGAAGGTAAAGCGCCTATTCCTATCAAGCGTATAGCAAATCATACCTTCCGTGAGTTGGCAGAGCAGTATATCCAGTGGGCTCAAAGACAAAAGGCTTTTAAGAAGAAAAAAGCTGTCATAGGTTTGTTGCTTGAGGTTTTTGGCAACACGCCACTCAGACACTTTAACACGAGGCTTTTGGAAGAATACCAGTCAAAACTACTCTCAGACGGTAAGGCCCCAGCTACAGCAAACAGGCGTCTTGCTACTATCAAGCATATGTTCACCAAGGCGGTCGATTGGGAGATGGTCGAGGATGAACCCCTAAAGAAAGTCAGACGGGTAAAACTCCTAACTGAAAACAACCGTCGGCTCCGCTATCTCTCAAAGGAAGAAACACAGGCCCTGGTTAACGCCTGTCAGAAGCACTTGCGGCCCATAGTTGTGTGCGCCGTCAATACGGGCATGAGAAAGGGCGAAATACTCAGCTTGAGGTGGGATATGGTTGACTTGCGCCACGGGTTCATTTTGCTGAGCGTGACCAAGAACGGAGAGAGAAGGGAGATACCCATCAACAGGACTCTCAGAGAGGCACTACAGGGCCTTGTGAGGCATATAGATAGCCCTTACGTCTTTACTAACGATAAGGGGCAGAGGTTTGATAACGTAGTGCGCTCCTTTAAATCAGCATGTAAGAGAGCCGGAATAACAGACTTCAAGTTCCACGACCTCAGACATACCTTCGCAAGCCAACTCGTCATGGCAGGTATAGACATTACTACCATTAAGGAGCTACTTGGACACAAGACCCTTACCATGACTCTCCGCTATGCCCACCTCGCTCCTTCACACAAGGTCAAGGCCGTTGAGATGCTCGAAAACGCCCTTACCGATCAACCTACTATACAAAAACTATACAATTTGGGAGATTCCAAATGAAAAGGGGCCACGACATAAGCCGTAACCCCTTGATATATTTGGTACGCCTGGAGGGATTCGAACCCCCGACCTACGGATTCGTAGTCCGACGCTCTATCCAGCTGAGCTACAGGCGCGTAAGTTAATTTTTGATTTCATACCGGTTTTATTCGAAGACTTTGCCGGTTGCCACTTTAATGGCGGAGAGGGAGGGATTCGAACCCTCGATAGAGTTTCCCCTATAACTGCTTAGCAGGCAGTTGCCTTCAGCCTCTCGGCCACCTCTCCTTAATACCCGCCATATTTAGTAAGTAAATAATATACATCAAGACGCCTGTTGATTCAATATAAAAAATATAAGGAAAAAACCCGTAAAATATAATAAAATATTAATTCATGCGGTGCAGCGGTGAGATCTACACCGAGGCAAAACCACCAATTGACGAAAGGAACCTAGAGTTATGACCGACAATATCAAAATATGTCCTGACTGTCGCGCGGAGTACTTTGGCCACGTGGAGAGCTGTGCCGAGTGCGAGGTGGAGCTTGTAATGTCATTAGATGCTGCCCATGACGAGGCAATGCATACAGAAGAGACCGGCGCAGGAGAGGGTAACGTCCTTTTAGAGCAGGGGGGGCTAGGAACCATAACCGAACTAGTCGAGGCGCTTAAGACTGCGGGCATACCGTTCCAGGCTGGCGAGATGGAGGGGGCCTCGGAGAAGACCTGCTCGGATGGCTCATGCGAGCCGGAGAAGGTCTATGGCATAGTCGTACCTCAGTCTTCCAAAGAAGCCGCAACGGCAGCGCTCGACAACTACTGGGAGTCCATGGACCCGGAGATGAAGACCGCTAACGAACGGATGCTCAAAGGCCATTGCCCTGCATGCGGATTTAATGCCTCAGGCCTTACAGAGTGCCCTGAGTGCGGCCTTAACCTCGTCGGAGACAGCACCAAGCCCACTGGTCGTTGCGGCTGACCGGGGACCAGTCCGGTTTTGTATCGCGCAGCTGGCTGCTCGTGCCGTGCAATGGTCCTCACTATGCGGTAAAGGCTTTTGAGTTATATCCGGGTACCTAATAATCATGACGCGTAGTAAGGAGTTCCGTATAAGATAAGGTGTGCCCAGACCAGTCTGCATCTTAGGCAATTTAAGTCAATATCAATGCTTTGAGTATCATGCAGAACACTCTAAGTATATACCACCACGCTTTAGGGGCAATATAGTATGAAACTAAAGCCTTTAAAATTCATTTTGATCTTCATGCTTATCGGTATAAGTAGCTACCCGGCTAGCGCCATGCAGAATAGCCTCTCAGATTATTATGTCAAACTCCAAATAACTTTAGATAAGGAATCCTATAGGGTCGGCGACTCAATTCATATCCGGTATACCTTAACAAATTTAGGGCAAGAAGAGTTTAGATTCATGCCGTGGAGGCGAGGATACGATACCAACTGGATAAAGATATATGACTTGAATATGAAAGAGATGGAAGTAAGACTAACTTCCATTTACGAGCTTTCTTATCCAGGTGAGAGCTTTCTTGTTCTACTAAAGCCCGATGAAACATATAGTCTTGAGATTACAGGCTTGTTAATTAATGATACATCGAATACTTTTATCGAGGGTATAAGAATAGCTTTTAATGCTGCGGGTATTCACTTCGATAGCTTTGGTAAGTTTATTGTAAAAGCACAGTATGATGGTTTAGAGATATGGAAGGCGCTAGGCATCAAACAACTCAAACAACAAGCCGATCCTAAGCATATATGGACAGGAGTAGATTTCAAGAATATTTGGACAGGGACAATAGAGTCAAATGAAGTAACTATATCTATCGAGAATAACTAAATATGTCCCGCAGCCAGACCCCGGGAGTTTGCGAAGTTCTGATATACGCGGCGATTCGCTATAAGCAGCACGGCAACTACGGCTCTACTTCACACCGACGAGTATCAAGACGTATTTATGACCAATAAATCATCAAAACACTCTTCTTTTCTTCTCTTTTCCGCTCTTTTTGCGGCAATTTTGGCATTTTTGCCCTATATTCCGTCTTTTTCAAATGATTTTGTCAACTGGGACGACCATGTATACATATATAATAATAAGAATCTATTCCTCCAGGGGGGGGATCTGGTAAAGTGGGCCTTTACCTCAACGACCGCCGGGCAGTGGCATCCGCTCTCCTCGCTCTTTCACGCCTTCGAGGTAAGGCTATTCGGCCTTGAACCTTACAGCCACCATCTCGTTAGCGCGCTCCTCCACTCCATAAACACATCTATTGTCTTCTTTCTTATCTATAGCCTTGCCATCCGGGGTTTCGCCATTAACATTGCTCATAGCGAAGAAATGCCCGGGGCTGGCATTAAAAAAAGTCCCCTTCTAATGGCCTCTGTCACGGCGGCCTTCTTCGCCCTGCATCCGCTCCATGTGGAGAGTGTGGCGTGGGCGACCGAGAGGCGCGATCTCCTTTATAGCCTCTTTTATCTGCTTAGCGTCTATTTTTATATCCTCTATACCGAAAAAAGGGGAAGTGATGGC
>JAJCZG010000081.1 GCA_029262475.1 Deltaproteobacteria bacterium
TGTGGGCTAAATACCAAGGCGCATTCTTTAGCTACGGTCCTTTGAGGGTGTTTGTTTCTAATCGATTAGATATTCGCCCGCCGCCTCGCAGCATGGTTCTAAATTGTTCCCGCCGCTAGCACTCGGAGATACGTCGAGCACTCCATTAGGAGCAACACCAACTGTCGGTGATATGGGCCAGGAAGGGCCAGGCTATAGTTTTGCCGGATTCGTCCGATTGGTGAAAGAGGTGTTGACTTGTATCTTTTTGAGGAATAGACTTAGAAATAAACTTTAGGTAATTTTAACCGTAAGCTACCTGGCTGGAGATATGACTGTGAATCCAATAAGTATAAGAAGGACAAAGATTATTGCAACCATCGGCCCGGCTTCAAGCTCTTCGAAGGCCATGGAGGCACTTCTCCTGGCGGGGGTCGATGTAGTGAGGTTAAACCTCTCTCATGGCGATCACGCCGATCACGCTAAGGTCATAGAGACGGTAAGAAAGACATCCGAGAGGCTTGGACTCTCTACAGGTATACTAGCGGACCTCTGCGGCCCGAAGATCAGGACAGGGCAGGTTCGGGACGGCGCCGTTGAACTGGAACCCGGAGATAAACTCACCATCACCACCGACGATATCATCGGCGGCGACGGATTCGTATCCACGACATACAAGAATCTACCAGGAGACGTCTCCGTCGGTGGGAAGATTCTTATCGACGACGGTCTAATCGAACTCAAGGTTACCTCGGTTGATGAAAAACATGTCGACTGCGAAGTTGTCTACGGTGGCACGCTCAAGAACTCCAAGGGGATTAACCTCCCGGGCGTGAAGGTAAGCGCCCCGTCGCTCTCGGAGAAGGATCTAAAGGATGTTGCCTTCGCAGTAGAGGTCGGCGTTGACTTCTTCGCCCTCTCATTTGTCAGAAAAAGGGCGGATGTGGAGGCGCTAAAATCCCTTTTGAAGGATTTGGGCGCAGAAAACGCCCCCGTGATAGCGAAGATAGAGAATGCCGAGGCGATTGAAAATCTGGAAGAGATCCTCGAATCAGCGGACGGGGTTATGGTTGCGCGGGGAGATCTCGGGGTCGAGCTTTATACCGAGAAGGTTCCGGTGCTACAGAAGGAGATTATAACCAGGGGGAGGAAGACCGGAAAGACCGTAATAACGGCCACACAGATGCTTGAGTCCATGATAAGTGCTCCGCGCCCCACCAGGGCCGAGGCCTCGGATGTGGCCAACGCCGTCTTCGACGGAACAGGCGCTGTTATGCTCTCCGGCGAAACAGCCGTAGGCGCATATCCGGCCCTTACCGTTGAGACGATGGTCAGGATAATAAAAGAGGCCGAGACCGCGATAGACCATAAGGAGTTCATAAGGCGTAATATAGTCGAGCGCAAACCATTCGCCGATGCGGTAACATTTGCGGCCTATGCCGCGGCCGGAGAGGTTAACTCCAAAGTAATAGTAGTCTTTACCCAAACGGGAGATTCGGCTATCCTCCTCTCCAAGCTAAGGCCGAAGACACCGATTATCGCCTTTACCCTTCGAGAGAAGACAAGGAGACGGCTATCGATAACCTGGGGTGTGAGCGCCTATACCATTGACTTCGGTTCACATACCGATGAGATGATATGCCGGGGCGAGGCAGAGTTGTTGAATCTCGGGCTCTGCAACTGGGGCGACGCCATAGTGATAGTCTCCGGCACGAGGGTCGGAATGAGGGGCGCTACTAATATGATGAAGATAGACTGGCTTGGAAGTAACGAGTGCAAGTTATACTTGAAGAAGAATGAGTAGGTTGCGAGCTAAATATTGGCGTGGAATACGCTAATATTTACTCTGCCCGAGACCTTAAAGCGCTGTACAACCCTCTTTAAAACCCTTGCTTTACCCTCTGCATAAAAAATAAGCATTTAAAGCTGCCCACTGCCTGTTTTTTGTGCCGTAACTACCATGATTTCTCAAAAAAACTCAATAAAATCAATAAAATAAATGGGCACGCTATTTGCGAAGTTCATTATAAGATAACTTAAGTCCGAAGAGGCTTAAGGGCAGCTTGCTTATATTGAAGGCTATTTACTATAAAGGCTTTACAACGGCTTCAAGCTGTGTTAATTTCGCTATTCTGAAAGAGTTTTCATTTTATGCCGGAGGTACGGTTATGAAGAAGGTAGAGGCCATAATCAAACCCTTTAAGCTTGACGAAGTCAAGGAGGCCTTAAACGAGATTGGCATCCAGGGCATAACCGTCTCGGAAGTAAAGGGTTTTGGCAGACAGAAGGGGCACACCGAGCTCTATCGTGGCGCTGAGTACGTTGTGGATTTTCTCCCCAAGATTAAGATTGAGATCGTGGTAAGGGCCGATCAAGTGACAAAGGTGGTCGAGACAGTAGTAGAGGCCGCGAAGACCGGCAGGATAGGCGACGGAAAGGTATTCGTCCTACCTGTGGACGAAGCGATTAGAATACGTACCGGCGAGAAGGGCCCTGACGCGGTATAGTGCGCTAAAATGCCGCATATTGCGGCTTTTACACCCGTTACGAGGCATAACCGTCCGACATAATAATATATTATTAGTAAAAGGAGGCTTTAATTAGATGACACCCGCAGATGTATTAAAACTGGCAGACGAGAAGAACGTACGCATGGTTGACTTGAGATTCCTCGACTTCGTAGGTATCTGGCAGCATTTTACGGTCCCGAGATGCGAGCTCACAGAGGATCTCTTCGAGGACGGTTTGGGCTTTGACGGTTCGAGCATTAGGGGCTGGCAGCCGATTCATGCCAGCGACATGATAGTCCTGCCCGATCCTTCGACAGCTGTAATGGACCCCTTTATGGAGGTTCCGACGCTTGTCCTTATATGCGATATCGCCGACCCGATGACAAAGGAGGGTTACTCCAGGGACCCGCGTTTCATCGCCAAGAAGGCGGAAAAGTACCTTCAGAGCACCGGCATAGGAGACACTATCTACATCGGCCCGGAGCCGGAGTTCTTTATCTTTGACGACATACGTTTTAGCCAGGGCTCTGACCATAGCTTCTACTTTGTGGATTCTGTTGAGGGTATCTGGAATACCGGACGCGACGAGGGGCCTAACCTCGGATACAAGCCGCGCCACAAGGAGGGCTACTTCCCTGTCCCGCCGACCGACAGCCAGCACGACCTCCGTACCGAGATGTGTCTTGTAATGGAGGATCTAGGTATAGTAGTAGAGTGTCAGCACCACGAGGTTGCAACGGCCGGCCAGGCAGAGATAGACATGCGCTTCGAATCTCTCCTAAAGATGGGCGACCAGCTGATGTGGTTCAAGTACATAGTAAAGAACGTCGCCAGAAGGTGGAATAAGACCGTAACTTTTATGCCCAAACCACTCGCAGGAGACAACGGCACCGGCATGCACACCCACCAGTCGATCTGGAAGGACGGCAAGCCGCTCTTCGCAGGAGACGGCTACGGCGGCATGAGCGAGATGGCGATGCACTACATAGGCGGCATCTTAAAGCACGCCAAAGCCCTAAACGCCTTTACCAACCCGACTACGAACTCTTATAAGAGGCTCGTACCAGGCTTTGAAGCGCCTATTAACCTTGCCTATTCGAGCAGGAACCGTTCCGCGTCGATAAGGCTCCCAATGTACTCTACTTCACCCAAGGCGAAGAGAATAGAGGTTCGCTTCCCCGACCCGTCGTGTAACGGATACCTCGCCTTCGCGGCGATGCTCATGGCCGGGCTCGACGGCATTCAGAATAAGATTGATCCGGGCGACCCGCTCGATAAGGATATTTACGGCCTCTCCCCGGAGGAGCTTGCAAAGGTGCCGCACGCCGCTGGATCGCTCGAAGAGGCGCTTGACGCACTAAAGGACGACCACGACTTCCTCTTAAAGGGCGACGTATTTACCCAGGACGTCATAGACACCTGGATAAAGTATAAGATGGAGAATGAGGTAAAACCCTTAAGGCTCCAGCCTTCACCCGGAGAGTTCGAGCTTTACTTCGATATATAGGTAAAGCTTATAAAGTAAAACCAACCCCGCCTCTGCGAATTCCAGAGGCGGG
>JAJCZG010000082.1 GCA_029262475.1 Deltaproteobacteria bacterium
TTTCTTAAAATCGCAAACAGTACGATGCGCGTATTAAGAGCACACTGGTGTGCCAGAATTGCCTTGCCCTTTTTCATCTCTCAGGATAGAATTAAAATGGACTTATTTATGAAAAGGATAGCTATGGTAAAGGGTTTTATCACGATAATAGCTGCGGCGGCGCTCTTTCTCTTGACCGGCGGCCAGGCTTTTGCCGACTTCTACAAATACGTTGGTGAAGACGGTGTGGTGCATTTTACAAATACTCCACATGATTCCGGGCAGGATTCCGGGTTTAAATGGTTTATGCCCGAGAAGAGGGTTAAACGCGTGCTTCGGGGCGGAGCAGCTCCTTACCATCTTATAATAACTTCGGCGGCAGATAAGTTCGGCGTCGAGACGAGCCTCGTAAAGGCGATTATAAGGGCCGAGTCGGACTTCAACCCGAGTGCCGTCTCAAGGGCCGGGGCAGTGGGGCTTATGCAGCTCATGCCGGAGACGGCAAAAGATCTCGGAGTAAAAGACCGCTACGACCCCCATGATAATGTCCACGGGGGTGTCAAATATATAAAACGACTTCTTACGCGCTTCGGCGGCGACGTGAAGCTGGCCCTCGCTGCCTATAACGCAGGTGAGAGCAACGTGGAGCGTTACGGTATGGTGCCGCCCTTTGACGAGACTCGAGGTTTCGTAAAGAAGGTTCTGAGATTTCAGAGAGAATATGAATTCACCGCCAGGAACTGAGCAGATGAGCGAAGCGGCAAGGAAAAAGAGCAGCAACTGGAATATACCAAATGCGCTCTCGCTTATACGCATAGGCGTATCCCCGGTGCTGGTGCTCTTGCTCCTCTCGCCGGGGCGCGGGCTTAGCCTTATTTGCGCGGTACTCTTCGCTCTGGTATGCATTACCGACTGGCTCGACGGATACCTCGCACGCCGCATGAATACCGTGACGACACTTGGTAAATTCCTCGACCCCCTCGCCGATAAGCTCCTTATCATAACAGCGCTGATAATGATGATACCACTAGACAGGGTACCGGCGTGGATGGTCGCCCTCATAGTGGGGCGCGAGATAGCCGTTACAGGCCTGCGCGCCATAGCAGTTGAAGATGGGGTGGTAATAGACGCGAGTTCACTTGGTAAATTCAAGACCGTAGCCCAGATATCCGCTATAATACCGCTTCTTTTGCACTATACATACTACGGCATTAATTTTCATTATATCGGGATATTGATCTTCTGGGTAGCCTTTGCGCTGACTATCCTCTCCGGGGCGGATTACTTCTATAAGTTTTTTGTTTCTCACGACGCCGACGGAGATCGAAAATAGTCTTTTTTGCCGCTTAAAAGTCTCTCCGTCAGGGCCGGTACGGCGGTCAAAGTACCGCAGACGCTCGACTCGGGCGGTATCTATACAGAGCTCAGACGGGCTCGTTAGACGATAAAAAGCTTGACAAGTCACCCGTCTACAATATATTATCTATTATTCTAAATATTGTTAAGCGATTAAGGGGATAATACCATGTACGCAGTGATAAAGACCGGTGGAAAGCAGTATACCGTAGCCGAGGGAGACCTCATAAGAGTAGAGAAGCTTCCGGGAGAAGTCGGAAGCAAGCTTGAATTTAGAGACGTCCTCGCCGTTGGCGAAGGGGATAGCGTCGAGGTCGGCGCTCCTATCGTAGAGAACGCAAAGGTTGTCTGCAAAATTCAGGAGCAGGGCAGGGACAAGAAGATAATCGTCTTTAAAAAGAAGAAACGTAAGGGCTATAAGAAGAAGCAGGGACACAGGCAGTCCTTCACGGCCCTTCAAGTAGACGTTATCTCAAAGTAATTTTATAATAATTCAGAATAGACGGCTTTATCCGACTTTCCGGCTGGCGTTTGCCAGGTGGTGTGGAGAGGGCTCGTTAAAAGCATAGCGGAGGCTTAAGGTGGCACATAAAAAGGCCGGAGGAAGTTCCAGAAACGGCAGAGACAGTAACGGTCAAAGGCGTGGAGTAAAGCGCTTTTCGGGCGAGACGGTAAGAGGCGGTACTATCATCGTTCGTCAGCTTGGCACCAGGGTTAACCCCGGCACCAACGTAGGCATGGGCAGGGACTATACGCTCTTTGCCAAGATCGACGGAATAGTTAACTTCGAGGACCGCGGCAAGAAGAAGTTCGTAAGCATCGTCACCCAGTAACCGCTCCTGCTTCTATGTGAGGGAGTGCCCACGGGCATTTTTGCGAAGGCGGAGAACGAGCCGTCTTTGCTCAAGCTAGCGAACTCTTTCCTGATGCTTCACCCGGTACGTGGGCAAGTTGGCAGGCCTATAATTGAAGAAACGGCCAAGTAAGCGACTTGGCCGTCGAGCAAGCGGGTAAATAGCAGGCAGGATAAATATACACAAGGGCAAAGGGGCAGGGGGCCGCTTTAGAGATGGCGTAGCCGTAATAATATCAGGGCGCTGGAAGGTTATACTTCCGCCGCCCTTTTTCTTTTTGGGCCTTCTTTTATGGGATAGATAATTGAGATTTATCGACGAGGCAAAGATAACCGTGGTGTCAGGCGCGGGCGGCAGGGGATGCGTTAGTTTTCGCAGGGAAAAGTGTGTCCCCTTCGGAGGCCCTAGCGGCGGACACGGCGGACACGGCGGCTCGGTAACCTTCGTTACGGACAGGAACCTCGCAAGCCTCCTCGACTTCCGCTATAAGAGGCGCTTTGAGGCTGAGCGTGGCGAGAACGGCATGAGCAAGGACTGTCACGGCAGGAACGGCTACGATCTCGTCTTGACGGTCCCCGTCGGGACGATTGTAAGAGACTCGGATACCGGCGAAGTGCTCGCCGACCTTACCGGAGACGAAGAGAGGTTTGTATGTCTCGAAGGCGGAAGAGGCGGCAAGGGTAACGCCCACTTCAAGAGCTCGACGCGTCAGGCCCCGAAGTTCGCCCAGCCCGGAGAGGAGGGGCATGAACGTACGGTTCTTCTCGAACTAAAGCTCCTTGCGGACGTCGGTATAATAGGTTTTCCGAATGCCGGTAAGTCAACGCTTATATCGAAGGTCTCGGCCGCTAGACCAAGGGTCGCGGATTACCCTTTTACGACACTCGTTCCTAACCTCGGCGTAGTTCGCCTGGGCGAGTACGGCTCATTCGTGCTGGCCGATATTCCTGGGCTTGTAGAGGGGGCGCACGACGGCAAGGGATTAGGGACAAGGTTTCTTAAGCATATAGAGAGGACTTCGCTCTTTATCCATATGATAGACCTCTCGCCGGATACCGGGAGGGAGCCGCTTGACGACTTCCACTGTATTAATAAAGAACTAAATGCCTTTAACCCTGAACTCGCACTGAGAACCCAGGTAGTGGCCTTAAATAAGACCGACATTACCGAGGCGAGAGAGAAGGCCCCGGAGCTACTCAGTTACTTTAAGGGTAAGGGTATAAAAGTTTTTGAGCTCTCCGCCGCCACCGGCGTGGGCACTACAGAGCTTATAAATTACGTTGGTACCGAAGTGGAAAGAATCAGACATGAAAGAGACGCGGCAGAGGATAGTCAAGAGGGCTAGGCGTGTAGTCGTAAAGCTCGGGAGTTCGATACTCAGGGGACGTACCCATACGGGCGGCTCCGTTGATGCCCTGGCCGTACTGGGTGATGTCGTAGCGTCTATTTCTTCGGCTCTTGCAAAGGGTACGGAAGTGATTCTTGTAAGTTCCGGCTCGGTAGCTCTCGGCATGAAGGCGCTTAATCTATCGGTACGCCCGAAGATCATCCCGGAGATACAGGCGATAGCCGCCGTCGGGCAGGGGAAGCTCATGTCTCGCTACTCAAAACTCTTCTCGGCGGAGGGGTTAAAGTGTGCTCAGGTGCTCCTCACAAACGACGACCTCTCCAATAGAAAACGTTTCTTAAATGCCCGTAACACGATTCTAACTCTCCTTGATATGGGCATAGTCCCGGTGATAAACGAGAACGACACCGTAGCCGTAGAAGAGATAAAGTTCGGCGATAACGACAACCTCTCAGCACTCGCTACAAACCTCGTCGAAGCGGATATGCTGATAATTCTAACCGATATAGACGGCCTCTATGACGGCCATCCCGTACGCGACGCTGGCTCTAAGCGGATAGCGCTCGTTGAAGACGTGGACCACCTCGATACGGACGGACTTTGTTCCAAGGCCGGTACCTTCGGCACCGGAGGTATAGCATCGAAGGTAGAGGCCGCCAGGAAGGCGGCGCACTTCGGCATAGCCACGGTAGTCGCCAGCGGCTTCTCAAAGGGTGTTATAACCGACATCCTCTCTGGCGAGGACGTTGGAACTCTCTTCCTCCCGCGCGAGGACAGGCTCACGAGCAAAAAACACTGGATAGCCTTCTCCACGCGCCCGACCGGAAGGGTCATGATAGACGACGGAGCAAGAGCCGCTCTCACAGCGGGCGGTAAGAGCCTGCTCCCCTCGGGCATAACTGAAGTTGACGGCACATTCGAGTCGGGCGAGGCTATTCACTTGATAGATTCTGCCGGTAAAGAGTTCGCCCGTGGCATTACCAACTACGGTTCCAGGGAGATAGGCGTCATAAAGGGCAAAAAGACCGACGAGATAGAAGAGCTTCTTGGTTACAGGGTCTATGACGAGGTGATCCACTGCGATAACCTCGTCGTCTTATAGAGAACTTTTATTACCGGTAGAAAATTCTCTCCATAAATTTGAGGAGGAAGAGATGACCATAAATGAAGAAATACTAAATATCGCGCGCGGCGCAAGGGCCGCCTCCCATAAGCTCGCGAACCTTCCCGGCAGTGTCAGGAACGGCGCACTCCTTGAGATGGCCGACGGCCTTATCGCCGCAAAGGAGAAGCTTCAGTCGGAAAATGAAAAGGACCTCGCCACTGGCAAGGAAAGCGGCCTCTCCAGCGCGATGCTCGACCGCCTGACGCTCTCGGATAAGGTTATAGCCACGATGGCCGAAGGGCTACGTCAGGTGGCGGCCCTCCCGGACCCTGTCGGCGAGATATCGGATATGAAGACTCGTCCTAACGGAATTCGCGTCGGGCGGATGAGGATACCCCTCGGCGTCATAGGCATCATCTACGAGTCGAGGCCAAATGTCACGGCAGACGCCGCCGGGCTTTGTCTAAAATCCGGTAACGCGGTGATACTTCGGGGAGGGTCCGAAGCGATACACTCTAACCTCGCCATCGAAGAGGTCTTAAAAAAAGCGTGTATAAGCACGGGTGTCCCTGCCGAAGCAATTCAAGTCGTACCCACGACCGACAGGGCCGCGGTCCTTGAGCTCCTTAAGCTCGAAGAACTGATAGATATAATAATCCCCCGCGGCGGCGAGGGGTTAATACGCTTCGTCGTCGAGAATTCCAGGATACCGGTAATAAAGCATTATAAGGGTGTTTGCCACGTATTCATAGACGAGAGCGCGGAGCTCGGTATGGCCGCCAGTATTGCCTTTAACGCAAAGGTCCAGCGCCCTGGGGTCTGTAACTCAATGGAGAC
>JAJCZG010000083.1 GCA_029262475.1 Deltaproteobacteria bacterium
CCAGACCCTTGGTGGCCAGCACCTTCGTGATTGCAGCGGTAAGAGATGTCTTACCGTGGTCAACGTGACCGATTGTGCCTACGTTTAAATGAGGCTTGCCGCGCTCAAATTTTTCCTTGCTCATCTCGTCTCCTCCTGAAACAAATTACTATATTATCAACTACCCTGAGATTTCGTAACTAGGACTTCCGAAACGGAAGCCGGCACCTGCGCGTAATGATCAAACTGCATTGAGTATGATGCCCTGCCCTGCGTCTTACTCCGGAGGTCGGTTGCATAACCGAACATATTAGCGAGAGGTACGGTAGAGTCAACGACCTGGAAACCGGCCCTCGTATCCATACCGAGCACCTTGCCACGCCTTGAGCTAAGGTCGCCTATGACGTCGCCCATGAACTGCTCCGGCACGACAACTTCTACACTCATCATCGGTTCGAGAAGTATCTGGCCCGCGCCCTTCATTGCGTTCTTGAAGCCCATGGAACCGGCTATCTGGAAGGCCATCTCCGAGGAGTCAACATCGTGATATGATCCGTCGAAGAGGGTTACTTTAACGTCTACTATTGGGAACCCTGCGAGCGTACCTACGTCCATCGCTCCGGCCACACCCTTTTCAACTGAATTTATATATTCCCTGGGGATGGTTCCGCCAACGATTTTATTAACAAACTCAAAGCCGACGCCCTTTTCTGCAGGCTCAACTGTGAGGACAACATGGCCGTACTGGCCCCGGCCGCCGGTCTGACGGACGAACTTGCCCTCTGCGGTTGATTCCTGAGTAATGGCCTCTCTGTAGGCAACCTGCGGCTTACCGACGCTCGCCTCGACGGCAAACTCCCTCATGAGCCTGTCGACGATTATCTCCAGATGAAGCTCGCCCATACCGGAGATGATTGTCTGCCCGGTCTCCTCATCAGTCTTGACCCTGAAGGACGGGTCCTCCATAGCTAACTTCTGGAGAGACATGCCGAGCTTTTCCTGGTCGGCCTTGGTCTTCGGCTCGATAGCGATACTCATGACCGGCTCCGGAATATCGAGGGTCTCAAGCACTATCGGGTTATCAGGAGTACATATAGTATCACCGGTGATGGTGTTTTTCAAGCCTACAACTGCGACAATATCGCCGGAGAGGGCTTCTTTTATCTCTTCACGGTTATTAGAGTGCATTCTAAGGAGACGACCAACCCTCTCCTTCTTATCCTTCGTGGAGTTAAGCACGTAGGAGCCTGCCTCGAGTGTGCCGGAATAAACACGGCAGAAGGTGAGCTGTCCGACGAACGGGTCGGTCATTATCTTGAAGGCAAGTGCTGAGAAGGGGCCGTCATCCTTTGGCTCCCTCGGCTCAGTCTCGTCGGTCTTTGTTATTATACCCTTGATCGGCTCGACATCGAGCGGGGAAGGCATGTAGTCAATAACGGCGTCAAGGAGGAGCTGGACACCCTTATTCTTAAAGGCGGTACCGTTAAATACCGGCGTAATGCCAAGTTCGACGGTGCCTTTTCTTATTGCGGCCTTAAGCTCATCGCCAGAGACCTCAGCGCCCTCCAGAACCTTTTCCATGAGAGAGTCGTCAAAGTCTGCGGCTGCCTCAAGGAGCTTTTCCCTGTATTCTGCGTACTGCTCCTGCATATCGGCGGGGACTTCGTCTTCCCTGTACTTTGCGCCAAGTGTGGACTCGTCCCAGACCATCGCCTTGCCGGTAACCAGGTCGACGATGCCTTTATAATTCTCTTCGGCGCCTATCGGGAGCTGCATAACGACAGGACGCGTTTTCAGGCGATCTTCCATCATACCGACGACGGTGAAGAAGTCTGCGCCGGTACGGTCCATCTTATTTACAAAAGCTATCCTCGGAACGCCGTACTTGTCGGCCTGACGCCAGACAGTCTCGCTCTGGGGCTCGACGCCGCCTACGGAACAGAATACGGCGACAGCGCCGTCTAAAACCTTAAGGGAACGTTCGACCTCGATGGTAAAGTCAACATGGCCCGGCGTGTCAATGATATTAATCTGGATGTCTTTCCATCTACAGGTTGTGGCGGCGGAGGTAATCGTAATTCCGCGCTCCTGCTCCTGCTCCATCCAGTCCATGACGGCCGTGCCTTCGTGCACTTCACCTATCTTATAGGTTACGCCCGTATAGTAGAGTATGCGCTCGGTAGTGGTAGTCTTACCGGCGTCAATGTGAGCCATGATCCCTATATTTCTATATCTATCTAATGGTACTGACCTAGCCAACTCTAAATACTCCCTCTTTATCGTACTGTCCAAAAGCGACAAAAACGCCTGACACCAGACTATATCATTCTCAAAGGCCCCTCAGGGCTACAAGCCTGACCAAGCGTAACGTGATTTCAATTCATGTGGTACGTCTTCGGAGATAACTACCAGCGGTAGTGAGCGAAGGCCTTGTTGGCCTCTGCCATCTTATGCACATCCTCTTTCTTCTTGAAGGCGGCGCCCTTAAAGTTCGATGCGTCGATAAGCTCGGCTGCGAGCCTCTCGGTCATCGTCTTCTCGCCCCTCCCCTTCGCATGTACGGCAAGCCATCTTAGTGCGAGAGCCATCTTTCTCTCGTACCTTATCTCGACGGGAACCTGGTAGGTTGCACCGCCGACACGTCTTGACTTTACCTCCAGCGAAGGCCTAACATTATCGATAGCCTTCTTAAAGACCTTCAGGGGGTCGGACTTCGTCCTATCCTCTATGAGATCAAAGGCACTGTAAAGCACTCTCTCTGCCGTGCTCTTCTTGCCTTCCTTGAGAAGCCTGTTTATAAACTTTGAGACTACCTTATCTCCATACTTCGGATCAGGTAAAACGTCTCTCTTTGGGGCAATTCCCTTCCGGGCCATCGTAAAATCCTCCGTAAAAAATAAATTCCCGTTTACCATCCGGCGCCTAAAAAACGCTCCGACGATCTTAAACTTCGTCCAGACCCGGTTACTTGGGCCTCTTGGCTCCGTACTTCGAACGGGACTGTTTCCTGTCCTGAACACCGACTGTATCTAGGCTTCCTCTTACGATGTGATATCTTACACCGGGAAGATCCTTTACCCTGCCGCCCCTGATAAGGACGACCGAGTGCTCCTGAAGGTTATGGCCAACGCCCGGTATATAGCTTGTTACCTCTATACCGTTCGTAAGTCTGACCCTGGCAACCTTCCTGAGGGCTGAGTTCGGCTTCTTCGGGGTCGTAGTATAAACCCTTGTACAGACTCCCCTCTTCTGGGGACAATTCTCAAGGGCCGGAGAGTCAGATTTCTTCTTGATCTGCTTACGACCCTTACGTACTAATTGATTAGTGGTTGGCATTGTTTTCCTGTCGTATAGAATGTAATTTTAGAAGTTTATCAGGTGTTTCCAGCCTTGTCAAGCACAATTCGAGAGAGCGTAAAACTTTTTCGATCTCCCACTATGCATTCTCAGCCGCATCCTCTATAACTCCATCCATCGGTGTTGTGAGAAGACCCCCGTCCCTGCTCTCACCCTCAGTCATACCCTCTGTTTCAGGGGCTGTGACCTCGGGAAGGTCTACATGCACCTTTGTGTCCTTATATGTTATGAAACCCGTCCCTGCTGGTATCAGACGACCCATTATGACGTTCTCCTTAAGGCCTCTCAAGTAGTCGGTCTTACCGGCAATCGCCGCCCCTGTGAGGACCTTTGTCGTCTCCTGGAAGCTCGCTGCACTTATAAAACTCTCCGTGGAGAGCGACGCCTTGGTGATACCCTGAAGGAGCGGCTCTGCAGTAGCGGGCCTTCCGCCTTTCATTAATACCTTCTCGTTCTCTTCCTCGAAGTTCAAGCGCTCGACAAACTCTTCTATAAGGAACTTCGTATCGCCGGAGTCCTTTATCTTAACACGCTTGAGCATCTGGCGAACGATCGTCTCTATGTGCTTGTCGTTGATCTTAACACCCTGGAGCCTGTAGACCTCTTGAACTTCATCGACGAGGTATTTAGCGAGTTCTTTAACACCAAGGACTGCCAAAATATCGTGCGGGTTGGCGGAGCCGTCCATGAGGGGGTCTCCGGCACGAACGATATCGCCGTCTCTTACGCTTATGTGCTTGCCCTTGGGTATCAAGTACTCCTTTGAGTCTCCTGTCTCCGGGGTGATGATTATCTTTCTCTTCTCCTTGGTATCCTTACCGAAGCTGACCGTGCCGTCTATCTCGCTTATAACGGCGCACTCCTTTGGCTTTCTCGCCTCAAAGAGCTCGGCGACCCTCGGAAGACCACCGGTAATATCCTTTGTCTTAGTCGTCTCCCTCGGAATTTTAGCGACGATATCACCGGCCTCTACGTGGTCATTCTCGTTTACGAGCACATTCGCGCCGACCGGGAGTATGTACCTGGCCTGTACATTGGAGGTACCGACGGTCCTTGTCCTGCCGGAATCGTCTTTAATCGATACCCTCGGCCTTAAGTCAGAGTTTTTGAAGGGAACTATGACCCTGCTTGAAAGCCCCGTCACTTCGTTTACCTGCTCCTGCATCGTCTTGCCTTCGAGGAGGTCTCCGAACTTGATGACACCGCTCATCTCGGTGATGATCGGGATTGTATACGGGTCCCACTCGGCGAGCACTGCGCCGGCCTCGACACTATCCCCCTCGCTTATGAGGAGCTTGGCGCCGTAGATTACCGAGTGGCGTTCCCTGTCCCTTCCGTGTTCGTCGTGGATCGAGATCTCTCCGTTACGGTTCATTACGATCGTCTCGCCCTTTGAGTTACGGGAGATAGAAAGGTTATGGAACTGCACCTTACCCTCGCCCCTTACCTCAAGGGAGGTCTGCTCGGCCCTCCTTGAGGCGGTACCACCAATATGAAATGTACGCATCGTAAGCTGAGTGCCGGGCTCTCCGATAGACTGCGCCGCGATGACGCCCACGGCCTCGCCCTTATCTATGGTAGTACCACGGGATAAATCTCTACCGTAGCATTTTATACATATTCCCGCCTTGCTCTTACAGGTAAGAACGCTTCTTATCCTTACGCTGTCTATGCCGCTGCCTTCGATGATGGCGACCTTCTCCTCGTCTATCTCCTCGTTGGCCTCGACGAGCACCTCTGCGGAGTACGGATCAACGATATCATCCAGGGCAACTCGACCAAGTATCCTCTCGCCTATCGGCTCGATCACCTCTCCGCCCTCGACGAGGGATGTAAGGTATATGCCGTCGAGCGTGCCGCAGTCTACGTCGTTGATGATTGCGTCCTGGGCGACATCGACGAGCCTCCTCGTAAGGTAACCCGAGTTAGCGGTCTTAAGCGCCGTATCGGCCAAGCCTTTTCTCGCGCCGTGAGTGGAAATGAAGTACTGGAGAACCGTAAGCCCTTCCCTGAAGTTAGCGGTAATCGGCGTCTCGATTATCTCGCCGGAAGGTTTGGCCATAAGTCCCCTCATACCGGCGAGCTGACGTATCTGCTGCGCCGAGCCCCTCGCGCCCGAGTCCGCCATCATGAAGATAGGGTTAAAGCTCGGGACCTTGGTCTCGACCCCGTCTGAGTCCCTGTAGGTCTCGCTTCCGAGCTTTTTGAGCATCTCGCTTGCGATATCTTCGGTCGCGTGCGCCCATATGTCGATGACTTTATTATAACGCTCACCGTTTGTAATGAGCCCCTCGTTGTACTGCGTGTGTATCTCTTTAACCTCGTCGTAGGCCTTCCCCAGTAACTCTTCCTTATTTTCCGGAATCTGGAGGTCGCCTATTGAGATGGATATCCCGGCCTTGGTCGAGTACTTGTAGCCGAGGCTCTTTAATTTATCCGAGAGAATGACCGTCTCTTTGTTCCCGGCCCTTCTGTAACATATATCTATCAAATCGGCGAGGCGCTTTTTGTCCATCACCTTGTTTATCTCTTCGAAACCGATGACCTCGGGAATAATCTCCTTCAGGATCATCCTTCCCGGTGTCGTCTCCACGAGCTCGCCGTCTACCCTGACCTTCACAAGGGCCTGGAGGTTGACTTCACCGAACTCATAGACGACTCTTAGCTCGTCAAAGGAGCTAAAGATTCTGCCCTCACCCTTTACGCCGCGCTTCTCACGCGTCAGGTAATAGATTCCAAGGACGATATCCTGGGTCGGAATGATAATCGGCTTACCGTTGGCAGGCGAGAGGATGTTGTTCGTGCTCATCATAAGCACCCTCGCCTCTGTCTGTGCCTCAATGGAGAGGGGCACATGCACGGCCATCTGGTCACCGTCGAAGTCAGCGTTAAAGGCGGTACATACGAGGGGGTTTAGCTGAATGGCCTTACCCTCAACGAGTACAGGCTCAAATGCCTGTATGCCGAGCCTGTGCAGTGTAGGAGCACGGTTAAGGAGCACCGGGTGTTCCTTTATGACCTCGGCGAGGACGTCCCAGACTTCTGGCCTCTCCTTTTCGAGCATCTTCTTCGCGCTCTTTATAGTCGTGGCGTATTCCTTCTCCTCAAGCTTCTGGTATATGAATGGCTTGAAGAGTTCAAGGGCCATCTTCTTAGGCAGGCCGCATTGGTGGAGCTTAAGGTCCGGACCTATAACGATAACAGAACGTCCGGAGTAATCGACCCTCTTACCGAGGAGGTTCTGGCGAAAACGCCCTCCCTTACCCTTTATCATATCGCTAAGGCTCTTTAGCGGCCTCTTGTTCTGGCCGGTGATGATGCGTCCCCTTCTGCCGTTATCGAGGAGCGCGTCCACGGCTTCCTGGAGCATGCGCTTCTCGTTACGGATGATTATATCCGGGGCATGGAGCTCAACGAGCCTCTTAAGCCTGTTATTCCTGTTTATAACCCTCCTGTAGAGGTCGTTTAAGTCGCTAGTGGCGAACCTGCCGCCGTCAAGAGGTACCAGCGGGCGAAGATCCGGCGGTAATACCGGGATAACCTCCAGAAGCATCCACTCCGGCTTGTTGCCGCTTGTGAGGAAGGCGTCTACAACCTTCAGGCGCTTGGCGATCCTCTTCTTCTTTGCGTCGGAGGATGTCTCGTTCATATCGGCCCTAAGTTCCGCAGAGAGCTTCGGGAGATCAATATTTTGAAGGAGTTCGCGTATCGCCTCGGCACCCATACATGCCCTGAAACCTTCGAGGCCGTACTTCTCCACGGCTGCGTTGAACTTCTCGTCGGTTAGGAGTTCCCCGGCCTTGAGCTCGGTATCCATCGGATTTAATACGATGTAACACTCGTAATAGAGAACCTTCTCCACTTCCTTCAGGGTCATGTTGAGCATCACGCCGATCCTGGACGGAAGGCTCCTCATAAACCATATGTGGGCAACCGGCGTAACGAGGGCGATATGACCGAGGCGGTCACGACGGACCTTCGAGGGGATTACCTCGACGCCGCACTTCTCGCAGACCACGCCCCTGTGCTTCATCCTCTTGTACTTACCGCAGTTACATTCAAAATCCTTTACCGGGCCGAAGATCTTGGCGCAGAAAAGGCCGTCCCTCTCAGGTTTGAATGTCCTGTAGTTTATAGTTTCGGGCTTCTTCACTTCGCCGAAGGACCACTCAAGTATCCTCTCCGGTGAAGCAAGGGTTATTCTTATGGCATCAAAATCCGTAGGTTTTTTTTGCCTTTCAAACAAGGCCATCAGGCTTTCCAATGGCTACCTCCTTATCAGTGGCCTCAAAGGGCGACCGCTTAAGATGGAACTACTCTTTTTCTTTTTCAATAAGTCTCACGTCAAGCGAAAGGCTCTGGAGCTCTTTAATGAGCACGCTGAAACTCTCAGGAAGAGTCGGCTCAAGGTTGTAGTTGCCGTTAACAATCGACTCGTACATCTTGGTTCTTCCATACACGTCGTCGCTCTTAACCGTCAAGAACTCTTGTAAGCTATAGGCGGCGCCGTATGCCTCCATGGCCCAGACCTCCATCTCTCCCAGCCTTTGCCCGCCGAACTGCGCTTTACCGCCGAGCGGCTGCTGAGTGACGAGCGAGTACGGGCCGGTGCTCCTGGCATGGATTTTATCGTCAACGAGATGGTGGAGTTTAAGCATGTACATTGCACCGACGGTAATCTCCTGATCAAAAGACTCACCGGTCCTGCCGTCGTATAGTATCGTCTTTCCGGACCTCGGAAGGCCGGCCATCTCGAGAGCGTCCCTGACGTCCTCTTCCCTTGCGCCGTCGAAGACCGGGCAAGCCATCTTCACTCCAGCCTTAAGCCTTGCGGCTATCTTCATGAACTCCTCATCGTCGAGGGTATTTAGGAACTTGCTGAAGTTAAGGTTACCGTAGAGCTTCTTTACCTGTTCCCTTATGGCGCTGACGCTCGAGTTCTGCTCGAACATCTTATTCACCTTGTCGCCGTAACCGCGCGCGGCCCAACCGAGATGCGTCTCCAGAATCTGTCCGACGTTCATCCTTGAAGGAACTCCGAGAGGGTTAAGAACTATATCGACAGGTGTGCCGTCCGGAAGGTACGGCATATCCTCTTCCGGAAGTATCCTCGATATGACGCCCTTGTTGCCGTGACGCCCGGCCATTTTATCACCGACCGAAATCTTCCTCTTCATTGCCACGTAGACCTTGACCATCTTTATGACGCCCGGGGGAAGCTCGTCGCCCCTCTTAAGACGTCTCATCCTCTCATCGAAGACGTAATTGATGGCGGCGGTCTGCTCATCGAGCTCTTCAAGAGAGGACTTGAACTTGTTTTCAGCCTTCTCGTCACCGGCTATGACTATCTCGCTCCACCTGCTCCTCGGTATATCCTGAAGGGCTTCGCTCGTAATTTCCTTACCCTTGGTAAGTGCAGCGG
This sequence comes from Deltaproteobacteria bacterium, assembly GCA_029262475.1. Classification (GTDB taxonomy): domain Bacteria; phylum Desulfobacterota; class GWC2-55-46; order GWC2-55-46; family JAJCZF01; genus JAJCZG01. Next base: position 8,759 of record JAJCZG010000083.1, read on the forward strand.
AGCCGTCCTTGCCGGTTACCCGCGAGTTGGACTTTTTTCCTGTTAGGAACTTGGCTATATCTCTATACGAAGCGCTATTTACTATTTCTACCTCGTCCTCGCGGTCCTTTACAAGGCGCGCTATTTCTTTATCTTCTATGGACTTGCTGCGCTCGTCCTTCTCTGCGCCCTTCCTGGAAAAGACCCTCGCGTCTATGACGACACCCTCTATACCGGGAGGCACTCTAAGTGAGGTATCCTTCACCTCCTCAGCCTTTTCGCCGAATATGGCGCGTAGCAGCTTTTCTTCCGGGGATAGCTGTGTCTCTCCCTTTGGCGTCACCTTGCCGACGAGAATGTCGTCGGGCTTTATCTCGGCGCCTACCCTGATTATGCCGCTATCGTCGAGGTTCCTAAGTATCTCATCACCGACATTGGGGATATCACGCGTGATCTCTTCTTTTCCGAGTTTTATATCACGCGCCACGACCTCGAACTCTTCGATATGGACGCTCGTAAAGACGTCGTCCTTCAGGAGACGCTCGCTTATGAGGATTGAGTCCTCGAAGTTATAGCCGCCCCAACACATAAAGGCGACAAGGACGTTACTTCCGAGCGCCAACTCTCCGTGAGAGGTGCTCGGGCCGTCGGCGATTATGTCGCCCGCCTTCATGAGATCGCCCTTCCTTACAAGCGGCTTCTGGTTAAGGCATGTATTCTGGTTACTTCTTCTATACTTAATCAGGTTATAAATATCGACCTGACCTTCTTCGTTTTTAACGACTATTCTGGTTGCATCGACGCTCTCGACCTGCCCCGTTACCTTGGCTACCACGGTAACGCCTGCGGCCTTGGCTACGACGCTCTCCATGCCGGTGCCTACGAGAGGTGCCTGCGTCCTTATAAGCGGGACGGCCTGACGCTGCATGTTAGAACCCATGAGTGCGCGGTTGGCGTCATCGTTTTCAAGGAACGGCACGAGTGAGGCCGCGACACTTACAAGCTGATTAGGGCTTATATCCATAAGCGTAAGATCAATTGGCCTTACCATGACAAAATCGCCGCCCTTCCTGGCGGAGATATACTCGCTCACGAAGTTGCCGTTCTTGTCGAGCTGGGCGTTGGCCTGCGCAATTACGTGGTCCTGCTCGTCGAGGGCCGAAAGATAGTTTATCTTCTTTGTGACTTTACCCTCGATCACCTCCCTGTACGGCGTCTCGATAAAACCGAACTCGTTTACCCTCGCGTAGGTACTGAGAGAGACGATGAGACCGATATTTGGCCCCTCAGGGGTCTCAATCGGGCAGATACGTCCATAGTGAGTGGCGTGAACGTCCCTGACCTCGAAGCCCGCCCTCTCTCGCGTAAGACCACCGGGGCCGAGCGCGGAGAGCCGCCTCTTATGAGTAATCTCGCTCAGAGGGTTAGTCTGGTCCATGAACTGAGAGAGCTGGCTTGAACCGAAGAATTCCTTAATAACCGCAGCAACTGGCTTGGGGTTAATAAGGTCGTTCGGCATAAGTGTCTCAAGCTCGCCGAGGCTCATCCTCTCCCTTACGGCGCGCTCCATCCTCATGAGCCCTATCCTGTACTGGTTCTCGAGGAGCTCGCCTACACTCCTTACTCTTCTATTACCGAGATGGTCTATGTCGTCTATCATGCCGAGGCCGTTTTTTAGACCTAAAAGGTAACGAACGACCTCGAGCATATCTTCCTTACGGAGTGTTGTGAAGTCAAGAGGAACGTCGTCGAAGCCGAGCTTCCTGTTGATCTTGAGCCTTCCGACCTTGGAGAGGTCGTAACGTTCGGAAGAGAAGAATAGGTTATTAAAATGCTGTGTTGCCGTCTCTATCGTCGGCGGGTCTCCCGGCTTAAGCCTCTTATATATCTCAATCCTCGCATTGAGCGTCATATTGCTCACATGGTCGTCGGGGTTCTGCTTTCTATAATCGTGAATGGTCTTCGACTCCTCGGAGTCGACGCGGTCGTTTAAGAGGGTGTCTCTAAGCGAGGTGCCCATAGCCTCAAGGAGAAGGAGCTTAAAGCTATTTATTCCCTTCAAGGTTATCTCGTCGAGCTTCTCCCTTGTAAGGACCTGGTTACATTCGAGAAGGACTTCGCCCGTCTCAGGGTCGACTATGTCGCTTGAAGCAGTCTTGCCTATAATATCTTCAACGGATACGGGGATGCGGTCTATGCCGGCGGCCTTCATCTTCTTTACAGAAAGCCTTGTGAACTTCCTCTCCTTCTTAACAAAGAAGTCTCCACTCGAAGGATCTTTTATATCAACGCTCGACCTCTGCCCGAGTATATGCTCGGGCACGAGTGTCTTAAATATCTTCTTGCCATCGATTATAATATCTTCGCTCGGGTAGAAGTAATTGAGCATCTCGTCTATGGAGTAGCCAAGAGCTTTGAGGAGGATAGTGGCGAGCATCTTCCTCCTCTTGTCAATACGAACGTATAGCCAGTCCTTCTGGTCGAATTCAAAGTCGAGCCAGGAGCCGTAGTAGGGTATTACCCTTGCGGTGTAATGTGTTTTACCGGGTGTGCTCTTCGCCTTGTCGTACTCGAAGAAGACGCCGGGGGAGCGATGGAGCTGGCTTACGATTACACGCTCGGTGCCGTTTATGATAAAACTTCCGTTCTCGGTCATGAGAGGGATTTCGCCGAAGTAGACTTCGTGCTCCTTGATATCCCTAATGCTCTGGGCGCCGGTATCAGGGTCTTTATCCCATAGGAGGAGCCTTACCAGAACCTTAATGGGGGCGGCGTAGGTCATGCCCTTCTCGTGGCACTCTTCGATGGTGTACTTAGGCTCAAGGAGAGAATAGTTAACATACTCAAGCGAGGCTGTGCCGCTAAAGTCCGTCACGGGGAATACACTCTTAAAGGCGAGTTCAAGGCCCATATTGTCCCTGGCATCAGACATAGAGTCAGCCTGCATGAAAGAGTCATAGGACTTCTTCTGGATCTCTATAAGATCCGGAATCTCAACGACCTTCTCGATCCTTGAAAAGCTTTTTCTTAAGATATGTCCGTTGATCAGGGATGACGCCATATCTTTAACTCCTTAATATATTCAGGTTTATAGCTAACTAACCGACTGTATCCAAATAACAAGTTGACCTGCCCACGAAAACTTCCGTGGGCAGGTCACTTTAACTAACCGGCTCCGGGACACAAAGAGCGCCGGAACAATTTGTTTTGCGAAAATACATAGCGTTTCCTCAGTTAGGCAAAACAAGAACAGAAACAAACCGGTAAAGATCGTAATTACTTGATCTCCACGGTGGCGCCGGTGGCCTCTACCTGTTCCTTGATCTTATCAGCTTCATCCTTGCTTACGCCTTCCTTTATGGCCTTCGGCGCGCCTTCGACGAGATCTTTTGCGTCCTTAAGGCCAAGACCGGTTACGGCCCTTACCTCTTTGATGACCTTGATCTTCTGGTCGCCTACCGCCGTAAGAACTACGTCGAATTCTGTCTTCTCTTCGGCCGGGGCCGCGTCGGCCGGGGCCGCTCCGCCTGCTGCCGCAACAGCCACAGGGGCAGCCGCTGATACACCGAACTTCTCCTCAATTTCCTTTATGAACCCGGAGAGCTCTAAAACCGTCATATTTTCGATAAAAGTTAGTGCGTCTTCTTTTGTTATTGCCGCCATCTTTTTAATCCTCCTGTTATATTTTCTATAAGTTTTTTGTTTAAATGTTTGTCAAAGGCTCAACCGGCCTTCTGATTCTCAATTGCCTTTAGAGCATAAACAAGTTTCGTCGGTACGGCGCTTAGCACCCTGGCAAGCCCGGTCGGGACACTATTAAGTGTTCCAGCGAGAGTAGCGAGCAGCACTTCTCTCGAAGGCAGCTTACTTAGCGCAGCTACTTCTACATTGCTCATGAGCTTACTACCAAGGGCACAGAGCTTTATATTGAACTTCTCTTCGTCCTTGGCTACTTCGGTGAGCGCCTTTGCCGCAGCCGCCGCGTCCTTGTAACTGAATGCTACGGCTACCGGGCCCTGAAAGTGCTCGCCCAGGACCTCTGCGTCGGTGCCCTTTACAGCTAACTCTGCGAGCGTATTTCTAACGACCTTGAGCTCAACGGAAGCATCACTAAGCTTTCCTCTGGCATTCGTTATCTTTTCGACGGTCATCCCCTGGTACTCGACCAGGAATGTGGCTTCCGAACGTCCGAACTTATCTTTCAGTTCGCTGACCAGTTCTATTTTACGTGATTTATCCAACCTATCAAACCTCCTTTCCTTACCGGTAAGAACAATAGACAGTAAGGATAATCGCCTGATAATGGAGCGGTGACGATATAAGCTTAATAACTGTCTCGGCAGGAGATTAAGCACACCACTACGGAGCGCGCCTGCTGTCTTTGACCGTTTCTATTATTTATCATCCGGAGCCCCTAACGGGCCCGCAAATTATTTTATGGTATTTCTGACGTCCACGGTGTCGAGCTTTATGCCTGGGCCCATCGTAGTACAAATAATTAGGCTCTTTAAGTATGTCCCCTTACTCGCCGAAGGCTTGGCCTTTATTATGGACTCCATAAGTGCCGTGAAGTTTTCCCTTAACTTCTCCGGGCCGAAAGAGGCTTTACCGATAGGCACATGGAGATTTGCGGTCTTATCGACCCTGAACTCCACCTTACCTGCCTTAAGCTCCTCAACGGCCTTCTTTACATCGAAGGTGACGGTGCCGAGCTTCGGATTTGGCATAAGCCCCCTTGGGCCGAGCACGCGTCCGAGCTTACTGACTTCACCCATGATATCGGGTGTCGCCACGACGCTGTCGAATTCGAGCCATCCCTTCTGGATCTTCTCGACGAGATCTTCGGCGCCGACGTAATCAGCTCCGGCCTCTTTGGCCTCGTTCTCCTTCTCGCCCTTGGCGAAGACGAGGACCCTTACACTCTTACCGGTTCCGTTTGGAAGGAGCACGGTGCCCCTTACCTGCTGGTCGGCATGCCTCGGGTCAACACCAAGTCTTCCCGAGATTTCTACTGTCTCATCAAAGCTGGCGCATTTAGTCTCCGGAAGGAGTTTAAACGCCTCTTCGATGCCGTATTGTTTTTCAACTTCTAACTTGGCCTGAGCCGCAGTGTATCTTTTTCCCATTTTAATTAGCCCTCCACCAGAATTCCCATGCTCTTGGCCGTACCCTCTACGGTCTTCTTGGCCGCCTCTAAGTCTTTGGCATTAAGGTCCGGCATTTTAATCTTAGCTATCTCTTCAATATTCGCCTTCGTTACCTTGCCTACCTTGATCTTATTAGGCTCTCCCGAACCCTTCTTAAGACCTGCGGCCTTAAGAATAAGTATTGAGGCTGGCGGGGTTTTAGTGATAAAAGAAAAGCTCCTGTCGGCATATACCGTGATTACGACCGGTATTATCATTCCGTCTTCGCTCTGTGTCTTGGCGTTGAATGCCTTACAGAACTCCATGATGTTGACGCCGTGCTGACCTAGAGCCGGTCCTACCGGCGGCGACGGATTGGCCTTACCAGCCGGTATCTGAAGCTTAATTTGTCCGATAACCTTTTTTGCCATAACAAAACACCTTTCAAATTGATAAAAAACTGAATAAAAGAGTATAGCTGTGCCAGGAGAAGCCTCCGAGGCTTACGACTTCTCCACCTGAACGAAGTCGAGCTCAACAGGAGTAGCCCTTCCAAAGATGCTCACCATGACCCTGAGCTTCCCCTTGTCGGGCTTTACTTCCTGCACCATGCCGGTAAAGTTGGTGAACGGTCCGTCTACAACACGAACATTCTCGCCCTCCTCGAAGAGAACTTTGGGCTTGGGCTTTACCGCGCCCTCCTCCATCTGCTTTGTAATCCTCCCCACCTCTGCCTCTGAGACAGGGATGGGCTTACTCGCACCGCCTACGAAGCCGGTCACCTTAGGAGTATTTTTAACTATGTGCCACGTCTCGTCATCGAGGTTCATGTTTACGAATATATAGCCGGGGAAAAATTTCCTTGTAGATGTCTTCTTTACACCCTTAACCATATCGACGACCTTCTCGGTGGGGACGAGTATCTCGCCAAAGCAGTCCTCCTTGTCGGCCATCCGGACACGCTCCTCTAAAGCGATCTTCACCTTCATCTCATGACCGGAATAAGTGTGGACTATATACCACTGTTTATCCATTATACCCTTTCGAGAAAGCCGCTGGACCCAGGATGCGGCGGTAGAGATAAAATAACTATACGCCTTCAGCGCTACCGTAAGGCGGATGGCGCTGAAGACGAAAGAAACTAAAATAAAATTTACCTTAACTCAGTATAAATTTGACGAGCCGTCCAAGGATGGAGTCAACCAGCCCCAGGAAGAGTGATATAATAACAACGAAGATCAAAACCACTCTTGTAGAGGCCAGTGTTTGCTGCTTGTTAGGCCAGACGACCTTCTTCAGCTCTTTTCTAGCGTCTGAAAGAAAGTTCTTGGCCCTCTCTATTTTTCCCATATAACTACCGTTCCCTTATAACGTTGTAACGGTGCCTGTCTTATCTGGCAGGCCAGGAGGGATTCGAACCCCCAACCCGCGGTTTTGGAGACCGCTGCTCTAGCCGTTAGAGCTACTGGCCTATAGTAAATTACAAAAATACCGGATTAAGAACAAAGTGGACGGAGAGGCCGGATATATAAAAAGCCTCAAAAGACCGTCCCCCTACTTCGTCTCCTTGTGGTTCGTATGCTTCCTGCAGAACTTGCAGTACTTCTTGAGCTCGAGCCTGTCCGGTATGGTCTTCTTATTCTTTGTCGTCGTATAGTTCCTGCGCTTACAATCTTCGCAGGCCATCGTTATGATGTCAGCCATTTATTCTGATCCCCCAGACTACTCTATTACCTTAGTTACAACTCCGGCGCCAACAGTGCGGCCACCCTCTCTTATCGCAAACTTAAGTCCATCTTCCATGGCAATCGGCATGATTAGCTCGACATCCAGCTTTACGCTGTCGCCGGGCATTACCATC
>JAJCZG010000084.1 GCA_029262475.1 Deltaproteobacteria bacterium
GGAGCCCTTCTCGCGACCCCGGCTTTATAGGCTTCGTCCATTACTGCGGCGGCGACCTTGTCGGCGACGCGCTCGTCGAATACGCTCGGTATTATGTAGTCCTCCGAGAGCTCCTCTTCTTTTATTACTTCAGCGATCGCCTCTGCCGCCTTGACCTTCATCCTGAGTGTAATGGTCCTTGACTGGCACTGTAGTAATCCCTTGAAGAAGCCCGGGAAGCAGAGGACGTTATTTACCTGGTTCGAGTAGTCCGAGCGGCCCGTGGCCATGATCCTTACATGCGGGAGCGCCATGGCCGGGTTTACCTCTGGTACGGGGTTTGAGAGGGCAAAGACGATGGAGTCCGGGGCCATGCTTTTAATCATATCCTCGCTGACGATATCCGGTGCGGAGACACCTATGAGTATATCGGCTCCTTTCATCGCTTCGGCGAGGCCGCCTTCTTCGCGTGAGGGGTTTGTCTGTTTTGCGAGCATTTCTTTAGCAGAGTTCATGCGCTCTTTACGCCCCTCGAAGAGTATTCCAAAGGAGTCGACGGCGATGATATTCCTGGCCCCGGCGGATGTAAGGAGCATGGAGCAGGCGGTGCCGGCGGCCCCTGTGCCGCAGATTACTATCCTCGTATCGGCGAGATTTTTCTTTACAACCTTAAGGGCGTTAAGTATACCGGCGAGGACGACGATGGCGGTCCCGTGCTGGTCGTCGTGAAAGACCGGTATGTCTATGTCTTCGCTAAGCCGCCTCTCGATCTCGAAGCAGCGCGGAGCGCTGATGTCTTCGAGGTTGATACCGCCAAATATCGGGGCGATGTTCTTTACCGTATTTACTATTTCGTCTACGTCGGTAGTATTGAGGCATAACGGGAAGGCGTTTATACCGGCGAATTTTTTAAATAACATCGCCTTGCCTTCCATTACCGGCGCGCTCGCCTCGGGGCCGATATTACCAAGGCCTAGGACGGCTGTGCCGTCTGTTACGATGGCTACGGTATTACCCTTGATGGTGAGCTTGTAGGCCTTGCTCTTATCTTCGGCTATGGCGGTGCATACGCGGGCTACCCCCGGCGTGTAGGCCATGGAGAGGTCGTCTCGGGTCTTTAGAGGGACCTTATTTTCTACGCTTATCTTTCCTCCGAGGTGTATAAGGAACGTTCTGTCGCTTATGCTTACAATTTCAGCGCCGTCTAGTGCGTCAACGGCCTTGGCAATCTTTTGGCTGTGATTGACGTCGGCGGTGTCTATCGTATAGTCGCGTACGACATCGCCCTTACCTGCCCTTACGATATCGATACCCCCGATATCTCCTCCGGCATCTCCTATGAGCGAGGTTATATCCCCTATCATTCCAGGTTTGTTAACCGCTTTGATGCGCATTGTAAAGCTGTAGCTCGGGCTTGTTCCGGCCATAAGGCTATCTCCTTGCTAAGTGTTTTATATGTGAATTGGTAAGAATTATCATATCCTGCTATTTTCGTACATATGGAGAACATTTGTCAATTAAACAAGTATATTCCTATGGATTTATCCACGCGTGAGACTTTTCGGATTGACTCACGCGACAAAAAAACTTAAAATCTTATAATAGAAACCGTATCCATACGCCATTATTTCGGTAAAAAATCGATTTCCTTTAAGTTTTTTAGGTCAGGCGTTATAAATCAATCAAGGAGTGCAGTTATGTCAATGAAGAGGTCAGGTCAGCTCTTAAAGCAGGCGATGAAAGTCATACCAGGAGGCGTCAACAGCCCTGTTAGGGCCTTTAGCGCGGTGGGGACGAACCCCCCGTTTATCGAGAAGGCCAAGGGTTCGAAGATATACGACGCGGACGGGAACGCCTATATAGACTACGTCGGCTCCTGGGGGCCGATGATCCTTGGCCATTCTCATTCAAAGATAAACGCCGCCTTAAAGAAGGCGATAGGGCTCGGCGTAAGCTACGGGGCCCCGACGGCGCGCGAGGTGGAGCTAGCCAAACTTACATTAAAAGCCTTTCCGTCGATGGAGATGGTGCGTTTTGTAAGCTCCGGCACCGAGGCTACGATGAGTGCGATACGCCTTGCGCGCGGTTACACCGGCAGGGACAAGATAATAAAGTTTGAGGGGTGCTACCACGGCCACGCCGATAGCCTGCTGGTAAAGGCCGGGAGCGGGCTAGCTACCTTTGGCGTTCCGACGAGCCCCGGCGTACCGGCGGACTTTGCCAAGCATACCTATAATGCGATATTTAACGACATTGAGAGCGTTGAGAAGATATTTAAGAGATACCCGAAGGGTGTGGCCTGCGTCATAGTCGAGGGCTCGCCCGGCAACATGGGCGCCGTGCCTCCGGAGACGGGGTTTTTAAAGAATTTAAAGAAGCTTTGCCAGGAGTACAAGGCGCTCCTTATCGTAGATGAGGTGATGAGTGGTTTCAGGCTCTGTTACGGTGGGGCGCAGAAGGTGCACGGCGTTGACCCGGATATCACATGTCTCGGTAAGATAATCGGCGGCGGGCTGCCGGTTGGCGCATTCGGCGGTAAGCGCGAGATTATGGAGATGCTCGCACCTGTTGGCCCGGTATATCAGGCCGGGACTTTATCCGGTAATCCGCTGGCCATGACCGCCGGGATAGAGGTACTGAAACTCCTGCAAAAGAAGGGCACCTACGATAGGATTATGGAGAGTACCTCCATACTCTACGACGGTCTGATGGCGATAATTGAAGAAAACGGCTACCCATACCAGGTACAGAGGGCGGGCTCCATGCTGACGATCTTCTTTACAAAGGAAGATAAGCCGGTAAGGAATTTTACCGACGCTGCGGCCTGCGATCAGCAAAAGTTCGCCAAATTCTTCCGGAGGATGTTAGCGAAGGGAATTTATCTTCCGGCCTCGCAGTTTGAGGCGATGTTTGTCGGCCTCGCCCACTCCAGAACAGATCTTAAGAAGACCCTTGCGGCAGCCGAAGAGAGCATGAGAGCCCTTTAGATCCTTAAATGGTTTCGGTAAGTTTTTGGAGGCCCGCCCCGCTTATGCGGGGCGGGCCGTTTAATCTCTCCTTTAAAAATAACCGAGCGTTCTTCACTAAATTACCGCTAGCTGATTTACGCCTCCTCCTTCGGTCCGAAAGTAACTTTAAGGGTTTAAAAGAGAATACTTGACAAATTTGATAGGGTATATTAAATTATTAAGTATTCTTCCCGTGACGAATGCAAGTTGGGTGGCTAATCTTTTATATCCCGTTGGTGCATGGGAGTGGGATTCGCAGGATTTTATGAGACTATCTACAAAAGGACAATACGCCGTAAGGGCGATGGTTACGCTGGCTTACCTTAGCGGCGGCTCACCTGTTTCCCTTAAGGATATCTCCGAGCGCGAGGCGATAAGCCTCTCCTACCTGGAGCAGCTCTTCGTAAAGCTCAGGCGCGGAAACCTGGTAAGGAGCGTGCGCGGCCCGGGCGGCGGTTACGTGCTCCAAAGGGATGCGGCCCTTATAAGCGTCGGGGAGGTAATTACCGTTGTGGAGGAGGCCTTAAATCCGGTGGCGTGCCTCGACTCGAACCCCTCGGAGTGCGATAAGCTTAGTACCTGCATCACGCAGCGCGTCTGGAAGGGACTCGGCGACAAGATAAAAGAGTTTTTAAGTTCGATTAGTATAGAAGACCTTACAAGCGAACTCAATCATTTAAACGATTCCGCGGATGGAGACGCTCACATAGACGGTGTCTGCGCATCCGAAAGATAAGAGGGGGTAACTTGAAGAATATATACCTTGACCATAACGCCACCACTCCGGTCCTGCCGGAGGTAGCTGACGCTATGGATACGTACTTTAGAAAAGAATGGGGCAACCCGTCAAGCATACACTGGGCCGGAAGGGGCGCAAAGTCCGCGCTAAGCGAAGCGAGGGATAAGGTTGCAGCCTTCTTTAACTGCACGCCGGTCGAGGTAATATTTACAAGCTCCGGCACCGAAGGAGATAATCACGCGTTAAAAGGCGTGGCTCTCCAGAAGCAGCCTAAAGGCAACCACATTATAACTACCGCCGTGGAGCACCCGGCGGTCCTTAAAACATGCAAGTACCTTGAGAAGACCGGCTTTGAGGTAACATACCTCGGCGTCGATCAAGACGGCATGCTGAGCCTCGACGAACTAAAGGCCGCCATAAGGCCCGAGACTATACTCATAAGCGTTATGTACGCCAATAACGAAACCGGCACAGTCTTCCCTATTAAAGAGATTGGCGAGATAGCCAGGGCAAATAAGGTTCTATTCCATACTGACGCCGTACAGGCTGCCGGTAAGTTTCCGCTCGATGTGAAGGAGCTTAATGTCGATCTCATGACAATATCGGGCCATAAGATTTACGGCCCCAAGGGGGTTGGCGCTCTATTCGTAAGGCGCGGAGTTCGCCTGGTGCCGATGATCCACGGCGGTCATCACGAGAGGAACAGGCGGGGAGGCACTGAGAATGTCGCCTGCATAGTCGGGCTCGGGCTCGCATGCGAGATCGCCACGCGCGACATGGAGAAGGAAGTAGAGCATGTAAGGTTTTTACGGGACAGGTTAGAAAAGGGGCTTATGGAGAATACCCCTCATACCAAATTAAACGGCCACCCGGAGCTGAGGCTCCCGAATACGACGAATATCAGCTTTGAATTCATTGAGGGCGAGGGCATGCTCTTAAATCTCGACATGCTCGGCATAGCCACATCGAGCGGGTCTGCGTGCACGTCGGGGAGCCTTGAGCCGTCCCATGTGCTGCTGGCGATGGGGCTTACTCACGAGATGTCCCACGGATCGATTCGTTTCAGCCTCGGGCGTTCGAATACCGAGGAGGATATAGACAGGGTTATTGAACTCATGCCTCCGATAGTTAAGAGGATACGCCAGATGAGCCCGCTCTACTCGGAAGAGACAGACGGCGCAGCGGAGATCACCTACAGCGACAAGTGTAATGTTAAATAAGTAATATATGGTTTTACGGACCTAAAAAAGTCTTTAGTAACTAATAGGAGAAGAGAGATATGTACAGCGAAAAGGTAATGGATCACTTCACGAACCCGAGAAACGTCGGAGAAGTGGATGAGGCAAATGGCACCGGAACCGTAGGGAACCCCGAGTGCGGCGACATAATGAAGTTAACTATCAAGGTCGAAGACGACAAGATCACGGACGTGAAGTTTAAGACCTTCGGCTGCGGTGCCGCCATCGCTACGAGCTCAATGGTCACCGAGCTTGTAAAAGGCATTAACCTTAAGGAAGCCGACGAGGTATCAAACGCTACCGTCGCAGAGGCCCTAGACGGGCTCCCTCCGGTAAAGATGCATTGCTCCAACCTCGCCGCCGACGCCCTCCATGCCGCTATCGAAGATTATAAGAAGAAATCCGAAGAGAAATAAACGTGTATCGTGGGAGGGTTTAATAAAGCCCTCCCACGATCAGCGTTAACCGACCCCTTGAAACTCAAGATGGAAACCTGATACGTCTATGAAAGTTGTAGTGGCTATGAGCGGCGGCGTGGACTCCTCCGTGGCTGCGCTTATCTTACAGGAGCAAGGCTACGAGGTTATCGGCGTAAGCATGCAGCTCTGGGACTACGGCGAGGCCGAGGAGAACGGCAAGGTCGATACGGGCGGTAGCTGCTGCTCGCTAGACGACCTTACCGACGCGAGAAGGGTCGCCGACAAGCTAGGTATCCCCTTCTATATCCTCAATATGGAGAAGGCCTTTTCCAGAGAGGTCGTCGATTACTTCGTGGAGAGCTACCTCTCCGGGGAGACCCCGAACCCCTGCACCAAGTGTAACCAGATCCTCAAATTCGATCTACTCCTTAGAAAGGCCAGAGAGCTTGGAGTGAACCTGCTTGCAACGGGCCACTACGCACGTGTCGTAAAAAAGCCCGAAGAAGGGAGCGGCGGTGCCTACAGGCTCTTTAAGGGCGTTGACCCTGCAAAAGACCAGTCGTATTTTCTATTCACTATGAATCAGGATGAGCTCGGGAGCGTCATCTTTCCTCTTGGCGCGATGACGAAGGAAGAGGTGCGCGCCTACGCGAGAGAGCATGATGTCAGAACCGCCGAGAAGGAAGAGAGCCAGGAGATATGCTTTATCCCGGATGACGACTACGGCGGCTTTATAGCCGAAAGGACTCCGGCTGTTAATGGCGCTAACAGTGGCGGAGACTTAGGGAAACCCGGAGACATAGTCGATAAAGATGGTAAAAAGCTCGGCTCGCATCGCGGGCTCTTCAGGTATACCATAGGGCAGAGAAAGGGTCTGAATATCGGCGGCGCAGGCGGGCCGTATTATGTAACGGGGATAGAAATTTCAGCGAATCTACTTGTCGTAGGCCCGCGCGAAGAGTTATACTCAAGCGGGCTTGTTGCAAGGGAGGTTAACTGGGTAACCACCGCACCTTCACCCGACGAGACGGTCACTGCCAAAACGCGCTACCGCCACGAGGGCTCTAAGTGTGTCGTAATCGAAGCTCCGGACAAGTGCGTCGAGGTACGGTTTACAAAGCCTGAAAAGGCCGTTACACCGGGGCAGGCCGTGGTATTTTACAGAGGTGACGAGGTCTTGGGCGGCGGCTGGATAAGGGAGGCCGTTAAATAGAGTAATGGATAATACTGATAAAGATATAGAGACGGTCTCGATCCACACGCTCGGTTGCAGGTCGAACCAGTACGACTCCGCTGCGATTGAGGATATGGTAAGTAGCGACGGAAAGAGGCTCGTGCCCTTTCCGGGCCCTGCCGACGCTTACATCATTAATACTTGTACCGTTACGGCAAGGACCGACTCCGAGTCCCGCCGGTTGGTACGGAAGGCAAAACGCTCTAACCCCGAGTCGATTATAATTGTGACGGGGTGCTACGCGCAGGTCTCTCCGGAAGAGCTCTCGAAGCTTGAGGGAGTGGACTTTATTATGGGCAACCCGGAGAAGGGCAAACTACTCGAGTGCCTGAACCCTAACCCTGCGAGGGGTTCCAGTGGAGATAGCACCGGTACCGGCCCTTCGGTAGAGGTTAGCGATTACCGGGCCGGCACACCCTTTACGCTCCGCGCCGCCGGGGCCGGAGGAGGGCGAACGCGCGCAAACCTGAAGGTCCAGGACGGCTGTGACAGGAGTTGCAGTTACTGTATCATTCCGATGGCGAGAGGGAGGTCGAGGAGCCTTGAGCTAAATGTGCTTCTCGGCGAGATTGAAGGTCTTATAGAGGGCGGCTTTAAGGAGTTTATCTTCACCGGCATACACCTCGGTGGCTGGGGGCTCGACCTTGCTCCGGAAAAAACCTTTTTGGATTTATTAATTGAGATTGAGAAGAAGGGATATCCGGCCAGATTCAGGATCAGCTCGCTCGACCCCGACGAGGTGACCGACGGCCTTATTGAACTCATGAGTACGGCTAAAACAATCTGTAATCATCTGCACCTCCCGCTCCAGAGCGGGGACGATAAAATACTCGCTCTGATGCGCCGCCCCTACGATAGCGCCTTCTTCTCCGAAAGGCTGGGTAAACTAGCGCAAAAAGTACCGGGCATCTCCATCGGCACCGATATCATCGCCGGGTTTCCGGGTGAAGGTGAAGAGGAGTTTCAAAATACTTACTCGCTCCTAAAATCCCTGCCCGTAAGTTATATGCATATCTTTCCGTACTCCAGGAGGAGTGGGACCCGGGCCGCCGGGTTTAAAGATGTGGTCGTACCGGCGGAGATAAAAAGCCGGTGCAAAAAACTTAAGGAACTTGATATAATAAAACGTAACGCGTTCTACGCCTCTTTTCTGGGCACGACCGGAGAGGTACTGGTCGAGTCCTCAAGGGACTCTGGTACAGGGCTCCTCAAAGGCAGGACGAGGAACTATATACCGGTACTTATTGCTGACGGCGGCGGCGGTGCTTCGCCGTCTTCCGGCTCCATTACCGGTCAGGAGGTAGGCGTGCTCTTTGAGAAGACTGCCCCTGACGCTCTAATTGGACGGCTCCTGCCGATGGCAAAGAATAAATAGATTTTAAAACATATAAGATCGCGGGTTCTAAATATTGAGAGATTTAAATATATTAAAAGAGGCCATACCGTTTACATTCAGGAATGAAGGGATCCTTAAGAGCGTCTTTGTGCACGCCTCGTACCTGAACGAAAAAGAAGGTCGAGGGCTTTTCAGTAACGAGCGCCTTGAGTTCCTCGGCGACGCCGTGCTTGAGAGCGTAATAAGCCATATCCTCTTTGAGCGCTTCCCGGAGATGAACGAAGGCGAACTGACAAAGTTCAGATCCAGGCTTGTTAATCGCGAAGTGCTTGCTTCAATCGCTCGGGAGCTTAACCTCGGTGACTACTTGCTCCTCGGCAAGGGCGAACGCCTTTCCGGCGGGGCTGAGAATGTCTCCATACTCGCTGACGCGCTCGAAGCCCTTATAGCCGCAGCTTACCTTGACCGTAAGCCCGACGGAGTAGAAGGCGGCGGCTACGGAGATGTCTTTGCTTTTATCTCTACTCTATTTTCTTGTCGGATAGACGCGTCACTTGAAGAGCGTACCCACTTCGACCACAAGCCGGCGCTCCAGGAACTCTGCCAGTCAAGGCTTAAGGAGGAGCCCGTCTATAGGGTAACCAGCGAGGAGGGTCCGCCTCACGAGCGTATCTTCGAGATAGAGGTAAGCGTTGGCGACCGCGTACTAGGGTCTGGCGTAGCATCAAGGAAAAAGACAGCCGAGCAGCTCGCCGCCAGTGCCGCTCTGGATCTCCTTAAAGAGGAGAGCGAACAAATTGCGGACTCCGAAGGTGGCGAGCCGGGGGAGGAGAGCAAGTAGCGAGAGATGATGGAAGCGAAGGCAAAAAAGATACCCTATCTTGTGATCCCGATATTCATCCCATTCGGCGGGTGCGATCACCAGTGCGTCTTCTGCGACCAGCCTAAGATTACGGGCTCGTCGGTCCTCCCGTCTACAAAAGAGATTCAAAATACGATAGAGGAATACCTCGGCACATGGAAGCGCGGCGGAAGAAAAGAGGTCGCCTTTTACGGCGGAACCTTTACTGGCTTTCCGATGGACGTACAAGAGGATTTCCTCAAGGCCGCAGCTAAATATGTCGAAGACGGGAGAATAGACGCTCTACGCATCTCCACCAGACCGGACTGCATTGACGGTGATATTATAAAGCTCCTAAAAAAATACCATGTGGGCGCCGTGGAACTCGGCGTACAGAGCATGGTGAATAAAGTCCTTGAACTCTCGGAGCGCGGACACGGCGGTAAGGAGACGGTGCGCTCCGTAAAGCTCTTAAAGGACGCGGGCTTCAAGGTGGGCATCCAGATTATGCCGGGGCTGCCCGGAGACGACAAAGAGTCCGTAATCACCACCGGAAGAAGGGTCCGGCTCCTGAAGCCGGACTTCGTTCGGATCTACCCGACGCTCGTTTTAAGAGACACCCCTCTCCACGAGATGATGAAGAAGGGACTCTATAAGCCCTGGGAGCTGGAAGATATGCTAGAGGTCTGTGAGGAGCTTTATAAGATTTTTACGCGGGCCTCGATTACCATGATAAGGATCGGCATTCAACCGACAAAGGAGCTTGAAGATGCGGTCATCGCCGGCCCCTATCATCCGAGCTTCAGACAGCTCGTTGAAGAGCGCATAAACGCTACTTGATAAGGCGAAGAAATTTGCCCCTCCAAGTGGCTGATACGACGCTCTTTGAGTTCAACGGTTATTTAGTGGTATGATTTTTATCTGGTAATCCAATGAAAAAAACAATCATAACCCTTATTATAGTTTCCTTCTTTGTTTCGTGGGCCGGGCCTCTATCTTTTGCGCTTGCCGCCTCTGGTGACGCTAATGGCAGCGTACGCGACACCGCTCCGGTTAGTGCGCATTACTGTGAGATATCCAAGGGGCCGTGTAAACATAAGAACGCTTGCCCGCTAAAAGACCGTCACGGAAAAAAGGCTAACGACTCCGGTGACGCTCACCATCACGGTGAAGAGCGAAGCGGCGACGAGGGGCCGTATCTAACCGCCTCCAAGTGCCATCTCTCAAGCGATACTCAGCTGACGAGTTTTTATACTATTGATCATCTTTTTATTACAACGCTTCTCCTGCCGCCTGTCAAATGGGAGTTGGAAGCAGCATTTTTTTCAAGAGATGAGCTGCACTATAGAGACAATATCCCACACCCTCTCATAAAACCACCTCGAAAAACTTCCTGACCGACCGGGGAGATTTTTAAATTCAATAAAGAATACACTTTGACAGCGCGGCACTGGCCACCGGCGTGGTACGCCTTTTTGCGCCTCCTTGCCTGCGGCTGAGGTTTACTGTCGAGCTGCGTCAATTTGATTGAAGGAGGTTTTAATTATGAAGAGGGTTTTATTAGTTATATCAGCCTTTATTTTGCTCTTAGTACCGGCTCTCTCCGAGGCGTACATAGGGCTCTGCTGCGGTAAGTGCGGCGGGAATATGCCGCTTAATATAGTTGGAGGCGGAGTGCCGGAGACTCACGAATTCAGAGTTAAGATACAACCGTCGTTTATGCGGATGGAGGGGCTTAGAGACGGTACGGATTCGGTCTCCGGGGCTTCGCTCCTTGGCGGCATGCCTGCAAGCTACATGGCCGTGCCGGCTGAGATGGATATGTGGATGACGAACCTTGCACTTGGCTATAGTTTCGCCGACGACATATTCGGCGGAGTGATGCTCATGTGGCACGATAAGAAGATGCGGATGGACTTCGGTAGTATGATGAAGATGAGCACCGGAGTGAGCGGCTTTACGATGGAGTCGAGCGGAATGGGAGATACCATGCTCATGGGTAAGTACAGGCTCTTTACCGACGATCCGCTCCTGCCGACCCGGCAGTCTTCCCTCTACTTTGGGCTATCCGTCCCTACCGGGTCGATAGACGAGAAGAACTCTAAACACCCAAGCGAGGCGCTAAGCCGAGAGCTGCTTCCATACGGCATGCAGCTCGGCTCCGGGACCTTCGACCCTACCGTAGGGCTCCTCTATCAGGGCTCTTCGTCACCCGTCTGGTGGGGAGCGAACCTCCTCTATACGGGAAGGTTCTACGATAATAAGCGCGACTACCGCCTGGGCGACGAGGTGAGCCTCGACATCTACGCCTTGTACCAGCTCCGTTACGATACTGTCCTTGAACTCCAGTTTAACGCAGAGAGCCGGGGTAGTATCAGAGGAGAGATGGACGAGGTAACTTCTACCGGTACGGGGAAGTCGATGATGACTGCCTCTGGTTTTACGACGTCTCTATGGGACCCGGATAATTACGGCGGGGAGAAGGTAATCCTTACGACAGGTATCCAGTGGCAGCCCCTGCCGCTCCATATCCTTAACCTTCAGTTCGGCGTGCCGGTCTATCAAAATCTGAACGGTACGCAACTTGAGGAGGATTACAGGGTTACACTTACCTGGTACGTGGAGCTACCGACGAAGAAGAGCCGGAGATACGGCATGACCCTGAAGCCGGAGAAGAGCAAACTCGGATTCTAACCGGGCTGCCGGAGGCTAATTTAAAGTAAATCTCTCGCGCCGTACGGCGGTTGGCTGCCGTTAGCTGCTGCCGTTCGGTGCGGGGGTTTTGGATATATAATTTTGAGGTGATGATTATGAAGAAGATATGCGCTGTTCTTTTTATCGGAATTATCATTACAGGGTGCAGAGCACCGTCCGCGAGGCTCTTTGTAACCCCCATACCTGACCCAGGATCGGATGCGGCTACGCTCTATAAGAAACACTGTTCAGGCTGTCACAGTTTGCCGCACCCCGCTAGGCACACTTACCCTCAGTGGGAGCATATGCTGGACGTGATGGAGACGCGTATGGAGGAGCGAGGCGTAACGCCGCCGGAAGAGGAAGAAAGAAGAGTGCTGCTCGATTACCTTAAGGTGCACGCCAGTGGAGGTGGAAGATGAAGGATCTTTCTATAAATCTTTTAAGGCTTATAAAAGTCGTCATTCTTTTTTCTCTTTTAGTCCCGCTCCCTGGACTCTCCACCGGCGCTTTCGCTAAAGAAGCATCGCCCTTTGCCTACACCAGGCCAAAGGAGCGTTTCATGGCTCCGGACTTTACGCTTCCGTCTACAGGTGGTGCGGAGAAGAGCCTTGCCGATTACAGAGGTAAGGTGCTTCTCCTTAACTTCTGGAGTACCGTCTGCGCCCCGTGTAGAGAAGAGATGCCCGCATTAGAATCGCTCTGGAAAGAGCTCGGCGAAGAAGGGCTGGTGGTAATCGGTATTAATGTCGACAGGCGCGGCGAGCGGTTGGCCGGTAAATTCATGGAGCGCTACGGACTGAGCTTCCCGGTACTCTTCGATAGAGAAGGGGAGGTTAGAAGAGAGTACGAGGTGATGGTCTTGCCGGTGACTTATATAGTTGGGAGGGACGGAAGGTTCGTCGGAAGGGTTACGGGCGTTAGAGACTGGGACGGTGAAGAGGTATTAACTTTTTTTAGAAAACTCGCTAGAGAAGAAGGACGGTAAGGGGATAGGATTAAGCGCTCTTGCGGGTGACGGCTACTGCGTCAGCCACGAGCTTTGCGAAGTCAAAGGAACTCTCCGGTAAAGGGCGGGCGTGAGTGCTAGCTATTACGCTCAATCTCCGCTACCTCTTCGTGCACAGGCTTTAGGCGGAGTAAAGTACGAAGGTCCTCGACTATCAAGTAGAGCGACGGTATAAGCAGGAGAGTAATGGCCGTAGCGAAGAGGATACCGAAGCCAAGGCTTATCGCCATAGGGATTAGGAACTGGGCCTGTACGCTAGTCTCGAATATCATGGGGGTAAGGCCGAGCGAGGTCGTAAGTGAAGTAAGGACTATTGGCCTGAAACGCCTTATGCCTCCTTCGATAACGGCTGCCTCGGCGTCGGCGCCATCGCTTCTCCGTCTGTTGATATAGTCTATAAGGAGGAGCGAGTCGTTTACGAGGACGCCGGAGAGAGCAACGAGGCCGAAGATACTAAGGATGCTCAGTTCAAAGCCCATTACGAGATGGCCGAAGACCGCGCCAACTAGCCCGAAAGGTATGGCCGCCATAACTATAAGGGGCTGGCTATAGCTCCTAAACGGTATTGCGAGTAGCGTGAACATGACAAAGAGGGCCATCAGGAAACCCTTTTTCATGCTCTTCACCGAGTCTCTGCGCTCCCGGTCCTCGCCTTCGAGGTCGATGGTTATGCCGGGGTAATCGAGCGCGAGCTCCTTTAAGACAGTCACCTTAAGGTCGGCGAGTACCTCCTCGGCGTTGGCGGTCTTGGAGTCTATGCTCGCCGTAACGCTTACGACCCTTCTCCTCTTTGAGCGCACTATCTCGCTGTAGCCCCGGTCTTCTTCCACGAAGGCCGCAGCGGTAAAAGGCACCTCTCCGCCGCCGGGCGTCCTTATGCGCATCTTCTCAAGATCATAGAGGCTCTTTCTTTCATCTTCCGGGTAGCGGACCATGACTTTTATCTCATCGGTGCCGCGCTGGAACCGTAACGCCTCTGCCCCGTAGAATGCCCCCCTCACCTGGCGGCCAAGCTCCATCTCCGTTACGCCGAGCGTTCTGGCTTCGGGGCTTAGCCGTAACTTTAGTTCGCGTTTTCCGGCGGAGTAGTTGTCCTTTACGTCTCCGACGCCGGGGTATGCGGCGAGAGCTGTCTTAAGGCGATTTGACGCCTCGGTAAGCATATCGAAGTTGTTATGGGATATTCTTATATCCACGTTGGAGCCGAAGCTCACGAGATCGGAGACGAATGAGATTGCTTCCACCCCGGGGAGCTCTCCAACAGCACTTCTCCATTTTGCCGTAACCTCAGAGGCCGCAAGCCCGCGCACCTCGCTCGGCGAAAGCACCATGAATATCTCCGCCAGGTTAGCCCCTCCCGCTCCGGAAGACTCCTCGCCGGGGGTTCCCTTGTTTATGGTGCCTCCGACAACGGAGAAGATATTGCCGAGGATTGTCGTCCCGTCGTTTCTTTCCGCATCGTAGGTTTTTACAAGCTCGTACCCTTTAGCAAGTATTTGGTCGTGCACCGAGGCCGTATCTTCTACCGGCGTACCGCGCGGCATCTGAATTTTAACGAATATAAAGTCTCCGTCGACCTCCGGCATGTAGCGGAACTTAACTATGCCTCCTCCGACGATACCTATCGAGATTATAAGTATAGAGACGGTTGTGGCGAGCGTAATATAGCGGTTTCTTATTGCGCGTTTTAGAAGATTTAAGTAAGGCCCTTCGATAAATCTCTTCATGCGTCCGGCGAAGCCGAGTCTTATGCGCTCTAATGTCCCGGGAGCTTTATTCGTATCCACTCCAATCCCCTTTGCGTGCCCAAGGTGCATTGGAAGTATAAAGAGGGACTCGACGAGTGACAAGATGAGTATGGGGATAACCACTAGCGGTATAGTCTTTATGAATTTTCCCATCATCCCGTCTATGAAAAGGAGCGGCATGAAGGCTACGATAGTCGTCAGAATCGAGAATACGACCGGTCCGTGAACCTCCAGGGCTCCGTCGATTGATGCGCGGAGCCTGTTCTTGGAGCGCGTCCTGTGTTCAAAGATATTTTCTCCAACGACTATAGCATCGTCCACGACAATGCCGAGGGCGAGTATAAAGGCGAATAGAGAGAGCATATTTATCGATACGCCGAGCGACGGCATAAAAAACATAGCCCCGAGGAAGCTTATGGGGATGCCGAGCATTACCCATATGGCTAGTTTTATTTGAAGGAAGAGACCGAGGACTATGAAGACGAGGACAAGACCGAGGAGCGCGTTTTTTATCAGGAGATTCATCCTGCTCTCAAGATACTCGCTCATGTCGTTAATATATGTGATGTTGATCGACGGGGGGAGGGAGAGGCGTTTATCTTCGATATACTTCTTTACGGCCCTCGATATCTCTATGGGTTTTTGTGCTCCGACGCGGTAGACGGTTACTATCGCCGCACGCTCGCCGTCGAGCGTTGAGTACGTGTCGGTCTCCCTGAAGGTGTCTCTCACGTCGGCTATCTCGCCGAGGCGCACCTCGGAGCCGTCGGGGTTTTCAATGATGGTTATCCCCGAAAAGCCTTCTCCCGTGTAGCGTTTTTCCTTTGTGCGGAGAAGTATTTCGCCGCCGGTCGTTTTAATAGCCCCGGCGGGGAGGTCCACCGAGGCGTTTCGTATGCGTCTGGCAATTTCATCGAGCGTTAGCCCGTATCTCCTTATATTTCTTTCCGGGACTTCAATGGATATCTCGTATGGGCGCACCCCGCCAAGCTCTGCCTGCGTGATTATCGGAAGCGCAAGCAGATCGTCCTTTATCGCCTCGGCGTGTTCCCGGAGGCTCCGCTCGCTCATCTTTCCTGCGACGACAACGCGAATCACATTCGAACGGTTTACGAGCTTACTGATGACGGGTTTTTCCGCGTCGCCCGGAAAGGTCGTAATGCGGTCTACTTCGCCCTTGATATCGAGCATTACGAGGTCCGGGTCTTCTCCGGAGAGGAGTTCAGCCGTAACGACGCCAAAGCCCTCGGCTGCCACCGAATTTATCTCCTTAATGCCGGCAATGCCGCTAAGGTTCTCTTCTATCTTTAATACGACCCCTTCCTCGACCTCCTCGGGGCCCGCGCCCGGATAGGCGACGGTAACTTGAACCATGTCGAAGTCGATCTCCGGGAATATCTCCTGTTTAATGGAGACGCCCATTATGAGCCCTCCGACTATCAGGACCATCATAAGGAGGTTGGCGCTCACCCTGTGGGTGGCCATCCATGTAATCGCTCCCTTCATTTAGATGCCTTCCCCTTTGCGCACTGTTATCTTCATGCCGTCGGTAACCCCGCTTAAAAAGGTGGTGATAATCTTTTCGCCGTCTTTAATGCCGCCGGAGACTACCGCCTTGTCACGGCCCTTTCTAATTACTTTTACGCTGCGAATGCTTAGCCTTTCTTCAGGGGTAGCTACCCAGAGCGTACTGCCTTCTCTCACCTGGCTCCTCGAGACCTTAAAGACGTCGTTAAGGCTCTTGCCTTCAATCGAGACATCGACAAAGGCGCCTTCCTGGAGCGTAAGCCCCCCTCTTCCAGGTTGTTTTAGAGTGGAGGCTTCACCAATCTCTTTGCCTGGATCTCCGTATGGGGCCATAACGGATACGACCACCCTCGTCATTCTGTCTCTTGGGTCTACTTCTCCTGTCGAGCGTACGACTTGACCCTCCCACGAGTGGATATCGTCGCCGACCTTAAGCGTAACCACGGCTACGGAGCCCTTCTTCTCTCCTCGTTCCCCATTTGGTATTGATATCCATTTAAGCTCCTGGAGCGGGAGGGAAACGAAGACCTCCGCTTGAGTCGTGCCGGAGATATCCATTACCGCTGCTGCGGCCCTGACGTACTGGCCTATATCGATAGCTTCGGAGCGTATACGGCAATTAAATGGCGCGTAGATGCTGGTTCTCCTGAGCCCGAGCCTCGCCTCCTCAAGCGTAGCTTCAGCGGCCTTTAGCGACGCCCTTGCGTTCTTTAGCTGCGGGATGTAGAGGAGAAGCGGTGGGGCTTCCTCCTTATTTATTCCGTCGAGGCGTTCCCATTCGAGGCGCGCTACCTTGGCCCTGCTCTCCATCTGGGTAAGTTCGTACTCGGCCCCGGCCTTGGAGGCTTCGGCCCTTTCAATGGCGAGCTTATAGTCGGCGTCTTCGATCTTAAAGAGGAGCGCGCCCTTCTTGAAGAAGGCCCCAACGGAAAGCTCCGGGGCGGCATATGTGACTATGCCGCTTACCTGCGGGACTATCGTTATCGCTTCCTTTGACCTGACAGTACCCGTCCCTTCAACATTAATCCGGTATGTGGAGCTGCGGGCGGTGGCGACCTTTACGAGCGGGGCGGCTTCTCTGATAGCGGTCTTCACCGGAGCCGGGCGGCTTTTGACCATCACCGCATATACACTTATCCCGATAGCAAAGATTAGAAACGGGTATAGTACCCTCATGTATTTATTTCTCCAGAAGGGGTTCATTGCAGGTCTCCTTTCATTTTAGTTAGCCGCCGGGCTGTTGTTTATTTCCATCTCGCTCCAGGCGCCACCCCCGCCGAGGGCGCGGGCAACTCTTACGCTCGCCGATATCAGGTTATGGCGTGCCGAGATAAGATCGCCGAGCGAGGAGTTTACGGTATTTTGCGCTTCTATTACCGGGAGGTAGCCGGTTAGCCCCTGTCTGTAATCGGTCTCGGCCCTCCTAAGCGCCTCGGTGGTTATTTTAGTATGTTTTTCAAGCTCCAACACCCTCTCCCTCATAGCGGTAACCGAGCTAAGCGCGTCTTCAACGTCTCTAAAGGCAGAGAGCACGCTCTTTTGGTATTCAAATAAGGATTCCTTAAGGCGCGCCTCTGCGCGCTCCACCTCGAGGGCTCTCCTCTTGCCGTCTATTACGGGCATCGCCGCCTCTAATATGATGCTCCATAGTATGTTAGGCGAGTCCAGCAGGTTGGAGAGCTTTTCGCTCGTCCCGCCGTATTCAGCCGTAAGGCTAAATGACGGAAAGCGGTCCGCTATGGCTGCGGCTAGCTCGCTGTCTTTTGCCTTTACCCTAAGGAGTGCGGCCTCAATATCAGGCCGTTCCTTCAGGAGCGTAGACGGGAGCCCGGCCTTAAAGGCAGGGGGGTCGGGTAGTGTTACCTTACTCGGTAACCCGTCACCTGAGCCGTTCGGTAGATCTATAGAGTGGCTTCCGGTCAGGAGCGCGAGCGCGTTTACCGTCCGTTTGATATCGGCTTCTATTAGCGGTCTTCTGGCCTTTACGGCGGAGAGGCTCCTCCTGGCGAGGTATAAACTCTCCGATGAGGTAAGCCCCTCGCGGTAGTGGAGTTCCACTCGCTCAAGGGTATCCTCGTAGCCCGCCTCTGAGTCGCGAGCGAGTTTTAGCTGCGCTCTCCTTTCGAGTAGAAGAAAATACTCACTAACCATCTCGGCGGATATGGCTACGCGGAGGGCTTTAAGTTCTTCCTGCGAGGCAAGGGCGTTTAACTTCCCGGCCTGTGCGCGCTTGGATAGTTTCCGCCATATGTCGAGTTCGTAATTGGTCGCAAACGACGCCCTGTAGCTTTCGACCGGGTCCAAGTCAGCAAAGGAGCCCTGCTTGACTCTTCCGCCGTAGCCCTTTAGGGTGAGCGATGGGATGAGCGGAGAGCTGGCCACTCCTGCTGCGGCGCGAGCTTCGCGTAGTCTTTCGAAGGCTGTCTTTAGGTCGAGGTTTCCGGCAAGGGCCTTATCCATAATCGAATTCAGGCGCTCGTCTCCGAAGCTCGTCCACCACCCTGAGAGGGTAAGGGCAACACCTGTGGCTGCCGCGGCATCGCTATATGCCTCGGGCAGCGTTACTTCTTCTCCGGATATTCGCCCCCTGTACGGAGAGCACCCTGTGGCCGTAAGGATAAACGCCAGAAAGGGGAGAAGGAAAATTATACGAAGATAGCGTCTCATTTGCTTTTACCACCCCCGACGAGCCCGGCGGTTACGAACTCTACGAGCATATCTATCAAGGCCCCGGTCTCTTCCTTTTGAGCCAGTGCGAGTTGTCCCGGTAGTGAGGAGGGATCGCAGAAGCGGAGCGTATTAGCGACGGCACCTATCGAAAAGAGAAATTTCCACCTGAGGTCTCCGGGCGGTACGGCTGGCAGGGCCTCTTCGAGCGCTTTCGTGAGGAGGTCGATAAGTGGACCCATATGGCGGAAGAAGAGTTTCTGGGCAAGCCCCGAACTCTCCATATTTGAGTGGGCTACAAGCTTTATAAAGTTCCTCGCGCCCTTGCCGGAGTCGCGAAAGCGAAGTGTAGGTTCTATAAAACCGCGCATGAGGGAACTTACCGGGGGTCTGAAGCCCCTTGCCCTGGCCTCGTCTAGGACGGCCTGAATCTCTTCGGTGCGTCTCCCGTTTAGCGGTATTAGGCGGCGCTCGAAGACGGCCTCAAGAAGAGCCTCTTTGGAGCCGAAGTGATAGTTGACGGCCGCGAGGTTCGCCCCTGCGGCGGCGGTAATGCGCCTTAGCGTTGTGCCCTGGTAGCCGTTTTCGGCAAAGAGTTCTTCGGCGGCGTCGAGGATTCGTGTTTTGGTATCGTGAATTTTCATACGGTTGATTAAAACATATGTTTTAAAGATAGTCAAGGAGATTCCAATCCACGAGATTCGGTTCATGCGTGGCAAAAACCTCACTATTTACAATAAATTCCAATTATCATACAATGCTAAGTTGGAGGTTTGCTAATGAGTTCTGGTAAGCGGATTGTAATTATCGGCGCTGGCCCCTGCGGGCTCGGTGCAGGTTGGGCCCTGAACGCGCGCGGTCATGATAACTATACGATAATCGAGAGGAGCGGGTACGCCGGTGGGCTTAGCGCTTCATTCGTAGACGGCGCGGGTTTTACATGGGATGTCGGCGGTCACGTCCTCTTCTCCCATTACCCGGAGTTCGACGAGATCCTCGCCAAGGTTATGGGCGGCGATATGTTAGCGCACCTTCGAAAGAGTTTTGTTCGCCGCCTTAATAGATGGGTCCCTTATCCGTTCCAAAATAACCTCTCCTTTCTTCCTCCCGAGGCGCAGCTCGATTGCTTGCTTGGGCTAAAGAGGGCCGCCGAGGTCGAGCAGGTAAAGCCCGCACACTTCGGCGAGTGGATAGACGCGGTATTCGGCGAGGGCATTGCCAGACACTTTATGCGGCCCTATAACTGGAAGGTCTGGGGGGTGCCGCACGAGCTTATGAGCGCAAAGTGGATAGGGGAGAGGGTATCGGTAGTTGACTTCGATGCGGTGCTTAAAAACGTCATCATGGGCTCAGAGGATAGCGCGTGGGGGCCTAACGCCGAGTTCCAGTTCCCATCAGTTGGAGGAACCGGTGAGATATTTACACGGTTGGCCGCTCCACTGAAAGATAAAATTCGCTTCAATACTACCGTCTCTTCGGTAGCGGTGGATGAGAAGGTAGTGATTCTCTCTACAGGCGAGAGGATAGAATACGATCACCTTATAAATACTACTCCGATAGATAAGTTTTTAAAGGCCGCCGAGTGTGCGCCAAAAGAGATAGTCAAACGCGCAGGCGAGCTCGTTCATAACGGGGTCATAGTCGTAGGGCTTGGCTTTGAAGCGCCTCTAAGCGATAAGGAGAGGTGCTGGATGTATTTTCCCGAGGATAACGCCCCCTTTTACCGCGTCACGAACTTCGCAAAATACTCCGCCAGTAACGTCCCAGGAGGAGATACTGAAAGGTACTCGTCATATCTCTGCGAGACATCCTACTCTAGCTTTAAGAGTATAGACAGGGAGTTGATAATAGACGAGACTAAAGACGGGCTCCTCAGTGCCGGTGTCATAGACGAGGATACGTACTCTAAAGAGGTGACGCGTTTTATGATTGATGCGGATTACGGCTACCCGGTACCGACTATAGACCGGGACGAAATACTTAGAGACGTGCAGACTTATCTAATTGACCGCTCGATATATTCAAGAGGGCGTTTTGGCGCATGGCGTTACGAGACCGGTAATATGGACCATTCTGTAAAGATGGGCCTTGAGGTGGTGGAGCGTATCCTTGACGATAAAGCTGAAGAGGTCTGGAAGTATTAGGTTTAACCATATTATTCATTCTTACACTTGAAAGCGGAAACTGTTGGCAAAAAAAGATTTTACTAAAGTAGATGTCGCGGTCGTAATTCCGGTCTATAATGAAGAAGAGATAATTGCGGAGGTTCTTGGTGAGTGGCATAGCGAGCTTACGGCCCTTGGCATAAACTTCATGATACATGCCTATAACGACGGCTCCAAAGACTCTTCTCTAAAAGTGCTCAGGCGCTATGGTCGAGGTAAGAAGCATATCGTAGTCCACGATAAGCCAAATAGCGGACACGGGCCGACGATACTCAAGGGGTATAGGGATAACCTCTCAGCCGAGTGGCTTTTCCAGGTGGACTCGGATAACGAGATGAGTGCTACTTCCTTTAAAGAGCTCTGGAAGAGGAGGGAGGAGTTCGACTTCCTCATCGGCAGAAGGGACGGGCGTGCTAGCCCCATTAGCCGGAGGCTCGTAAGCCTAATTTCGAGGCTCACGGTAAGGCTCTTCTACGGCGGCGGCGTCTATGATGTGAACTCCCCGTACAGGCTTATGAGGGTGAGCGCCTTTAGCGATGCGGTAAAGAGCATTCCCGCAGGTACCTTCGCCCCCAATGTGGTAATAAGCGGGGCGGCCTCTTTGAAGGATATGAGGATATTCGAGAGGGATGTTAAATATAATTTCAGGGAGACCGGTACGGTCTCTATAAAGAAGATGAAGCTCATTAAGGCCGCCATAAAGTCGTTTATGCAGACCATAGCGTGCCGAAGTCTTCTAAAATAATTTTTAAAGCGGATAGAATATGGCCAAGGAAGATAATAAGATATACGACTGGCAGGAGTGCTCGGACTTTGATATCGAGAAGACAAGGGAGCTCTACCGGGAGTATGTAAATCCGGGGCAGGTGGATCTCATTGGCTCCTTCGGTTTTGGGAAGACCCTCATGAAGAGCGCAGAGGGGGTTTATATCTATACCGACGACGGTAGGAATATCCTCGACTTCACAGGCGGCATAGGTGTGCTTAACCACGGACATAATCACCCGAGGATCTTAGCCGCCAGAAGAGCCTTCATGGAAGAGAAGAGGGCCGAAGTACATAAGAACTTCCTCTCTAAATACATCGCCGGACTTAGCCATAACATCGGAATGCTCCTCCCGGACGGGCTCGAAATGAGTTACTTCTGTAACTCCGGAGCCGAGGCGGTGGAGGGGGCCGTAAAGCTCGCCTACAAGTACCATGGCGGAGCAAGGGCGCATATCCTCCACGCCGATATCTCTTTCCACGGAAAGCTCCTCGGTGCCGCAGGGCTAACCGGTTCGCCGGAGCTCCACTTCTCATTCCCGACTATACCGAACCGAAGCGCCTTTCGGTATAACGACATCGAATCGATAAAAAAGCTCGTCTCTAAGCTTAGGAAGGAAGAGGGCGCCTCGGATATCTACGCCATCATCATCGAGCCCTTTAACGCCAGTAGCCTCAGGTCTTGTAGCGGTGCCTTTCTAAGGGAACTAAGGAAAATATGCACCAAAGAAGATATAGCGCTCATCTTCGACGAGGTCTACACCGGCTGGGCAAAGACCGGCAAACTCTTCTACTTCATGCATGATAATGTCATACCCGATATCCTTTGCTACGCAAAGAGTTTCGGAGGCGGCAAGGCGTCCATCTCGGGGTACACTTCCAAGAAGGAGATATTTAACCGGGCCTACGGAACACTTAACGACGCCACCCTTCACAGCACTACATATAACGGCTTTGGCGAGGAGTGCATCACTGCGATAGAGGCGATAAATATCATCCTCGACGACGACTACGTGGACCACGCCGCGAGGATATTTGAAAGGATAAACTCGGGGCTCTTGAAATTGCAGGAGAAGCACCCCGACTTTATCAAAGAAGTACGAGGCGCAGGCGCGCTTAACGGCCTGATCTTAAGCGATGAGATAAATGTAGCACTTAAGGCCGCAATAAGTTTTATCCCCGGTAGTTTTTTCAAGGGCGAGAGCTTCCTTGCCAAGCTTGTGACGAGCTCTGTAATATCCGAGCTCTATAACTCGCATAATATACTGACCTTCTTCGGCTCGAATGTCGAGGTGCCGCTCATAATCTCACCCTCCCTCATAGTCACAGACGAGCAGATTGACTATTTCCTTGATTCGCTCGACAAAACACTCTCAGAGGGTAAGTTGAAGCTCATCATGAAATTCGCCAAAGAAAAATTTATGGGGTAGACTCATGTGGAGAAAGGCCGTAAAGATGCTCGTGATCGATAGTATCTGTACCCTTCCCGGCACGGCAGCCTCTCCGTCCGCTTCTAAGATAGACGCCTTCACCCTGAAGGCCTCACGCGAGATATCGACCTACGTCGAAGCTACGATTTCTGAGATGCCCTGGTTCTTTAGATACCCCATTATATTTATCGCTACGCTCACTGGTGCTATCGGTCTCATTGTAACCGGTAAAGCCGCCTGCGAAAGAACAACTGCCGGAAGAAGGCGGGCGGTTGCTATTTGCAGCTTTTTACCGCTCTACGGTAATTTTAGTAAGCTCGTCCGCTCTCTCTCGCTCCTGGCTTACTTCGATATCGAAGGCAAAATGGCGAGAGCGCCGGGGGAAGGCTCGCTTTGACGATTAAGACCGATGAAAATATAATAGCCGACCCAAATAATTTATCCGAGAGCTATGAGTGCGAGTACCTGGTCATAGGCACGGGCCCCGGAGGAAGTGTCGCAGGGGCCAAGCTCGCTGCCGCCGGTAAGGACGTTTTATTCATCGAAGATGGCGGTTACTATCCAACAGAAAGTTACACCACCGATATAAGCACTATGATATCTACTCTTTACAGAGACCGGGGAATTCTTCCCTTTGTGGGTAAGCCTGCGATAGCCTTTGCCGAGGGGCGGTGCGTTGGAGGGGGGAGTGTGATTAACGGCGCCCTTATATGGCGCACGCCTCCCTGGGTCCTCGAAGAGTGGGTAACGAAACACGGCCTTGACGGTTACGATACCCGGTCACTAAAGAAGCATTTCGTCTCCATAGAAGAGAGGCTTAATGTAAATAAACACAAGATAGAAGAAGGCGCGAACCTCGATTCTTATCGTCTCATGCAGGGGGCCGGAGAGCTTAAGTGGAAGTACGCTTTTGCCCCGAGGGCTGTTAAAGAGTGCATAAACGAGAATTACTGTCCGACAGGGTGCATCTCCGGGGCGAAGCAGAGCATGCTCCAGACCTACCTCAGGAGCGCCGCCTCCGACGGTGCGCGGGTGCTGGCGAATCTTAGGGCCGATAAGGTTATTCACAAAAACGGTGTAGCTAGTGAGGTGAGGGGTGTTGTCTCAGGGGTCGGTGAGGGGCCAAGGGCCGTAAGGATAAAGTTCGATAAGCTGGTAGTGGCGTGCGGGCCGCTCCAGACCCCGCACCTCCTTCGAAGGAGTTCGCTTTCGAAGAGTGCCGGCCGCTCGCTGGAGTTTCATATGAACCTTAAGATAGCCGCAAGGTTCGATAAACCGGTAAACGCCGAAAAGGGGACGATCTTCACCGTCCAGATTCAAGAGTTCGAGAGGGAAGGGGTCTTATTTATGGCTTCTAACTACAGGCCGCACTATATGGCGATGACGCTCTCTCACTTCGGCGCAAAAGCCGTAAACGCAATGCTCGACAATTACGACGACTTCGCCCTCTACGTTGCGATGATAAGGCCAAGGAGCAGGGCGACTATCATAACTTCTCTCGACAGCCGGTCGCCCCTTGTCCGCTATAAGCTCGACCCGGCGGACGTGCCCTATATAAAGCTTACGCTCGCTCGCGCGGCACGTCTTTTATTCGCCTCCGGCGCAGTGGAACTTTACCTGCCAGTCGCCGGGACGAGGCCGGTAAAATCCATGAAGGAATTTGACGAGGCAATTTCAAGGGCGGCTACGGGAAGTTTTGAGATAATCTCGGTGCACGCGATGTCGTCGGCTCCGATGGGCAGCGACCCCGCTAAATCCGTAGTCGATACGGAGGGAAAACTCCGTGGCTTCGAGAATGTTCTTATAACGGACGCTAGCATTCTGCCGACCAATATAGGGGAGAGCCCGCAGGGTACGATCATGGCGTTTTCCAGTGAGATTATATCGAGACATCTGGGTTAGAAAATTTATGCCGACAAAAGACGAAGTGACATTTATTGAAATTGGGCCGAGAGAGTTAAGCGTCTGTGCCAAGCTCCACAGGGACGGGCTCCCGGAAGACTACTGCTCGGTTCTCGGCGAGAGCTTTCTTTTGAAGGTCTTCTACAGGCACTTCCTGAGCCTTCCGAGGAGGGTTGGTTTTATCGCCATGATAGACGGTGAGACAGCGGGCTTTATAGTCGCCGCCTCGCCGACAGAGTTCTTCGACCCGCTCATAAAGGATAATTTTCTGAAGATGCTAGGCTACATGTTGAAGGCAGTTTTCAGAAACCCCGGAATCGTCCTCTATAGCCTGATGGCCCCGTTTATCCTCAAGGGCAAGAACGCATACGCACCTGTTGAGGGCGACGCCGAGCTCCTTTACATAGTCGTGGCAGACGGGATGAGGGGTAAGCGCGTCGGCGCTAGACTCGTAGAGGAGACGATAGAGCCTTTAAAGGCCCTCGGCTTCAAGAGATACGTCGTCAAAACACTGGAAAAGACGGAAGAGACAAATAAATTTTATCTAAGAAACGGTTTTACCATTTTAAAGAAGGCGATGGGAAGGGTCTGGTTCTTTCGGGAGCTCTAGCCTACTTGCCTCCCGCCGAAGTGCGCAGCTTTAAGAGCGCTTCTTTGGTCACAGGCTTTATATAGAGGAGCGGGGTACCGAGCCTTTCGACAACATGAACTGGCTCAGAGCTTACCGCTTGATCGTCGCCGTACCTAGTCGTAGAGATATAGAAGTCGGGTTTATCGGCGTCGAGTGTTATGCCGTCCCTAAAGTAATGCGTCATGTTAAAGTGGCTCCCGGAATCGACCTTCACATCTCCCACGGTATTATCATTTAGCCACTCGATACCCTCCTTATACGAAGCCCCCCAGTAATCCGTCTCAAAATATTTAGACGCGCCTTTAAGGCCGCCCGTCAGCTCGTTAAAGTAGATAGACTGGTAGGGGTGGAGCATCACCATTGTGTATAGAATGAAGGCGTAGTACCCGGCTGTAAGTAGCGCAGCCGCCTTTAGCTTTGCTCCCGAAAGGCGCTTAAAGATACTCTCCATGCCGAAGGCAGCGATGATAGTAAGCGGGTAGAAGGTAAAGAGGAAGTGGCGTACGGAGTCGTAGAGCGGGCTCCTTTGTACGATGACGACGCTTACCGGGACCACGACCGCAAGGAGGGTAATAATCAGGAGATACGATTCGTTATCCGTAAGGCGTTTTTTTACAACACCCACTGCCCCGAAGAAGAGCCCGGCGTATATGAAGAGTATCGTTAAGAGCGGCATTGTAATGTGTAGAAGGAGCGGGATGTATATCCTCGGCAGGTTAGTTGTCTCCTCGTAATTTCCCATGAAGAAGGTGAGCTTAACGTCAGGGAAGGCGCTCATGACCTTAAAGACTTCTATGAACCTCGTCAGAGGGTCCGGCCA
>JAJCZG010000085.1 GCA_029262475.1 Deltaproteobacteria bacterium
GTGGAAAAAGAAGAGGCGTATTTTTCTGATATCTGTATCGAAGAGTGCGGTGGCAGGTGCTGCGCGCCGTGGTGGGGTATTGTCTCTTATCCGGTAAGGGTTGAAGGCCTGGTCGCCGGGAGGGAGAAGTCCCTGCTTCGAGAACTTACAGATGGAATCAAAATGCGCGAGGAGCGGATAAAGGCGAATTATATTACAAAAGAGACCCCGGGAAGGCCGCTATTTAATACTCCGGAGAGATATAACGTTGCCATAGAGGACATAAAGGCAAACGGCCATTCGATCGAGATGTCGATAAGGGCAATGTACGCATTCCGCTGCCTCTTTCTCTCTTATGAGAATAGCTGCGGCATACACCCGGCCATTGTTGGCGGGGACGATATTCGCCCTCCGCACTGCGGCTACATGGGTACGCTCGGGGCTAGTTACGGTGAGAAGGGCTTTTGCCGTATCATTCACGCGGCAAAAAACGCAGACATAGATAGCAAGGAAGTTCGGGAAGCGATAGAGCTTGAAACTAAATCCAGCGCAGTATTCTTCGACCGGGGGGTAAGGAGTGTGGAAGAGGCGGCGGACTCTCTCCTTCAGGCCGTAAAAGAATACTGCCGTAAAGAGGCTCCGGAACTATTAGAAGCCGCAGTACCCGCAAAAAAGATAGGACGTAACGACCCTTGCTATTGCGGGAGCGGGAAGAAATACAAAAAATGTCACGCACACTAGCCATGCTAGCATGCTCTTGATACGCGCGTCGGAGTGAAGATGGTTTTCAATTACAGTGCTACGCGGCAAAGGTAGTAGCAGATAAATATCAAGACCATTATAGGGGCGCGTACGCAGAGCCTTGGTATCTTAAATAGGGTTTGTTGCGCGTATTAAGGGGACGCTGGTGTGCCCGGGTAGGAGAATAAGAGATGAAGAGGATTATAAGTTCGGATACGACGCGCACCGAGCGGGTAGCGCCGGGTCAAAAAAAGACGGTTAATTTCCCTGTGCTTCAGGCAGGCGGCGTTCAGGAGGTGGATATCTCCGAGTGGAGTTTTAAGATAAGCGGCCTCGTAGAAGATGAGGTGAGCTTTAACTTCGAAGAGTTTTCAGCGCTGCCGAGGGTCGAGGTGCTCGCTGATATCCACTGCGTTACGCACTGGACGCGCCTTGATAACGTCTGGGAGGGTGTTTCCACATCAGAGATAAAGAAACTTTGCCGGATATTGCCGGAGGCGAAGTTCGTTACGGTCCACGCTGCGGGGGATTTTACTACGAACCTGCCGATAGAAGAATTCTTCTTCGAGGATGCGCTCTTCGCCTTTAAGCACGACGGGAAAGAACTTAGCGAAGAGCACGGATGGCCCGTAAGGCTCGTCGTGCCTAAACTCTATTTCTGGAAGAGCGCTAAATGGGTTACGGGCGTGGAGTTCATGGCCGAAGACAGAAAAGGTTTCTGGGAGTGGGAAGGATACCATAACCACGGTGACCCGTGGAAGGAAGAGCGGTGGGACTGGTAGGGGGTGGCGTAGAATTGTCGGTCTAAGCGATTG
Organism: Deltaproteobacteria bacterium; assembly: GCA_029262475.1. GTDB lineage: Bacteria > Desulfobacterota > GWC2-55-46 > GWC2-55-46 > JAJCZF01 > JAJCZG01. Next base: position 1,536 of record JAJCZG010000085.1, read on the forward strand.
TGGACCAAGAGGCTAGATGCCTAGCCCTATCTCCCTCTGGAGGTCGAAGATATTTCTTCTGTGTCCGTAGAACTTGTATTCGTAGACCTTTTTGCCTTCTCTGGTGCGGATATTTATATCAGCACCGCTTCTCAGCAGGGCCTTGGTAGTTTCGTCGTTTCCTAGTGTGTGGGAGTGGATAAGGGGTGTGAATCCTTTTATGTCCATGGCGTTAATGTCCGCACCCTTGGAGATAAGGAGTTTTACGATCTTGATATGACCTTTCCTGGAGGCGGCCATAAGCGGTGAGGTTCTGGACGAGTCCCTTGCATTGACATTCACGCCGCTCTTGATGAGAGCTTCAACGATGGATATATCGCCGGAGTTTGAGGCCGCGTGTATTGCAGTCCAGCCGGTGTTCGTCTTATGGTTTACATCGGCGCCGTTCTCGATAAGTATATTAAAGGTATCTCTTGATGCAGTATGTGCGGCGTGTAAAAGTGGGGTCCAGCCGTCTTTCGTGGAGATGTTTACATCGGCGCCGCTTTCTATGAGTATTTTAAGAATCTTCAGGTGGCCGTGTTCGGCGGCGAGGCAGAGGGCCGTTGTCCCGTCCGCTGTCTTGTTGTTAACATCCGCCCCGCTTGCGATAAGGAGGCGAACCTGGTCGTAGCGCCCGGCCGCCGAAGCCTGCATCAGGAGAGAGATGCCCATAGAAGTGAAATAGCTGGTGTCGGAACCTTCGTATAGCAGGGATTCGAAGATATCGTCATGGCCGTAGAAGGTAGCAAGAGAGAGCGGAGTATCGCCCATTGAGTTCATGACCTTTACTTCGGCTCCGGCCTCCATGAGAAGATTTACTAAAAATGTGCGCCCCTTCATTGATGCCAGAAGGAGTGCTGTATTGCCGTTATTGCTACTGGCGTTTACGTCTGCGCCCTCGGCCAAAAGTACATTGACGAGCTCCGTAAAACCACGCATCGTCGCCAGCATGAGTGCGGTATTTCCCATGGCGTCCGGCTGGTTAATGAGCGCCCTCTCGGATATGAGTTTCTTGACCTCGGTTACATCGCCCTCAGAAGCGGCAAATAAAAGGGGTGTCCAGCCGTAACGGTCCCCCTTGTTTATCTCTAACTTTTCAGGCGAAACGAGTTTAGTATTAACTGCGGCATCCGCTTCTCCATTAACCACTGTATCCGCACCGGCATCAACTGTGGTATCAGCCTGTACGTCCCGAGCGGCCACATCGGCCTCAACGGAAGCAAACGCAGGCGTTGAGAAAAATAACGCAGTTAATATTAAAGGTAAATATAATAATCGCGGCAAAAGAGAAACTCCTTTAATATAGTATTTACACAGTATTATATTTTAACCTATTAAGGGCGTCATTTAAAGATATTTCTGCTATAGCGTGGCCGGAGTAGCTATTTTTCTCTTCTTTAGGTAGAGTTCCTTAGGCCGGTGATGATTGCCGGGCTAACCCGCCGTAGCACTCACACCAGTGTGGTCAACAAACCCTTCTTAATTTTCAAGGGTTATGCGTACGCGCCAAATGCTCTTGAAATTTAACTGAATACCCCCTTTACCGCTACGCATGAGAGCGTAAATATTTTTCATATCCACTTTATAATAATACGCGTTTGATCTTTAAAAGAAAAGAAAGGCACTCGGATGAAGACCCACGGGCTCAAATTATTTAAGAGCGAAGAGGAGATTAAAGAGGCGGTAAGGAGGGTTGCCTCTGAGATAAATTCTAAATATTTGGATAAGAGACCGGTGCTCGTCTGCGTGCTCGGGGGGGCATTTATCTTCCTCTCCGATCTGGCAAGGGAGCTTACTATGGATGTGGAGATTGATTTCGTCAAGGCCGAAAGTTACACTAACGGCACTACCCCGGCCCATGAGCCGCGCCTTACGCTTTATCCGAAGATTGACCTAACGGGGCGTGACGTTATAATAGTGGAAGATATAATAGATACCGCGGCGACTTATCTTAAGGTCAGAGAGGTTATTAAAGAGATGGCCCCGGCTTCACTTAAGTGCTGCGCGCTTCTATGTAGAAGAGGCGCGCCGGTTGAGGTACGGTACAAGGGCTTTGAGATAGACGAGGGGCTTTTCGTCGTAGGCTACGGCCTTGATTACGGGGAAGAATACAGGGCGCTTAAGGCCCTCTACCTCTTAGGTAACGAAGGGTAAAAGATGGGAGTGCCTAAACTTATAGAAGCGTTACTTGAAAGGTCGGCCTACCCTCCCCTCCGTTCGTCCGGCGGCGGCGTACCAGAGGTCCCGGTGGAGCTCATACAGACCCATATTTCGTATATATTACTTACGGAGAGTTACGCCTACAAGATAAAAAAGCCTGTCGACTTCGGCTTTCTCGACTTTTCAACGCTAGATAAGAGACTCCACTACTGTACCGAAGAGGTGAGGCTTAACCGGCGTCTCGCCCCGGATATCTATCTCGGCGTAGTGCCGGTGACCGAAGAAGATGGTCTTTTCATGGTCGAAGGCAGCTCCGGAGAGATCGTCGAGTATGGCGTTAAGATGAGACGCCTTGACGAGAGAAAGGTACTAAAGGAGCTTATCAAGGCAGATCACGCCGACGCCGGAGTTATCTCAAGAGTAGCGGATAGGCTTTCGGACTTTCACCGGGAGGCCGACGGCGGGGAGCGGATATCAGGGTTCGGCTCACCACAGGTAATAGAAGCAAATGTTACGGAGAATTTTTCGCAGACCGAAGGGTTTATCGGTGAGACGATCTCTTTAGAGAGATTCGATTTGATAAAGGCTTACTCGGCCGGTTTTATTGCAAAGAATAAAACGCTCTTTCTAAGACGTATGGCCGAGGGGCGGATACGCGACTGCCACGGCGATATTCACTCGGAGCATATCTCCATAGACCGGAGCATTGAGATAATAGACTGTATAGAGTTTAACGAGCGTTTTCGCTTCTCGGATACGGTGGCCGATATCGCCTTCCTCTCAATGGATCTGGATTACCTTGGGAGAGGAGATCTTGCAAGGGCCCTGGAGGAGAGGTATTTCGAAGAATCGGGGGACGCGGACGGAATGGAGCTTATTAATTTCTACAAATGCTACAGGGCCTACGTCCGTGGTAAGGTCGAGGGGTTTAAGGTGAGAGAGGAAGAGGTTGACCCTGGTGAGAGGCTTTGCTCGGAGGTAAGTGCCATTCGTTATTTTCATCTCTCGGAGCAATACGCCCTTGCCGACGGCGGCGGCGGGGCGAAGGGGGGGGGTAAGGTGAGGCCCCTATCTATTGCGCTTCGCGGCCTTAGCGGTTCGGGGAAGTCAACGCTTGCGAGCGAACTAGTGCGTGGTACGGGGATAAAGCTCCTGAGGAGCGATATAGTAAGGAAGGAGTTTTTGGGCATAGACCCGTATGAAGCGCACCACGACGGTTACGGAGAGGGGCTCTATACAGCCGGTATTACCGCGAGGACGTATAAGGAGCTTATTAGTCGGGCTTGCGGGCTCATACGTGTTGGGCGTTCTGTTGTGGTGGACGCTACCTTTGTAGAAGAAGCCGAGCTTAGAGCATTAAATAAAGGGGTAAAAGAGTGCGGTGCGGTGCTTCATATAATAGAGTGCGAGGCATCAATTGGGGTTTTAAAGGAGAGGCTAGATAGAAGGGCCACGGAGAAGAGCGTATCGGACGCTGACTACGGGATACTGCTTAAGCAGAAAAAAATATATGAAAATACGGAGTTACCGGTTATCAAGGCATATACCGAGACCGACCTGAAGGGGCTTATGCTGGAGATAAACCGGAAAATTTTTTATTGAGGCTTCTTCGGGTATATGTTTTAATATACGTTACTTTTGGCCTGCTGGAAGAGGCCGGTGAGGGGTTATGAGAAATGCGACATAAAGGCGAACGTTTTGGTCCGCTCTCAGTGGTGCTGGTAAGCGGAGGTTTGGACAGCACCGTAACCGCAGCCCTCGCCGCAGCCCGAGGCGAGGTGGCCTTCCTTCACGTCAACTACGGTCAAAAGACCGAAGCCAGGGAATTAAAGTCATTTAATAAGCTTGCCGACTATTTTAAGGTACAAAAACGGCTTGTAATATCTCTGGAGTATCTCCATGAGATAGGCGGCTCCGCCTTAACCGACGCCTCCATCGACGTCCCCACCGGGAACCCTGCCGGGAACCCCGGCGCTAACGAAATACCCATTACCTACGTCCCCTTCCGTAACGCTCATTTTCTAAGCGCTGCGGTCTCCTGGGGCGAAACCATAGGTGCCGAGAGCGTAATGATTGGGGTAGTGGAGGAGGATAGCTCCGGCTACCCGGACTGCAGGGAGGAGTTTCTAAAAAGCTTTGAGGAGATGGCGAGGCTTGGGACGAAGCCGGAGACCGATATAAAGATAGAGGCCCCGCTTGTACATAAGAATAAGACCGAGATAGTAACTCTCGGCTCGGAATTTAAGGCCCCCTTCCACCTGACGTGGTCCTGCTACAAGGAAGAGAAGTTAGCATGCGGCGAGTGTGATTCCTGCCTCTTAAGGCTTAAGGGTTTTAAGGGCGCGGGCATTGAAGACCCCATTTCGTACTCGGCGGGGCTCGCTTTATAGGTCTGGTATCCGTATGGGACTTAACCCATGCGAGTTAATCAAAGAGATCACTTAGTTTCGATGGAGGCGACGGAGATGACCTTTATAGAATTCCTGAAGGTAAAGAAAGATATCGACCCGGAAGCACGCGACATGGACGAACTCATGGCGGAGCACTATGATGAGTATACGGACTATTTAATGCACCTGAAAGAGGGCTGTGACCCGGAGTAATGGCTTTTTATTAAAGACCGTATAAGTGCCTGTTAGCAGGTCAAAGACGACGCTCTTTAACGTCTTTCCGGTTGAGCAGTTTTTAGGCATTAATCTCAGGTAGCGCTATGAGAAGAAAAGACGAAGGTCTTTAGGGAATACGGTGGAGCCCTCTTGGGCGGTAATAGTATGGGAACTGCGGTCCGTAGTAGTAAGGTTCATAGTACGGATCATAGTAGTAAGGCCTGTTACGGAACGGATAGTCGTAGTAGTATGTATCCGGGGGATCGCTTATTTCCATCTCCAGGGGCGAAAGAACCGGATAGGGGTAGCTCATCTTACCGATAGCATTATGTTCTACGCCCTTTATGACCCCGGCTACGGTTATCTCAATATCTTTTTTATAGGTAAGAGTGTCGAGGTAGCCCGGCGCTTCTATTAGAAAGCGGCCCCTGGACTTTTCATTGGAAGGGATGTCCATAATGGAGAGGCGCGACTCCAAAACCTCTATCATGGTAACGTCTTTCATGTTTTCCGCTTTGACTATGCGTCCGCCCCAGACGACGGTCTTGCCGGTATAACTTTCCGGGTCGGCTTGAACTGCCGGTACGGTAATCGAACGGTCAACGTCCTTTAACGCAGTCTCTGACAAGACCGAACTACAACCCGCGGTTAATAGAAATATGAATAGTATGAGAGATAGCTTCTTCATAGACATATTATATAACTTTCCCATGTCGAGGTCAATATACGAGGTCAACAAAAATGACTTTGAATTTTTTTGATAAAAAAGAGAGGGCTTTGGCCCCGTACGCGTTAAAAAGCGTCCCTGTAGCGGTCAATATACGAGGTCAACAAAAATGACTCTTGATTATTACGATAAAAAAGAGAGGGCCTTGGCCCCGTACGCGTTAAAAAGCGTCCATGTAGCAGTCAATACACGAGGTCACCAAAAATGACTCTTGATTATTACGATAAAAAAGAGAGGGCTTTGGCCCCATACGCGTTAAAAAGCGATCTTACGAAGGGGCGGCGTTATGAAGAGCCCGAGCACGCCTTCAGGAGCCCGTACCAGAGGGACAGGGACAGGATAGTTCACTGCAAGGCTTTCAGGAGGCTTGAGTACAAGACCCAGGTATTCGTCTACCACGAGGGGGACCACTACAGGACGAGGCTCACCCACACGATAGAGGTTGCCCAGATATCGAGGACCATCGCCAGGGCTCTCGGGCTAAACGAAGATGTCTCTGAGGCCATTGCGCTCGCCCACGACCTGGGGCACCCGCCCTTTGGTCACACCGGTGAAGAGACCTTAAATGAGCTCATGAGCGAGCACGGGGGCTTTGAGCATAACGCCCACAGCCTTAGGATCGTTGAGGAACTGGAGCTCCGTTACCCCGGTTTTACAGGTCTTAACCTTACCTGGGAGGTGCGCGAGGGGATTGTAAAGCACTCCTCGGAGCACGACAGGCCGGGGCTCGTTGGGGAGTACGAGCCAGGTAAAGCCCCCTGCCTTGAAGCCCAGATTGTAGACCTGGCCGACGAGATAGCCTATAACAACCACGACATAGACGACGGGCTATCAAGCAAGATGCTCGAGCCGGAGGCGCTTGATGAGATTGAATTGTGGCGCGAAAGTTGCAAGGAAGCTAGGGATAAAAGCCCCAAAGCGGACTTTAAGATCATAAAGTGCCAGACGATCATAGGCATAATTAACAGGCAGGTAACAGACCTTGTTGGAATACTAAGCGATTCGATATCAAGGGAGGGCATAGGTTCGCTCGACGACGTGAGGAACTTTCCGACACGCCTCGCGTCTTTTAGTCCTGAGATGGAGAGGAAGAACAGGGAGCTTAAAGCCTTTCTAAAGGCCAACCTCTACAGCCATTACAGGGTTTTGAGGATGGCGGATAAGGCGAGAAGGATAATAGACAACCTCTTTAGTATTTACCTTAAGGACCCGAGGGTTTTGCCGCCGGATAAGTACGGTAACGTTAGTAAAAGAGGAAAGGAAAGAACCATCTGCGACCATATTGCGGGCATGACCGACAGGTTTGCGCTCGACGAGTCCAAAAAGCTCCTCGACCCGTATGAGAAGGTATGAAATTTTTTCTATATATTATGAAAAACATGCAGACTAATTGCAGTAAGAGAGTAGGCCTGGTTTGGCTAAAATAGACGTATTTCTTGGAAGCCTCAAGGAGGGCGAGGATTTTTTGCTGGAGACGAATAAAGAGCCCTCCGTAAGGAGCGGCAAAGAAGTCTACCCGGTTATAAATCAGACCCTAACCACGCAAAATATTCACGCACTTGTAGGTGAGATAATCCCTACCGGCTCCAGAGAGGAGCTTAAGAGTTCGGAGACGACGGTCTTCGGGTATAATCTGGGAGAGATCTCGTTTAAGGTCACCGTAATGAGGCAGGGTGAACTCACCCAGGTCTTGGTCGGTAGGCCCGCAGCGGGTACAGCTAACGGAGGAGGTAAAGCCTCTCCGGCCTCGCCCCCCCCTGCCGAGCCCTCGCCATTTGAAAACGCTCGAGCGGCTGGAGAGCCTGAGGTTAACGGACTCTTACGAAAGATGGCCGAGGAGGGCGCGTCGGATTTACATATCTCGACCGGGAGTTGTCCACTACTGCGTATAGACGGGGAACTAAAGCGCTTGAGCGACCTTCCGGCCATGGAGTCGAAGAGGATAAAGGAGCTCGTCTTCTCAATGATGCTCCCCCGAAGTATCAAGGAGTTCAAGGAGCGGCTCGACACCGACTTCCCTTATGAGATAGAGGGGCTCGCTCGCTTTCGCTGTAACGCATTTGTGGATAGAAAGGGCGTTGGGGCGGTCTTCAGGCTCATACCGACCGAAATACTGACGGCGGAAGATCTGGGGCTCCCACAAGAGATCCTGGACCTCTGTCTCTTAAAGAAGGGTCTGGTGGTCGTTACCGGCCCTACCGGGTCGGGTAAGTCCACTACCCTTAGCGCGATGATCGACTATATAAACCGTAAACGGAACCTCCATATCGTCACCATCGAGGACCCGGTCGAGTTCGTGCATGAGAATAAAGGCTGCCTCATAAACCAGCGCGAGGTGAAAGTCCACACCATGAGCTTTGCAGGGGCCCTCAGGGCAGCGCTCCGCGAAGACCCTGATATAATACTCGTTGGCGAGATGCGCGACCTTGAGACGGTATCCATTGCCATAGAAACGGCGGAGACGGGGCACCTGGTACTGGCCACCCTCCACACTACTACCGCAGCCTCGACCGTAGACAGGATGATAGACCAGTTCCCGGGCGAACGACAGGGGCAGATAAGGAGCATGCTGGCGAGCTCGCTTAAGGGTGTAATAGCCCAGAGCTTATGTAAGAAGATAGGGGGCGGCAGGGTAGCGGCCTTTGAGAAGCTCATGGTGAACTCTGCGGTCTCTAACCTAATAAGAGACGGAAAAGTCTACCAGATACCTTCCATTATACAGACGGGCAGGGGACTCGGCATGGAGCTACTTAACGATGCGCTCTTGCGGCTCGTTACGGATAAGGTCATTGCGCCGGATGAGGCGTTTCTTCATGCGGGCGATAAGGGTGGCATGTTAACGCTACTTAAAGGCAAAGGCTTTGATATCAGTAATACTAATTCCTTGATGCTGATGGAATCCTAAGGGAGATAAGAGATGAACGATTATAAAGTACCGACAGAAAAGATAAACGCGACAGTATTAAGCGACGACGACTCCATAGCTGCGGGTGCCTTCTTTGTAGGGATAAACCGCTTCCCCGGACAGAAGGGTCACGCCAAGGTCTCTACCTTTCTCGAAGGCGGCCCGACAGTCTTCCCGTTCAAGCTCAATGGATCCGGAAAGATCGAATTCATAAATAAGAATAATATGAAATATCTCATCTGGACACCGGATAAGGACGCCGAGAAGTTCGGAGCGGAGAGTGGCATATTCATACATACCGAGAATGTAAGGATAGTCTTTTACGACGGCAGCACCAAGGACGGCATTATGCTCGCCGAAGAAGGGCCGAATGAGAAGTCGCGCCTCTCTGATTTTCTAAATCATGCTCAAAAATTTCTGGTAGTTAAGGAAAAGACGAGCGGAGAACACTATTTTATCAATAAATCGAAGATATTTAAGGTAATTACGACGGATGAGGCCTCATAACGCTTGAGCTTCATTATCGCCGTTAATAGTAGCACGCCTTCCGGTAGCCGTTTTAGTCCCCCGGTGTAAACCTCTTCTAAAGAGTGAAAATCTCGTATAATTTATCAAAAACAGATAAAAAAACAGATAAATGCCAGAAAAAAGCATTTTTTATTAAAGTATTGACTGATTGACCATACAGAGGTAATATTACCTGTTCCGAAGACGGCTTTGATCAAATTGGTTAAACCGGTAAATGACGGGTCCCGTTTGCGGCCTACCCTTCACCGCTTAGGTCTTTGGATATTTACGAGGGCCGGCGCCCGCTTCCGGGAATAAAAAATATTAAATCATAGAGAGGTACTTACAGATGTCCACGAAGACAATGGAGTTTAAGACAGAAACAAAACAACTGCTGGATCTTATGATCCACTCCCTCTACTCGCATAAGGAGATATTTTTAAGGGAACTCGTCTCCAACGCATCCGACGCCATAGACAAGGCGCGCTTCGAGTCACTTACGAATACGGCTATGCTGGAAGCAGAGAAGGGTTTCAGGATAAAGATCACAGCCGATAGTGAAGCAGGCACCCTTACCATTAGCGATAACGGTATCGGCATGACCAGGGATGAGGCGATAAAAGAGCTCGGCACCATTGCCCACTCCGGCACCAAGGATTTTATAGCCGCTATACAGAAGAGCGACGCTCGCGATAACCCCGAGCTAATAGGCCAGTTCGGAGTAGGTTTCTACTCTGCCTTTCTCGTAGCCGATAAGGTTACGGTCATTACCAGGAAGGCGGGCTCCAATGATAAGGCCGGTTTAAAGTGGGAGTCCACGGCCGACGGCTCCTTTACCGTTGACGATATAGAAAAAGAAGGCAAGGGGACGGACGTCACCCTGCACTTAAAGGATGAGGAGAAGAAGTACCTTGACGAGTGGGAAGTTCGCCACGTCATAAAAAAGTATTCCGACTTTATCGAGCATCCGGTCGTGATGGACGTCGAGCGCGAAGAGGATAGCAAGGAGACCGAGGGCGAGAAGGTAACGGTCACGGAAGAAGAGACGCTAAACTCCATGAAGGCGATATGGCTAAAGGACAAGTCCGGGATAACGGATACCGAGTATAACGAATTCTATAAGCACATAGCCCACGACATGAGCGACCCGGCGAAGGTAATACACTACCGGGCCGAGGGGACAAGCGAGTTTACGAGCCTCATCTTCATACCAGGTAAGATGCCTATGGATATCTTCTACAAGGACTACCAGGCTGGCCTTACCCTTTACGTAAAGAGGGTGAAGATAATCGACCACTGCGATTCACTCGTTCCTCCGTACCTGCGTTTTGTAAAGGGCATGGTCGATTCCTCGGATCTGCCGCTAAATGTCTCAAGGGAGTTACTCCAGAATAACAATAAGGTCGAGATCATAAAAAATAGCGTCACCAAAAAGGTTTTAGATACCTTTAAGGATATGAAGGAGAAGGAGTTTGACAAATACCTTGAGCTCTACTCCGAGTTCGGCAGGATCTTAAAGGAGGGCATCCACTTCGACTTTGCCCGGCGCGAGACCATCGCCGACTTGCTCTTATTCGCCTCGACGAAATCAGTTGAAGGTAAGCCGAGGAGCCTTGCCGACTATGTGGAGTCGATGAAAGAAGGCCAGGATGATATCTATTACATAACGGCAACCACAATTGAGGAGGCCGCGTCATCACCCTACATCGAGGGCTTTAAGGAGAAGGACTACGAGGTCCTTATCATGCTCGACGATGTAGATGACATGCTCATGACCGGCTTTGAGTACGGTGGCAAGAAGCTTAAGAGTGTCGTAAAGGGTGAAGTGGATATCGACGAAAAAGGCGAAGAGGAGAAAAAAGAGTCCGGGAAGAAGTACGAAGGGCTTATCGGGCTTATTAAGGAGCATTTAGACGATAACCTAAAGGAAGTCCGCCTCTCCGGCAGGCTAAAGGACAGCCCCTGCTGCCTCGTTACCGACGAGGGCGCAATGGACCCTAATATGGAAAAGCTCCTTCGCTCGATGGGGCAGGATGTGCCTGAGGTTCAGAAGAGCCTTGAGATAAACCCCTCGCACCCGCTCTTCGAGGCGATGACCTCGATACTCGAAAAGGATAAGGATAGCGCGCTCTTAAAAGAGTACATAGACTTGGTCTACGACCAGGCTTTGCTCCTGGAGGGCTCGAAGCCCAGAGACTCGGCGAGTTTTGTAAAGACCGTCTCGAAGATCATGACCGGCAATGCCCGG